>JAQUOA010000081.1:0-4408 GCA_028749215.1 Bacteroidota bacterium
GCACCGAGCAGTCTGCCGGATTTTTTGTCGGCAATAGTCGTAATGGTTAAACTCTCACTCCTCGGCATCATTCCAACTTTTGATAACGCGGCAATGGTGGATTGTATCGGAGCAAATCCTAATTCAAGTGCTTCTTTCATTGTCAATCCAACTTGTGCAACTTCTGTATTAAAAATTCTTACCCCGAGTGCCCGGAAAGCGCCTTTGAAATGTGCAACTTTGCCCGCGGCATTTTCGCCCGCAACCCAACCTGTTTTGCTGGCCGTGGTTGCTAACGACTGATAAAACATTTTCTTGCTGATACTGTTTTTCAATTCACAGCAATCACCAGCCGCATAAATATTTTCTGCACCGGCAACGTTCATTTGATCGTTGGTCGTTATGCCGCCAAATTTTCCAAGTTTAATTCCTGCATCACGTGCTAAATCGGCATTCGGTTCTACTCCGACGGCAACAATCACGAGATCGGTTTCAATTGTTTCGTTCTTTGTGCCGACGGCGACAACATTTTGTTTTGCACCGACACCGAACCATTCAACAGTAGCATGGGGAATGAAACGAACATTGTTTCGTTCTAATTCTTCAAGAATAATTTTTTGCGATGGTTCTTCCAGCACCGACATTGGTTTTGATGACCGATGTACAACTGTTACATCGATGCCGTATTTCGACAACGCATCGGCCATTTCCATCCCAATAAATCCTGCGCCTATAATGGCTGCAGAGCGCGGCCGCTCTTCTTCAATAAATTTTTTTAACGCATAGGCGTCGGTTAATGTTTTGATATGAAAAACATTCCTAGCATCTTCTCCCTTTATTCCAATTTTTTTAGAGCAACATCCTGTGGCAATAATGAGTTTGTCGTAATGATCGGTGAACGTTGTGCGGTCCTTCAAGGCTCTCACGGAAATTTCTTTTTTTGCGGGACGAATCTCTTCTACGAGGTGATGGGTAAAAGCAAGAACTCCTTTTTCTTTTTGAAGCCGTTCAGGTGTATAGATGACTAACTTTTCAGCACCGTTTACCTCCCCGCTGATGTAGTAAGGAATTTCGCAGACGCCGTAGGAAATAAAATCGCCTGCTTCATACAGTACGACATCCGCATCCGGATTCACCCGTTTTGCTTTGCTTGCAGCACTCGGTCCGGCCGCAACTCCGCCTATGACGACGATGCGCCGTTTCATTTTCGTTTGTGTTTAAAAACCAATGTGAGCGGAACACCGTCAAATCCAAAATGGTGACGGATGCGGTTTTCCAGAAACCGCCGATAAAGTTCTGAGACCATATCCGGTTGATTGGCAAAGAACGCAAACACCGGCGGATGTGTTTTCACTTGAGTAACGTAATTTAATTTTACATCCTTCCCCGTTTTTGTTGACGGCGGGTGGCGTTGAACATCGTGAAGGAGTTTTTCATTCAGTGAACTTGTCGGGATACGGAGTGACCGGTTGTGGTGCACTTCTTTGGCAAGATCAAGCGCTTTATAAATTCTTTGCTTGGTTGTGGCGGAAATAAAGATGACGGGAATATAATCATAAGTGCGAAGCTTGTCCCGGAGGATTTTTTCATACTCTTTTACCGAGTCTGAATTTTTTTCTATCGCGTCCCATTTGTTAATAGCAATGATGACACCTTTATTTTTTTCTGCTACGGTTTGGACAATCCGCAAGTCTTGTTTCTCCAACGGCAGTGAGGCATCAAATAAAATAATTGCCACGGTGCAACGTTCAATGCTTTTAATCGTACGGATGGCAGAATAGAAATCGATGTTGTGTTTAATCCTGCTCTTCCGCATCAATCCCGCCGTATCAATAAGCACAAGATCTTCACCCATATATTTATAAAGCGTGTCAATGGGATCACGCGTCGTGCCGGCTATTGGCGTTACAATTGTCCGCTCATGTCCGATAATAGCATTAACAAACGATGACTTGCCAACATTCGGCTTTCCAATAATTGCAAGGTGAAGTCTATCGTCTTTTTCATCGTCGAGATTCGTCGGCAAATCTTGCGTAATGATATCGAGAAAATCTCCAATTTTTCTTCCCGCTAATGCCGAGACAGAAATTGGCTCGCCAAGTCCAAGACGATGAAATTGCCCGACTTCAGATTCAAGAGTTGCAAAGTCAATTTTGTTTACGACCAAGGTAACTTTTTTTCTCGATTTCCTAAGGATGGATGCGATCTCTTTGTCGAATGCGGTGAGACCTTCTTTGCCATCAACAACGAATAAAACTTTATCGGCTTCATCAATGGCAATCTGCGACTGCTCGCGTATTGCTTTTTCAAAGACATCGTCGGAATCCGGAACGTAGCCGCCGGTATCGATAAGCGTAAATTTTTTCCCGGTCCATTCACCTTCGGCATAGTGTCGGTCGCGCGTCACGCCGGGTTCGTCGTGCACAATAGCATTTTGCGCGCCAATGATGCGGTTGAAAAGCAGTGACTTGCCAACATTTGGCCGCCCAACTATGGCAAATAAATTATTCATTAGGTTTAATAGATTTCAAGGTTGATGGAAACAGATAGAAAAGTTATGCACTGAGAGTATTTGATCGATACCATTTTTCGTTTAGGGATGGATCTTCTTATAGAAAATAGAAAAAAACGGCTTGAGTATCAATGAAGATAGAACAGAAGGGTTTTAAAAGCACAAACGCTCCCTTATTAGGGAGCGTTTGAGACAGAAAATATAGATGAAACTATATCTTTACAGAAGCGCGAGCGTACACGAATCGTCCGTTGAAACCAAACGGCGACTGACCGCTGTATTGCTGAATACCGTTGTTAGAGTTTATCTTTAATACTTTATCAGGGTACACATCAAAGATATTATCAACACCAACAGCCACTACGTAATTTTTCAATAAACGGTACGAAACTTCAGCATCAGTAAGCCATTTTGCACTATATGTCTGATCGCGTACCGGATCTGAAATAATCTGAACTGTTGTCACATCGCCATAGCGAACAGTGCGGAGCAAGACTCCTAAATCGTTGTAATCATAATTCGCGATGAAGTTGTACGTGCTGCGCGGCTGACCAACTTCAGTAAGGGCTTGTTGAACACGTCCAAACAATGGAATTGATGTGATTGCTTTCAATGCCTCAGGCGTTTGTATATCATCTTTATTTATGATTTCTGTTTTGGTGAAGTTAATTGCTGCTGTTAAGCGTAACTTCCCAAGGTCTGACAAATCGATACCATAGCGGCCGGTAATATCCATTCCTTGTGTTTTTGTATTCACTGCATTAGTGAAGAATCGTCCGCCGCCAATTCCAGGAAATCCCTGATTCGCAAGAAATTTCGATACATTCGTAGGTTGATAAGTACCTACTTTCGCAGAATCAATGAAGTTTTCAGTAAATACTATTCGATCGGTAATATCGATCCTGTATACATCAGCCGAGAATGAAAGATTTTCCCAATCATAAGTCAAGCCAACACTTAAATTAACCGATTTTTCTGCTTTTAGTTTTGATGCACCCAATGCCTTTGCTAGTGACGTATTCACAGGTGCAGTGATAATGTCGTACGGCACACCGCCGATAAAGTTTGTAGA
Organism: Bacteroidota bacterium; assembly: GCA_028749215.1. Lineage (GTDB taxonomy): Bacteria > Bacteroidota > Ignavibacteria > UBA10030 > UBA8401 > JAQUOA01. The sequence goes on from JAQUOA010000081.1 coordinate 3,564, forward strand.
CACAGCAGAGAAATACGATTGAGCAAGGGATGGAGCTCTAAACCCTGTGCTTGCAGCACCACGAACAGCAAAGCCATAAGCAACATCATATCGTGTCGAAAATTTACCGGTCACAGTAGAACCAAAGTCTGAATAATTCTCTGCACGTCCCGCAACGCTGACTAACCAAAGGTTCGACAGTTTATGTTCAAGGTCGATATATGCACCTACGTTAGTTCGGGATTTATCTTTTGCATCAGCGGGTGCAAATCCCGGAAATACTTGAGCACCTTTTGCTTTTTTAGTGGAATCACCAAATGCATAGGAAGCAACTTCACCAGCTAGAATTTGGTAATTCTCATATCGGAACTCGCCACCTACAGCAACATCCAATGGAAATTCTCTTCCAATATCCACTGCGCGAAAGATATCCAAGTTCGTTGTTGCTTGACCAAATTTTAACGTACCTGCATCAAAATCTGTCGGCGATTTTGCCCAGTATGATGTGTTGAGCGAATTAGTTACTCGGTATGCTAATGAGTTAGTTCCATATGTTTCGCTTAAATCATATGTCCAATCAGATACCGAACCTTTGACACCAGCTGAAGCGGAAAAATCATTAATGTCTGTTTCGATAAATGGCAAAAATCCATTAGGATAAATTGCGGGAACGTTTCTACTGTCACTTGCTAAGCGATAAAAACCTGCCGATTTCCCCGCGCGATGACTGTATCCGCCAAAAATGTACGCCGAGATATTGTCGTTAATTGGATAGTCACCATTTAAAAATATGGATGCATCATTCAATTTTGCTTCACCCCAGATATGATTAATGCGGTTGCCTTGTGCGAGCGGATCAAAATTAA
>JAQUOA010000081.1:4508-11381 GCA_028749215.1 Bacteroidota bacterium
GCAGACAGTTTTAAGTGGTACGCCCCATCTCCTTGCGTAATAGTTCCTGTTGAAGTTCCAACGACACTGATGTTTGCACCGGGCAACGGCGCACCTTTTGAATCAGTCACTTCTCCCTTTACTCCAGTTGCGGATTGCCCAAAAAGTAATGAAGAAAGCAATAACAAAAAAACAACAACGGTAAATCTCCTGGTAGACGTTTGCTCCATAGAGTGTTCTCCTTATGATACTATGTAATGATATGGTGAATTGTTGGATTTTAAAATTTCACTCTTACCTATAAAATCCTCGTGCTAAGAATACGACATTAACGTAAAAACTTTTTTAGCATCATCGAGAGTTGATCATACTCTATAAGAAATGCATCGTGGCCATGCGGTGACGTTATTTCAGCATAGGTCGAATTCGGAATGCGCGAAGCAATTTCTTTTTGTTCATGAACCGGATAAAGAATGTCGGAGTCGATACCTACCGAAAGTGAAGGAACCGTAATTGAACCAAGGACATCTTCAATCGAACCGCGATCTAACGTCACATCATGCAAGTCCATGGCACGAGTGATGTAGATGTATGTGTTGGCATCAAACCTATCCACAAGCTTTTTCCCTTGATAGTACAGATAACTTTCTACTTGAAATAAATTTGACCAATCAAAATTATAATTCTTTGAATCAAGATTATCTTTGATTCTCTCTCGTTGAAAACGCTGTTGAAAAGAAACATCGCTTCGGTACGACAACATGGCTATTTGCCTTGCAAGCGAAAAACCTTTCTGCGGTTGACCGAAAGCATAGTAGTTCCCCGATTTCCAATCAGGATCGTTCATGATTGCTTGACGAGCGATGGTGTTGAGCCCTATTGCCCACGGAGAATGTTTTGCCGCCGTAGCAATAGGAACGATTGATTCGACCAAGTCCGGATACATCAACGGCCACTCCAACACTTGCATGCCTCCAAGCGAGCCGCCGATAATAGTTTTAAGTTTTGTTACGCCAAGATAGGTGATCAATGCTTTTTGAACTTTGACCATATCTCGCACCGTCATCTGCGGAAATGAAAGACCATACGGCTTTCCGGTTTTGGGATTTTCAGAAATAGAACCAGTCGTTCCGTAACATCCCCCCAGGAAATTAGAACTGATGACAAAATATTTTCTCGTATCCAACGCTTTTCCTTCGCCAATAGCGGTGTGCCACCATCCTGCCGACTTGGAATCCTCCGAAGAATATTCTGCTGCATGTGCACTTCCTGTTAAAGCGTGGCAAACCAAAATGGCATTGTCACCGGCAGAGTTTAATTCGCCGTACGTTTCAAAGGCAACGTGTACCGGAGAGAGTTCAACTCCGCACTCCATTTTCAATGGATGTGTTTCATCGAACAATTGGACAATTTTTGTTTCAACAATATGCTGCGTTAGTGTAGGCATTTTTTAATAATTGATGTCCGACATCTGTACGATGCCGGACATCGTCAATAATTTACGCTGCAACCTTCGCTGTATTTTTTACAGCGCGAAGTGCTTCGTCAAAATCTTCAATGATATCTTCAATGTGTTCGATACCCACTGATACACGAACAAGATCGGACGTAACGCCGGAAAGCAGTTGATCTTCCTGCGACAACTGCTGATGTGTAGTCGATGCCGGATGAATAACAAGTGTTTTTGCATCGCCGACATTCGCCAGCAAGCTGGATAACTTCACACTATTGACAAAAGATTTTCCTGCATCTATCCCCCCTTTGATTCCAAATGTAAGAACCGATCCGAAGAGACCTTGGCGCAAATATTTTTTTGCAAGTTTGTGTGAGGGATGATTGGATAATCCCGGATATGACACCCAGCTTACCTGAGGTTGTCGTTCAAGCCATAGTGCAAGTTTCAATGCGTTTTCATTATGACGTTCAATTCTCAGTGAAAGAGTTTCGAGGCCTTGTAAGAATTGAAATGCGTTGAACGGCGATAGTGCGGCGCCGATGTCACGCAATCCTTCAACACGAGCTCGAATAATGAACGCAATATTTCCAAACGGTCCGGGAGCGCCGAACACATCCCAAAATTTCAATCCATGGTAAGAAGGAGACGGCTCGGTGAAGATTGGAAATTTTCCGTTTCCCCAATTGAATTTCCCCGAATCAACAATCACACCGCCGATGCTTGTGCCGTGTCCGCCGATCCATTTTGTGGCAGAGTGTGTGATGATATCTGCACCATGTTCAAACGGACGAACAAGATATCCGGCCGCACCGAATGTATTGTCCACAATGAGCGGAATGCCATTGTCATGGGCTACTTTTGCAATCGCTTCAAAATCAGGAACATTCAAACGCGGATTGCCGATTGACTCGATATAGATGGCTTTGGTTTTGTTGTCGATCAGTTTTTGAAATTCTTCCGGCTTATCTCCGTTGACAAATTTTACACCAATGCCGAGCCGCGGAAGAGTGACTTTAAATTGATTGTATGTGCCGCCGTACAAATTGCTGGTGGAAATAATGTTTTCACCCGCTTGCACGATTGTTGTGATTGCTAAAAATTGTGCCGCCTGTCCGGAACCTGTCGCCAGCGCCGCAACACCCCCTTCAAGCGCAGCAATACGCTGTTCAAACACATCCGTTGTCGGATTCATGATGCGCGTATAGATATTTCCGAACTCTTTCAAACCGAAAAGATTCGCTGCATGATCGGCATCGTTAAAATTAAACGAGGTCGTTTGATAGATCGGCACTGCGCGCGACTTTGTTGTGGGATCGGGTTGTTGACCGGCATGAAGCTGTAAAGTTTCAAAACGATAGTGTCGTTGTTTTCCGTTGGTAGACATAATATTTATCCTCTGTATGTTTTCGTTTATGATTGTGTGTGAAGAATTTTTGAGATAATATAATTCTTCCTACTCTTGGCACTTACCAAAAGTAATCGACTTAAATGACGCAACGATAATTAGAGACAACAGAGGAAATTCCCGTCGAAATATGGAGAGAGGTGCTCCATAACGGGCCGGCATGCGTAGAAAAGATGTAAGTTTGAAATGTTGTTCATGGTTTTAAAACGAAAAAACCTCTTTCATAGATGAACTAAAAAGAGGTAAAAAAAATTCCCGTTTCTTAGTTCATCTTCACCCGCCGAAGCGGATCAGAAATTAGCACCTGACGTTCCGATGTTATCAGAACCGGTTGCTGTGAGGTCGCAGGGTCTGTCCCTCGCTCACTCGTGATGAATTCAAAAAATGCTGTGTAAAAGAACTATATGTAATATACGATATATTTTTAGTTTGTCAAGAGAGATGGAAAAAATTTTTAGTGCGGAGATCTTGCGATGGGAAAAATTCGGTTAAATCAACCGTGCAAAGACATTACATCTTTGCACGGTTCAATTCGTTTTACAAATTCAACAAAAAGTACTGCACTATCTTTACAAGCTTTGGATCAGTTTTTATATCCTGGTTGTGGTAATCCGTCCAGAGATATTTTCCGGTACCAAGATAATTTTCAACTATCACACCAACAGCAGGACTGGTTCCATAAATTACGCCATACACCTTTGAGGCCGTTGGCAAATCTGAAAATTTTTCGTACCCGGAGAGAGCACGAGAATCTGTTGCATTCCATTTTGCAATTGAAAAACCGATAAAACCTTGTAGTTGGGTGTCAATGATTGAAATCGAATCTTTTGATGATACTCCTTGATAATCCCTTTTCGTAAAGAATGGCTGCCATACTTTATCCAAATTATAAAAGTTGTAATGTCCGCCGTAAATTTTCCCGCCTTGTTCAACATAACGTCCATACACTCGAGATAGACCTGGATATGCACTTTCAGTACCACCGTCACAATCAGAAAATATAAGAGTATAATTCTTTAAGAAAGTTAAAGTTTGTGTAGAATCTCGTGCTGTCATATTGCGCAGTGTGTCAACTTCAGTCGAATCAAATGTTGCATACCCAATAACACGCAATACATCTTCCAATTGTTCTGCACTTGCTTTCACCACCAAAACTTTTACGGATGTGTTTTGGTGAAGAGTAACAGTACCTGCATTTGTTCCTGTTGAATCTGCTTTCACCACTACCGGAATTTCACTGAGGAAGGCAGAACCAATTTTTGCGATAAGAACTTGATTTCCTGCAGGAGATTGAATCGTTGCCTTTCCAGAAGTATCGGTGTAGGCAGAATATTTAGGATTTTGCGATGGAGCATTTTTCAGCGTCAACAGTGCACCCCCTTGTGGTTTTCCCTGCGGATTTAAAACTGTGGCTGTCACAGGGTACGTCGGACCATCATTGGATGCCCCTGTTGATGTTGAACTGCTTTTTGAACATCCGGAATAAACAAATATGATGGAGAAGAGAAACGCCAACAAGTAATATCGATTTTTCATTGATAGCTCCTTTATAATGGTGAAAGAATGATGTCGCAATTAATTACCGACATAATAAATAAAAGATTAAATCATTACAATGATAAAATAAAAAAGAATAAACCTCTATACTGTGATATACACCACCCTTTTCCCAACCGGCATTTCCCTTACATCCATAAATTTCTATCCAAGCTACGGTACTGAATGGCTTCGCTTAAGTGTTCCGTCCGAATTTCTGCACTGCATGAAAGATCAGCAATGGTGCGCGAAACTTTCAAAATTCTATCATATGCCCTTGCTGAAAGTCCAAGCTTTGTCATTGCCATTTTTAACAGATCTTCACCCGCCGAATCAATTTTGCAGTACTCCCGAATTTCTTTAGACTGCATGGTGGCATTGGCAAAAAGCCGTTGTTGATGAGTTGTGAATCGATGAAGTTGAATTTCACGTGCACGAATGACACGCTCTCGGATGCAGGAAGAATGCTCACCGGGTTTCTTTTGTGAAAGCTCCGTTACCTTCACCGCAGGAACTTCAATGTGAATATCAATGCGATCCAGCAGCGGCCCTGAAATTTTTGCCATGTATTTTTGAATTTGCATCGGTGTGCAGGTGCATTCAGTATTCGGATTTCCAAAGTTGCCGCACGGACATGGATTCATCGCACACACGAGCATAAAGTTGGCAGGAAATTCAAGTGACATCTTTGATCTGCTGATCGTGACTTTACCGTCTTCAAGCGGCTGGCGCATCACTTCAAGAACATTGCGTGCGAATTCCGGAAGTTCATCTAAAAATAATACACCATGATGTGAAAGCGAAATTTCTCCGGGACGCGGAATCGTTCCCCCGCCGACAAGTGCGCTGTCGGAAATTGTGTGATGCGGAGATCTGAACGGGCGCTGTGCAACAAGTGCTGAGCCCGGGGGAAGAATTCCTGCCACAGAATGAATTTTTGTCGTCTCAATGCTCTCTTCAAATGTCAACGGCGGAAGAATGCTCGGCAATCGTCGCGCTAGCATTGTCTTTCCTGATCCTGGTGGACCGATCATAATGATGTTATGCCCACCAGCCGCTGCAACTTCAAGCGCACGCTTTACATTTTCCTGTCCCTTGACATCGGAAAAATCTGATGTGTATTTTTGTTCAACAGAAAATACTTCCCTCATATTCATTCTCGTCGGCTTTAACGAGCTTTTGCCGTCGAGAAATTCAATCGTGTCGGCCAGTGACTCCACGCCGTACACATCTACACCTTCTACCATCGCCGCTTCACACGCATTTGGTTTGGGAAGAATAATGCCATGAATTCCTTTCTTCTTTAATTCAACAGTGATCGGGAGCGAGCCGTGGATGGGACGAAGAGTTCCATCGAGCGCCAACTCGCCAAGGATGACAAATTCTTTCAATCGATCTTCACTTACTTGTCCGCTCGATGCCAGCATGCCCACAGCTATCGGCAAGTCGTAGGATGAACCTTCCTTCTTTACATCCGCGGGTGCAAGATTGATCGTGATACGTTTGTTTGGATATGTGTATGCAGAATTTTTTATCGCTGTTGCCACACGCTCGCGTGATTCTTTCACGGCGTTGTCAGGTAGTCCCACCATAAAAAAATTAGGAACGGTATTTTCAATATTGGTTTCGATTTCAATCAGGTAAGCATTGATGCCGTAGGTGGCGGCGGAGAGAACGGTTGTAAGCATAGTGGTCAGGATTAAATTGACGCTAACAACACAGGGTGTGCAAAAGAATTTTTATTCCCTCTTCAAGATTTCCTTTGCGCATTTTGTCTTCAAACAGGAAGACCGTGGGAGTAATATATTCAGTGATTGCAGAAAGTTCAATGGTGAAAATATATTTATTTTATAGAGCCAAAAGCCGATGCAAGAATGGTGGCACTGTTTTGCAGCAATCCTTTTTCTTCTTCATTCATTGACAGACCAATATCTCCGATTATTCCTTCTCCTCCAACTAAACGAGGAAACGACAGAGCTACACCGTATTCTTTTGTGGTCAAACTTACCGTTAAAATAGCTCGCTGGTCTCGAATAATGCGTTCAGTAATATGTGCAAGAATCGCTCCGATACCGTAGTATGTTGCCCCTTTGCCTTGAATGATTTTGTATGCCGCCTTGCGGATGTTTTCTTCAATCGTAATTTTAATTTTGTCAGACCATGGAACATTTCGTGCCGCACAAAATTCTTGAATCGGTAAACCTGCCACCGTCGCACTGCTCCATACAACAACTTCGCTGTCGCCATGTTCGCCAACGACGTATCCGTGAACATGATGCGCATCCACACCGACATGGTCGGCAACCAGTGCGCGAAAGCGTGCTGTATCCAGCGTCGTACCCGAGCCGATCACTTGTCCTGGACGAATATTTGCAAGCTGTTCTGTTACTGTCGTTAAAATATCAACAGGATTTGTAGCGACCAGCAAAACAGCATTTGGCTCTACAGCCACAATGTTTGGGATAATACTTTTAAATACGGCAACGTTGCGTCCAAT
>JAQUOA010000082.1 GCA_028749215.1 Bacteroidota bacterium
AGCGGGTACGCATAGTACACTGCCGCATCGGGAAATATTGGAAAGGCGATGCGCATTAAGCCGTACGTTCCCATTTTCAACAGGACACCGGCAAGAATAACGCTGATGGCTGTCGGTGCTTCAACGTGTGCATCGGGCAGCCATGTATGAAACGGAAAGATCGGAACTTTGATTGCGAAGCCGATAAAGAGTCCTACGTACGCCACGTAGCGCCAGTACGTTGAAACTCCGGCAAGCAAAGTTCCAGCGTCATAATTTGCTGGATTCATCATTGCCAGCATGTTGAACGTATGAATTTTTATGCCCGAAGGATCGGGAATACTGACGCTGAAATAGAGCGCGAGCATGACAAGCAGCAGCAACACGGACCCAAGCAATGTGTAAAGGAAAAACTTAATCGCGGCATATTCTCTTCGCGGTCCGCCCCAGACACCGATTAAGAAATACATCGGCAGAAGCATCACTTCCCAGAAAATATAGAAGAGGAAAAAATCGAGCGCGACAAACACGCCCATCATGCCCGTATCGAGCAGCAACAGCAGTGCAAAATATCCCTTAATGGATTTTTCTATTGACCACGAAGAAATAACGGCGATGCAGGAAATAAGCGCTGTTAAAAAAACCATCGGTAAACTGATACCGTCGATGCCGAGAAAATATTCAATCTTAATGGTGCCGAACAATCCACTGCTTCTGATCGAAATCCAATCAAACATTTCTTTGAATTGCATCGTTTCGGCTGAATTGACACCTGCAAGCGAGCGGTCAAACTTTGTGAAGAGCAAGGTTGCCAAAACGACCTGCGCAAGAGTAAAGGCAAGCGACGTCCAGCGAATGGCGGCTTTCTGTTCCTTCGGAAGAAGCAGGACGACAATCATTCCGACAACAGGAAGAAATGTAAGCCATGTGAGAATACCAATATTAAGAATTTTAAGTTCCATAGAATTAATGCTTTATAATGTTCATTTTGTGCCTTTGCGACTTTGCGGTGAAAAGTTTAACCGCGAAGACGCAAAGAATTAATTTTATTTATACAAGGCCAGCAGAGCCATCAAGCCAATCAATGCAAAGATGATATACGTTTGAACTTTTCCCGTTTGTACTTTTCGCAACAATAGTCCAAAGAAGCCGGCAAAGTATGCCGTAAAGTTCACAGCTCCATCGACCACGATCGAGTCAAATTTTCCGCTGACTACCGAACCGATACGTGTCACCGATGCCGCACCGTTGACGATACCGTCAATAATTTTTGCGTCGAACCATGCCAATACGCGAGCGATTCCAATAGTTGCGGCTACCGCTGTAGCATCATACAATTCATCGAAGTACCATTTGCGATATAAAAATGTATGAAGAGGCTTCATTGCTTTTTCTAACGCGTCGGCTGAAATCTTTTTCCAATAATAGATGACGAAGGCGAGAAGAATTCCTATTCCTGAAACTCCGACAGAAATCATCATCGCCAATGAATGCTGATGGTGAACCTCTTCGATAAATTCTTCAGCAGGCGTTGAGGCAACTCCTTCGGGTACAACAACGGCCGGTGCAGTGACTTTTGTGAAAAACCATCCGCTGCCTGCAGAAATAGGATTGAATGAGTAGAACGCAAAAAATGAAAGAGCCGCAAACACAATGAGCGGAATGATCATGACGTTGGGCGATTCATGAATATGTTCTGCCCGATGCGCGTCTTGATGTTCACCAAAGAATGTGAGAATTAACATGCGGAACATGTAGAACGCCGTTAACCCCGCCACAAAAAATCCAACAATAGGAATAATTGTGTGGCCGGTGAAATGACCGAAGGCCAGTGTACCGGCAAGAATTTCATCTTTGCTTAAAAAGCCGGAGGTCAACGGCACGCCGGAAATTGCCAGCGTAAAAATCAGCATGGTCCAAAATGTAACCGGCATTTTCTTTTTCAATCCACCCATGAACCGGACATCCTGCGCATCGGTATGGTGATCGTTCAAATGATGAAGTGCATGGTGCATCGCATAAATTACCGAGCCAGAGCCAAGAAACAATCCGGCTTTAAATGCCGCGTGCGTGACAAGATGAAACACACCGGCAGTGTACGCGCCGACTCCAAGCCCCATCACCATGTATCCTAACTGACTAATGGTAGAATATGCGAGAATTTTTTTGATGTCGTTCTGCACAATGGCAATGGTAGCAGAAATAAATGCCGTAATCGCGCCAATGTACGCAATCGTCACCAACGCATCGGCTGTCAACATTGGAAATGTGCGTGCCACAAGGTAAACGCCGGCGGCCACCATCGTCGCAGCATGAATCAATGCGCTCACAGGCGTGGGGCCTTCCATCGCGTCGGGCAGCCACACATGCAAAGGGAATTGTGCCGACTTACCAACCGCACCGCAGAAAATTAATAACCCCGCCGCGGTAAGCCACGTGTTGGAATCAAACGGCACGACTCCGCGATGAATTGATGAAAAGATATCACTGAATGTGAGAGTGGAAAATTGCATCCAGACGATCATGATGCCGATAAAGAAACCGAGATCACCGACACGATTGACGAGAAACGCCTTCTTCCCTGCATCGGCTGCTGATTTCTTTTCGTACCAATGTCCGATGAGCAGATACGAACTCAATCCAACCAATTCCCAGAACACGTACATCAGCAGATAATTATTGGTAAGAACAATGCCGAGCATTGAAAACGTAAACAGCCCGAGGTTCGCATAGTAGCGTGAGTAACGGACATCATCTTTCATGTACGCCAGCGAAAATAGGTGCACAAGGAAACTGACCGTCGTTACAACAACAAGCATCGGCGCTGTCAGATTATCTACCATGATACCGATATCAAGTTTCATCGGAACATGATTGATCATGGTATGAAGATCTATCCATGTAAAACTCATGTTCCATACCGGTACCGATGCATTCAGTTTGGTAAACATGGTATAGAGCGCAAGAACAAGATCGATCCCAAGGATAGTCGTCCCAACATAACCGCTGATGGAGCTGAATCTTTTTCCAAAGAAAACGAGAACCACAAAAGCAAAAAGCGGTAAAAGAAGAATTGCAAGAGCGATAGTAAGTTCTGGTGTCATTAGTCTTTTAAGATTGATACTTCGTCAACATTCACTGTGTTAAACCGTTTATAGATATTGAGCACAATTGCCAATGCAATAGCCGCTTCTGCCGCCGCCAAGATGATGACAAAGATTGCCGCCATTTGTCCTTCAATATTCAATCCGCCGAAACGAGAGAAAGCAAGAAAGTTGATGTTGGCAGAATTCAGGATCAGTTCAATGCCCATCAGCACCATAATGGCATTGCGCCGAGTGATGACAGCATACACGCCAAAGCTGAACAACACGGCGCTGACAAGTAAAAAATGTGTAAGGGTAATAGTCATAAAATTCAAAATCATAATTTCTAAATCCTAAACGTTTCATTGCTGACGTTCAGAATTTAAAGTTTAGATATTAGTATTCGATCTTTCTCTTCTTGCCATCATCGCCGCACCGACGATTGCGACAAGTAAAATTACAGAAGCAATTTCGAACGGAAGCACGTGCGTCGTAATCAGCGCCGTTCCAATTTCTTTGGACGTCGTCTGTGATGTCACTTCACTGAGACGTTTACCGACAAACCAATCGGTTGTCCAGACAATGCCGCCTAAAAGTCCGGCGAGTAACGCAACGATAATTGTTGCCGGCAATGTCTGCATCGTTCCGGTTTTAATTTCCACACTCACGACATTGGTCGTTAACATCACTCCGAAGAGAATCAGTACCAAAATTCCGCCAACGTACACCAGCAACTGGGTGATGGCGAGAAAATCTGCATTGAGCAGAACATAAATCCCCGCAACACCAAAAAAAGTAAAGAGCAATGAGAAAGCGGAATAGACAATGTTGCGCGAAAAGACCACCACAGCCGCAGAAGCAATGGTCACAACCGCAAAAAAGTAAAAGATGATGTCGTATAAATTCATATCCCTACGTGTTAGGTTGAGCGTTTCCACTATCCGGATTTGCGGGTGGCGGAGGTGTTTGTGAACTCGGATCAGGTGATGACGGCGGCACGGGCGCAGCAGCTTTCGCGGCGGCGGCTTGTGCTGCTGCCGCAGCTTTCTTCGCCGCTTGTTCTTCTTCGAACACTTTTATTTTTCCTTTTGCCGTCTCGATTTCCGATGGTGTCATCGTGCTGAAATTATAGATCAGGTTATGGCGATCAAATTCAGAAAATTCGTAGACATCGGTCATCTTCAAACATTCGGTCGGACATGGATACACGCAGAGCCCGCAGTAACAGCATTTTGCAATATCAATATCGAACTTTGTAACGTAGATGCGTTTCTTTTGTCCGGTAGACGTAACACCAAGATTTTCTGTCGCCGGGGCTTTCATCACCTCGATATCAATGCAGTCAACCGGACAAGCATTGGCACATAACTCGCATCCGATGCAGTCATCAAAATTCATGTACAATCTGTTCCGAACACGTTCGGGCATTGCCTTTTTTTCGATCGGATATTGCAGCGTCACCACCGGCTGAAACATTTGGTTGATCGTCACTCCCATGCCGATAACGATGGATCGCAGGGAGCGATAAATATCCGAAAAATATAGTGCAACAGCGGCCATAATATTTTTATGTTTTTCTGTTCAGTTAATAATTTACATCACTACGATCAAACCAATCGCCAGCACGCACAAAAGCGCGAAGGGTGTCAAAACTTTCCACGAAACATACATCAATTGATCGACCCGTAAACGTGGGAGCGTCCAGCGAAGCCAAATATTTAAACAGACGAAGAGCATTCCCTTCGTAACAAACCAAAATGCACCCCACACCGGTCCGCTTAAAAATGTGCCGAACGGACTTGTCCATCCGCCAAAAAACAATATCACCACAACGGCGGAAACCAAAAAGAGATTAGCATACTCAGCCAAATAAAAAATTGCAAACTTCATTCCGCTGTATTCGGTATTGTATCCCTGCACCAATTCAGATTCTGCTTCGGGAATATCGAACGGTGTCCGGTTCACTTCTGCCATTGAGGACACAAGGTAAATTAAAAAAAGAATGATCATAAATGGAATCAACGACAGTTTTTGCCACAACGGCAGGTTGCCGCCGAAAATTATCCACTGACCAATTCCACCGTCTTGAAAATGTGTCATCTCCTGCGTGCTCATCGTCCCTGAAACCATGACCACACCAAGAATGGCAAGCGCACTTGGAATTTCATAACTGACGATTTGTGCGGCAGAACGCAACGCACCAAAGAGCGACCACTTGTTGTTCGATGCCCATCCGGACATTAACAAGCCTACGACAACTAACGACGAGACAGCAATGAGAAAGAAAATTCCAAGATCAATGTTGCTGCCGATGAATGCACTGCTGAACGGCAGAACGGCAAACGATGAGTACGTGCCCACAAAAACAAGATACGGCGCCAAAATAAAAAGAAATTTGCTTGCGGCGGTTGGGATGATATCTTCTTTTTGCAGCAATTTTAGAATATCGGCAAACGGCTGGAGTGTTCCATGCCATCCGGTTTGCATGTACGCCAGGCGGTTTTGAATGTGCGCCGCCATTTTCATTTCAATGTAAATTGTCACCAGGGCGTATGGCAGGATAAAAAGCAACGGAGCCAGTGCCATCAACACTGCGGAAACAATCGGGTTAGAAAGTAACTGTAAAATATTTTCCATTCAGGATTTATTTTTTAGAATTACACAACGTCTGAAAAAATTCATTGAGCGACTTACAACTTCACTATCTGTCCACTTCGCCAAGCACAATGTCAATACTTCCGATGATGGCAACCAAATCTGCAAGCATGGCACCTTTTGATATTTCATTGATCACACTTAAGTTGACAAATGCCGGTGCACGTGCTTTAATGCGGAACGGTGTAACACTGTCTTCCGCCACTATATAAAATCCGAGTTCACCGCGCGGTCCTTCTACGCGGCCATAAGCATCGCCAGGTGTGGGACGAATTCGTTTGGGGATTGCTTTCTTAACATCGCCTTCCGGCAAGGTTGCCAGAGCCTGCTCAATAATGCGGACACTTTCCCACATTTCATTTTGACGAACCATGTTACGGTTCCAGACATCGCCGACGACTCCTACCTCACCCTTGCCGACGATGACATTCCATTCAAATTTGTTATAGAGTGTGTATGGATCATCCCGACGCAGATCAAAATCAACACCGCTGGCGCGTAACATTGGTCCGCTGCAGGCATAATTAATTGCCAAATCTTTCGGCAACACACCAACATTGGCAGTACGTTTGATAAAAATTTCGTTGTAGTTCAGCAAGTCGTTGACCTCTTTCATCGTCTTCTTGAAATCAACGCAAAACTGTTTTGCTTTCTCGACGAACTGCGGCGGGAGATCGTGCGACAATCCGCCGATCCACATGTAGTTATAGAGCAACCGGGCACCGCATGTCATTTCGAAGAGATCTAAAATTTTTTCACGATCACGGAAGTAATACAGGAAAGGGGTGAATGCCCCCATATCAATGCCAAACGTTCCGATGGCAATAAGATGCGACGCAATGCGCTGCAGCTCAGCCATGATAATACGGATGTAATGCACACGTTCTGGAACTTCAATCTTCAATAACTTCTCGGCAGCCACCACGTATGCCATTTCATTGGTCATTGCAGCAACATAGTCCATGCGATCAACATACGGAATAACCTGTTGATAGCTCGTCATATGCTCGCAGTGTTTTTCAAAACAACGATGCAGATAACCAATATGGGGAATTACATCAACAACAATTTCGCCGTCAAGGACTACTTCAAGTCTCAACACGCCGTGTGTTGAAGGATGCTGCGGACCCATATTAACGACCATCTCTTCGGTGCGAAGCGATTTGCCGGTGGAGGTTCTTGCGATGTCTAGTGTAGTTTTAATCATCTTTCATTTAACAACAAGGACACTAAAATTTTAGCGGCTTTGTGCCTTAATGGATACAGTCAATATGGAACTTTCATTCCGTTGTAAAATTCAGGTACTTCATAATCTTTCCGAAGAGGATGCCCCTCCCAATCATCGGGGAGCAAAATGCGTCGGAGATCCGAATGGCCTTCAAAGTGTATTCCAAATAAATCAAACGCTTCACGTTCGTGCCAATTGGCCGACTTCCAAATTGACTCCACAGAGGGAACATTCGGTGTATCAGTCGACACTTCTACCTTCAAAACAATTTTATGACCGTGAGTCAAGGAATAGAGATGGTACACCACGCCCAGCTTTCCTTTGTAATCTACACCGGAGAGACACATGAGGTAATCGAACTTCATCTGGGCATGGTCACGAACAAACTGCGCAACATCTTTAATTTTTTCCGGAAGGATTTTGATGAACGGATCGCGTGCGCCTTCAATTTTTACTTCGAGAACAGCATCGCTAAATTGCGCTTTGATGATATCGTGAATTTCTTGTGCCGTCATATTTTCATTTTTTACAGGGTTGAAATATTTTTTCAAACTGCCTCAACCCATTCCAGGTTGAGTGTTACACTGCTTTTTTCTTTACTAAACTTTCATTACGAATTTTTTCCTGAAGCTTAATTAATCCTTCAATCAGCGCTTCAGGCCGCGGTGGACATCCCGGCACATACACATCGACAGGAATAACGCGATCAACACCTTTCAAAACATGGTACCCATGTTCCCAGTACGGACCACCGCAGTTTGAACAGCTTCCCATGGAAATTACATAACGCGGTTCCGACATCTGATCGTACAGCCGTTTAATGCGGGATGCCATTTTTAATGTGACCGTTCCGGAGACTATCATGACATCGCACTGACGCGGGGTGGCACGCGGAATAACGCCGAAGCGCATCATGTCAAAGTTAGAAGCAGATGCCGCCATCATTTCAATAGCACAGCAGGCGAGGCCGAATTGCATTTGCCAAAGCGATGAAAGCCGCGCCCAATTCAGCAGCTTGTCAAATGACGTCACGATGACATTAGAGCTTTCAAATTTTTGATCGAGAAGTCCCATAATTTTTCAGTTACCGTTAATGTAAAACACTTTCCTCTTGTTCTTCAAAAATAGTGGTGATCGTTTTATCATCTGCTGTAGTGTACCGCGGCATCGGTTTATCCCACTCTAAATCCCCCTTCACCCACACGTATGCATATCCCACAACAAGAATTGCCAGGAACACCACCATCTCAAGAAAGGCAAACAGTCCGAATGATTTAAATACCAATGCCCACGGAAAGAGGAAGACAACTTCCACTTCAAAAACCAAAAAGATAAGCGCGACAACATAGAAGCGAATATTGAATCGCACGCGAGGAGAGCCGATCGGTTCTTCACCGCATTCGTAGGTCGATAATTTTTGTGCGTAAGGTCGTTGCGGACGAAGGAGCCATGATGCGATGAGTCCGCCGGCAGTGAAGATGGCACCGACGAGTAAAAAAGCGAGGATACTTCCGAAGTCTGTCAACATAATGAGTATAAAAAAAAACTGCGTCGTGAGATGCGCAATTGAGCATGTCCGACGCAGTTAAAAATTCAAAAAAAGAATTTCAGTTAGTTGCTATCCGAGAAGTTCACCGAGATATCTTTCCGCTTCCCGTGCCGCCGCAGAACTTCCATGTTCTTTTTTGATTAACTTGTAGAGCTCTATTGCCTGATCTTTATTGCCTGCTTTCGCATAGTTCCGCGCAGCATTGGCTAAATTATCTGGTGCATTCGGATCGTTCGCTGAATACTTGCCGGCTTTTTCAAAATTCTTTGCGGCATCGTCAAAATTCCCTTTCGCCTCGTAGCAAGCAGCAACTCCGGCAAGACGTGACGCTTCAAGTAACGGAGAAGAAACGCTTGCATCTTTGTACGCTTCCAGCGCTTTATCATATTCACCGGAATTGAAGAAGCAATTTGCCAGATAAAATTTGGCCAAGTTGCCGTACGTTGTGGATCCGTAATCGTTCACGATTGCCTGTAACCCGCGAACATTGCGTTCCGGAATTCCGTTCATTGCAAGTTGGTATTGTCCGTTGTCGTAGTAGGAAAATACTTTTGCAAATTCCAGCGCTGCCTTGTCGTTATTCTGATGTTGGTTATTCAGATAGAACCATCCGGCGGCAATGATGACTACAAGTGCTATGCCAACATTGGTGAGAAGTTTCTTATTCGTTTCAAACCACGAAACCGCGTTTTCATACGAAGTTAAGAGGTCATCTTGCTTTTTTATTTTAACCTTAGCAAGGTCTTTTCGTTTTTTTAGCATCTACCTACTCAAAAATGATAATTGTGTGAAAAATTTTATTAAATATACGAAAGTTGCGCTGGTTAGGCAAGGAATGTTATTTCATTACCAAAATAAAAATCCCCAGCGTGGCACTCCTGCAGCTCATCAAAAAAAGTTTTTTGTGTTAAACCCGTTCATCGATAAAATCATGTTCTTCAGCACGCACAACAAAAACCGGGCAGGGAGCTTTGCGAATAATTTTTTCCGCGGTGCTTCCGAATAAAATGTGCTCTACTCCGGTTCGTCCGTGTGTGGCAACAATAATCAAATCAATCTGTTCATCGTTGGCGTAATTGGTCACTTCAACAAACGGAATTCCTGTCTTCACCGCAACATCATTAGGAATGGCAGAAGGAATTTCTTTTGCGACTGACCGTAATTCTTCTTCCGCTTTGTCGAACAATTCTTTTTCAACATCCGGAAAACTCATCTGACCAAATCCGAAATCCGAAGGAAATACCGTCGGCTCTACGATATTGATAAGCGTAATTGATGCGTTGAATTGATGAGCTAACGGCACAGCATAGCGTAATGCCTTTTTGGAATTCTCGGAAAAATCAATCGGAACAAGAATATGTTTCAACGCGATGTTGGAAAACGATTGTTGCTTCGGCGTTGATGTTCTAACTTTCTTTTGCTTACTTGGACTTTTTTTTACTCGGCGAATCTTTTTCATGGGTCGCCTCCTTGTGTTGTTGATGCAATTTCAACGTTTCGATTTCTTTTTGAAGTTTCGAAAATTCTGCATTCATATTGCGCAGGCGCTCACCGATCATCTCGGCCAATTTCATCACAATTTTCAGGCCGGTCTGCGGGGTCTTTTCAATCACTTCGAATAAATCTGGGCGGAAAAAACCGATCAGCTGTGAATCTTCTTTTACAATGACCGACGCCGAGCGCGGGGATTCATCGAGCAAAGCAATTTCTCCAAAAAAATCTCCATCACTCATTTCGGTCACTTCTTTTTGAGTCGTGTCCTTTCCTTCGACAACAATGCCGACCCTTCCTTTTTCAACGACGTACATCCCCAACCCTGGATCGCCTTGATAAAAAACGTACTCGTCCTTGACATATTGTCGGCGATGAAGAATATCGGCAACATGGCGGAGCTCTTTCGGTGTAAGTTTTTCGAAGACAGGTATCTTTGACAGCATTTCTTCAAGCGAAGCCGGCTTGATCCTCGATCTAAAAACTTCTTTCCATGCAAAATCTTTGCTCATGTACTCCCCTTAGTGCAAACAAATGGCATCATGCAAGATCAAAAATATTACTTTACAAAGTCCAACCAACCATGAGGGTCATTTCCGTTTTCCACAACATCAAAGAATCGTTTTTGCAATTCTTTGGTTATTGTTCCGCGTGCACCGGTTCCGATCACAATTTTATCAACCGAGCGGATCGGAGAAATTTCAGCCGCTGTTCCGGTAAAGAACACTTCATCGGCAATGTAGATCATTTCGCGCGGAATATTTCCTTCAACAATCGGAATGCCCGCATCTTTCGCAATTTGAATGACTGACGCGCGCGTGATGCCCGGAAGAATTGCATTCACAAACTGCGGAGTCATGATCGTTCCATCTTTTATCAAAAAAATATTTTCTCCGCTTCCTTCGGACACAACGCCATTCACATCCAAGGCGATCCCTTCTACATAGCCGTCGACAACGGCTTCCATCTTAATCAACTGCGAGTTGAGATAGTTGCCGCCCGATTTTGCCATGGTAGGAAAAGTGTTCTGCGCCGAACGATTCCACGACGAAAATTTTACATCGATCCCTTTTTCCAACGCATCGGCACCGAGATATTTTCCCCATTCCCATACTGCAATGGTCAAATCAACAGGGCATCCAAACGGGTTCACGCCGACATCGCCGTAACCGCGGTACGCAATCGGACGGATGTAGCACGATTTAAGTTTGTTCGCCTTAATGGTTTCCTTAATTGCCTGCGTCACTTGCTCTTTGGTATATGGAATATCCGCTCGATACATCTTTGCCGAATCAAAAAGACGATCGACATGTTCCTTTAAACGAAATACCGCCGAACCTTTTTTTGTTTCATAACAGCGAATACCTTCGAACCAGCTGCTGCCGTAGT
>JAQUOA010000083.1 GCA_028749215.1 Bacteroidota bacterium
TCGTCCATCTTCTCTCCCAGTTTGAATGCAGTGGTAGGAGAAATCGGCGTTAGTAAGCAATCAACTTTTTTGAATGCTTCAAAAAAATCATTTTGAATGAGCCGACGAACTTGCTGCGCTTTTCTATAGTAGGCATCATAATAACCCGACGAGAGGACGTACGTTCCAAGCATAATGCGTCGTTTCACTTCATCGCCGAATCCTTCGGTTCGAGATTTCACATACATACTTGAAAGGTCATGTGCTTTCGCCGAACGATATCCGTATCTGACTCCGTCGAACCGTGTAAGATTGGATGATGCTTCTGCTGTTGCTAAAATATAGTAGGTGGAGATGGTATATTCGGAATGCGGAAGGCTCACTTCAACAATTTCTGCTCCACCATTTTTTAATACTTCAATTTTTTTGTCAATCACAGAACGAATTTCAGCATCAAGCGCATCGGAAAAATATTCTTTCGGTAATCCTATTTTCATCCCTTTAACATTTCGATTCAACGCATCCAAATAGTTTGGAACGGGAACGTCCGCCGATGTTGAATCTCGTTCATCATGTCCAGCAATCACTTGCAAAATACGTGCGGCATCGCGCACAGAATTTGTAAAAGGTCCTATCTGATCGAACGATGACGCAAACGCAACTAATCCATAACGAGAAACGCGGCCGTACGTCGGCTTTAATCCTACGATGCCGCACAATCCTGCCGGTTGACGAATAGAACCACCCGTGTCCGTACCAAGTGATGCTGTGGCCATTCCTGCCGCTACGGCAACGCACGAACCGCTGCTTGAACCGCCGGGAACCCGCGTCTCATCCATGGGATGTTTCGTCGGGCCAAATGCTGAATTTTCTCCTGACGATCCCATAGCAAATTCATCCATGTTCGTCTTGCCGATGACCACTGCATCCGCTTCACGCAATTTCTCTATAACCGTTGCATCATAAATAGCGTCGAAGTGTTCAAGAATTTTAGATCCGCAGGTCGTGCGCTTCCCCTTCATACTCATTACATCTTTTACGGCAATAACCATTCCTGCAAGAGGGCCAGCAGTTCCTGCTTTTATCTTTTTATCGGCAGCACGCGCAGATTCAAGAACTTCTGAATCGAAGACGGAAAGAAATGCATTCAGGTTTTTTCTTTGGGAAATAACGGAAAGATGTTCCTTCACCCGTGCTTCAGTTGTTTCTTCCTGATTTTGCACACGAGTGTGGAACAAATCGTATGATTCACGAACGTTCAAACAGTATTCCTTCGTCGAGAAAATGCTTTAACAATTGAGGGTGAGAAGAGTGATTATTTTTTTTCTTCGATACGTTTGTTCAACTCTGCTTCACGTCGTGCAAGATCTGCTTCACGTCGTTTTAATTCATCCTCTTTCGTCTCTTCTTTTTGCAGTTCGCTTTGGATGTCGTTCATCCCTTTTTTAAACTCGCTTACCCCTTTACCAAGTCCGCGCATAAATTCAGGGACCTTTTTTGCACCGAACAAAACAAGGATGGCGAAAACAATCAATAACATTTCAGGTGTTCCGAGCCCAAACATAATCTTTCTCCTTTTAAACTATTTGTAAAACAAAATTGTTGATAATCGATTCAAAAACTTTTTTCCCATCTACCGAACCAAGTTCTGCTTCACATGCCCGTTCAGGATGAGGCATCATCCCCATGACATTTCCTTCTTTGTTCACAATGCCGGCGATATTATTGAGTGAGCCATTTGGATTTGCCGCGTCGGTAATCTTTCCCGTTTCATCACAGTACCGAAACACAACCTGACTGTTATCCTCTAATACTTTCAGAGTATCCGCTTCAGCAAAATAATTCCCCTCTCCATGAGCAATGGGGATTCGGAGAACATCTCCTGCTTTCGACTGTGAGGTAAATTTCGACTGATTGTGTTCAACACGCAAATGAACATGCTTACAAGAAAATTGTAATGAACTGTTCCGCAACAAAACACCAGGCAACAATCCAGATTCACACAGAATCTGAAACCCATTACAAAACCCGACGACGATACCTCCATTGTTTGCAAACCGTATTACTTCGTTCATAATCGGAGAAAAGCGGGCAATTGCCCCCGTACGAAGATAATCTCCGTACGAAAATCCTCCCGGAAGAATAATCACATCGGAATTTTTCAAATCGGGCTCTTTGTGCCAGAGAAATTCCGCATCTTGATATAATGCATGTTTGGCAGCATGGTACGCATCGTGATCGCAATTTGATCCCGGGAACACAACAACACCGAATTTAATTTTTTCGCTCATACTTTGTGAATTGTATAGGAATAATCTTCCATGACGGGATTCGCTAATAATTTCTTACACGCTTCTTCGGTCACTCTTTTGGCTTCTTCTTCTGTCTTGGCATCGACCAACAATTGAATTGATTTACCGATGCGGACATTTTGTACTGTGGTCATTCCAAGCGTGTGGATTCCATGTTCAACGGCTTTCCCTTGCACATCAAGAATCGACGGACGAAGTGTTATGGTAATTGTAGATTGATACATAGTTCTCTAAAAATGATTATAGATCGTAACTGGGTGATTCTTCTATTTCCTGTTCCGTTTTATTTTCTTTTTTCACCATGCTCAGCAAGGCTCGAAGAATCCCAAAAATGATGAAGGCTGCAAAGACATAAAAGATCGCGGCCCCTTTTGTAAAGACAATAATGAGGAACGCAAAGAAAAACGAAATCAATTGAACAGGATGCTTCTTAAATTCCTTTTTTGAAATTTTCGGCAGTGTATCATACTTAATTTTACTTACCATCAACAGCGATACGACGATAACAAACGGTGCAAGAAGAGTTCCCGCCATTGCTTCTAACCGGCCGCTGTCGGTGCGAAAAGTCAATACATAAGATACGACTGCAATCGCGCTCGCCGGAATAGGGAGTCCTGAAAAATGTTCTTTATCAAATCCAACTAATTGAACATTGAATCGTGCGAGCCGAATCCCGCCAAGGATCAACAACAAGGAACTGATGATCATCCCCACTGATTCGAATTGAAATAAGTACAATTTATACACCAAGTATGCCGGCGCAGCACCAAATGAAACAATATCGGATAATGAATCGATCTCAATTCCAAACGCACTGCTCGATTTTGTCAGCCGTGCCATAACTCCATCAAGCGAATCAAAGACTCCTGCTAACAAAATAAAATAACACGCTTCGAGAAACCTTCCTTCGCTGGCGTGAATGATAGACAAAAAACCGGAAAACATATTGAGCACAGTGAACAGCGTCGGAACGACAGCACGCGTCACTCTCATTTCAGCTCCGCCAAAATAGTCTCACCGGCAACAGTTTTTTGATTCATGGCCACTTTAATCTCTGCATTCTTCGGTATGTAAATATCAACACGAGATCCGAATTTTATCATCCCGAATCGCTTTCCCGCTTCAACACTATCCCCTACTTTAACATTTGCCACAATTCGGCGGGCAATGAATCCCGCGATCTGCTTGAAAAATATTTTTCCTTTTACACCTTCAATACCAATATGAGTCTGTTCGTTTTTAAGGGATGCTTTGTCTTCAAAGGCGGCAAAATATTCACCTTTGATATATTCAAAATACCCAACTTTACCGCTGATAGGGTTCCGATTCACGTGCACGTTTACCGGAGACATAAAAATAGAGACGAGTGTTGTTTCACCCTTTATAAATTTGTCTTCGACAACGCGTTCAATTTTAATAATTTTTCCATCTGCCGGGGAAACAACAAAACTCTCATTGTGGGGTGTCACACGTTCCGGATCTTGAAAAAAATTAAGGGTGAAAATAAACAATAGAATTGACAGTGAAATCAGGATTGTTTTGACGAGAGCATGTTCAATAAAAAAATATGAACCGAATCCTACAACAAGACAAAGAATTGTGATAGTGAAAAAAACATCGTAGCCATATTCTGTAACCAAGCGATTAGCTCCGGAACTTCAACAAAAATTAAAAGTGAAAGCACTTATCAGTTCAAATTTCGTATGAAACTTACCAAAAAAATGAAGGAAAGTCAATCTTGCATTTTTTGCTCACATTTACTATTTTGTACACGAGAAGATGAAGCCAAAAAAATTAAAATTACGTTCGAACAGAAATAAAGAACACGTCACTGTTGTTAAACGATAAAAAATGTCCCGCAAAACCAACGGGACTTTTTTTTTGCCTGAACCGTATTGACCGTCAAAGAATTTCAAAACAAGTTTGAGCCATTCGTACCACCAGCCATTGCATGGAAGGGTGACAATGTAGGATTACAGATTGGAAGAGGGACTGATACTATTCGAGCTGTTTTGGTAGCACTCGACGCAACACTCTATGTTGCGAAAGAAGCCGTCAAAAAAAAAACAAATCTTATCATCACGCACCACCCTCTTCTCTTTCATCCGGTGCAAAATTTGACTTCGGATACGCGCGTTGGTGAAATTGCACAGTTCATCACCGAAAAAAAAATAAATCTTTACTCAGCCCATACAAATTTAGACAGTGTTCAATGGGGAGTAAATTTTGTTCTTGCAAAAGCTCTAGGATTGACCGATGTGCAGATTCTGTCACCTTTAAAAGATAGTTTTACAAAAATTGTTGTTTTCGTACCAAAAAATTTTATCGAGACAGTCGCGACGGCAATGCACAATGCCGGTGCGGGAATGTTTACCAAGTACGACCATTGCTCTTTTCGAGGTGAAGGAACTGGAACTTTTCGAGGGATGAATAACGCCCGCCCGTTTCTTGGTGAAGTCGGGAAATTAGAAAGAGCAGAAGAAATTCGACTTGAAATGGTATGTGAGTCATGGAAAATCAAAGATGTTCTGTCGGCAATGCGGGTCGCACATCCGTATGAAGAAATAGCCTATGATGTGTATCCGCTGATGAATGAAAATACCGAGTATGGTCTCGGAGCTATCGGCAATCTTCCGAAAGCGGTGAGCGAGAATAATTTTCTTTCATTGGTGAAGAAAAAATTAAAAACACCGTCGCTTCGTTACTCAGCCGGAAAAGGAGCACGCATTAAACGTGTTGCGGTGTGCGGCGGATCGGGATCAGAGTATATCAACGATGCAATTCATCAAGGTGCCGATGCAATGGTAACTGCTGATTTAAAGTATCACACATTTCAAGACGTCGAACATAAAATTTTATTGGTCGATGCGGGACATTACGAAACGGAACACCTTGTTCTTGGACCGTTGGCAATGAAAATTAGAGAGATCTTGCAGCAAAGAAAGCATTCAATACCGGTATTTATTACAGAGACAACCACGAATCCTATTCGATATTACTAAGGAGCATACATTGGAAGATACGATACGTTTGTTATACCTTTTACAAAAAGTTGACAGCAATTTAGACGAGGTGGAAGAAAGCAAAGGCGATTTACCGGAAACTGTTCAAACACTCGAAATTGAAGTTGCAGAGCTTACGGAAAAAGTGAAGGGGCGGCAGGAATACATTGAAGGACAAGTCGCAGCTCGAAACAAAGCAGACGAAGACATTAAAGATTTCGAAGAGAAGTTAAAAAAGTATAAAGCTCAGCAGTACCAAGTGCGAAATAATAAAGAATACGATGCGATCACCAAAGAAATTGATTTTGCAGAGGAGTCGGTAAAAACTTTGACAAAGCAATTTGAAGATTTTGAGAATCAAATGAGCATGGCGAAAAAAGAAGCTGAAGAACTTCAAACCAAGCTCGATGAACAAGGACAAATTTTAGAAGAAAAGAAAGCCGAGCTTGCAGAGGTTTCAAAAGAAACAGAGGAAGAAGAGTTAAAGTATAAACACGAACGTGAAAAACTTATTGTTCGAATGAACAAGGATAACCTTGCCAAGTATAATAAAATCCGGTCGGCTCGCGGGAAAGCTGTTGTGCCCGTTCGAAAAAATTCATGCAGCGGCTGCGGAAACAGAATTCCTCCACAGCATATCATCGAATTGCGCCGCAATGATAAAATTTATATCTGTCAGCATTGTGGACGCATTGTGGTGTCTGACGAACTTGCACGAAATGTCAATGCCCAATGAAGCTGTTGGCATTTACTGACGGTGCTTCGCGAAATAATCCCGGCGAAGCGGGCATCGGAGTATTGATAAAAAATGAACGCGGCGAAGTATTGCTGAAGGATAAGAAATATCTCGGTATCAGCACGAACAATGCAGCGGAGTACACGGCACTGATCCATTGTCTTCACGCAATCACAACATCAGAAAGTTTGCGATGTGCTTCACTTGTTGTCCATACAGATAGTGAGCTCATGGCGCGCCAAGTGAATGGCGAATACAAAGTAAAAGACGCAGGTTTAAAAATCTTATATCAGCAAGTAAAAACATTACTTGCATCATCCAAATTTTCTTTTAGTATTAAACATATACCCCGCTCTCAAAACAAAGAGGCGGACCGTTTGGCAAACGAAGCAATAGATTCTAAGACATAACAGTTCAACGGCGATATCGTTTTGGTGATCACTGTATGAGAAATTTTTTCTACATCGGTCAGATGTACGGCTCCGGTCGCTCGTTCGATTGGTGCAAACACGATTTTAATTCATCATCTATTCAATCACTCGCTTGCTTGTATGCAGAGCCAACAAGTGATCAAGGCTCGACAGGCAATCGCTGTAATTCATTAACGAATTATGGAGGAAAGTCCGAACTCTATCTCAATGCATTGCGTTTGGGATGGGCACAGTGCTGGATAACATCCAGGACGAGTAATCGTACGGAAAGTGTCACAGAAAAAATACCGTCCGCTTTTCGCGGATAAGGGTGAAATGGTGCGGGATACAATGAAGTATCCTTAATGTAAGAGCGCACCGGTGATGTGGTGACACATCATGCATGACAAACCCCACTGAGAGCAAGACCATATAAATCCTGTTCTATCTGCTTCGGCAAATAGAAAGAGATGCCCGCTCAATTCTTTCACTAGAGACAGGATGGGTAGGTCGCTAGAATGGCACAGCAATGTGACATCCAGAGAAATGATTGCCATTCCGTTGTTGCGGAAGACAAAATTCGGCTTACGGCGAACCTTACACTTGTGGCATTGCTATACTTCGGCATTCATACAGCAGCGTAGAGATTGAAAGATGCATTTTCTCACGCAATGAATCATTATTCATTGCTCTTTAGGAGAAGTGCATTGACCACTCGAAAGCCATACCGTTGGATTCAGACTCCGCCGCCCCCCGAAGATGTTGTTAAACATCTAGCGGAAGAACTGACCTTGTCTCCATCCCTCGTTTCTGTTCTTGTTAACCGCGGCATCGATACATTTGAGAAGGCAAAAAAATACTTTCGCCCGACCATCGATCAACTCCATGATCCTTTTTTAATGGATGGCATGCATCTCGCTGTTGACCGACTCCTTACTGCACGAAATAATAAACAAAAAATTTTAGTGTATGGTGACTACGACGTTGACGGAACCAACGGTGCAGGCATGCTCTATCTATACTTCAAAGAGATCGGATGCGATGTCGCTTATTACATTCCGGATCGTTTGACTGAAGGGTACGGCATTTCACAAACTGGCGTGGAGTATGCAAAAAAAGAGGGAGTAAAATTATTAATCGCTATTGATTGCGGCATCACCGCCCTTGCCCAAGTTGAATACGCAAACCAGTTGGGAGTTGATGTGATCATTTGTGATCATCATGAACCTGCCGATGAACTCCCTAATGCCATCGCCATACTTGATGCGCTGAAACCAAACTGCCGCTATCCATTCAAAAGTCTCTGCGGCACCGGGGTAGGATATAAATTTATTCAAGCCGTTGCCCGCACACTCGGTCACGAAGAAAAAATTGAAAAGTTTGTCGACTACGTTGCCCTAGCAACTACAGCGGATATTGTTCCGCTTGTTGATGAGAATCGAGTCTTCGTACGCATGGGGCTAGAACGTCTTAATGCTTCTCCCCGTCCGGGAATTCGCGCGTTGTTAGAAGGGGCCGGATTGAAATTAGGAAGTGCCACAACGGGACAAATTGTTTTTGCGCTCGCCCCGCGCATCAATGCGGTTGGAAGACTTGGAGATGCGAAGCGCGCAGTGGAACTCCTCATTAGCGATGATTACGAAAATTCTATCCGTTTTGCTCGAGTACTTGAACAGGAAAATCTCAATCGCCGAAAGATTGACGAAAACGTGTTTGAAGACGCAAAAAGTCTGATTGAAGCATATTTTGAAAAATATGGTGACGGCGCCATTGTGATGCACAATGAACAATGGCATCCGGGAGTTGTGGGTATTGTGGCTTCGCGCATCGTCGAAAAATATTATCGCCCTGCTGTCATGTTAACGACCGTTGACGGTGTTGCCAAAGGATCAGCACGCAGTATTTCGGGTGTCAATATCCATTCCGCGCTCAAACAAGTTGAAGACAAATTACTGCAATTCGGCGGACATAAATATGCCGCTGGGGTCAGTGTCGACATCGACCGCATTGATGAATTCCGAACGGCCTTTAATGCTGCTGTAAAAGAAATGTTGACGGAAGATCTACTCACACCGGAAATTCACATTGATGCTGAATTGGATCTTGTTGATCTGACACCAAAATTTTTCCGCGTGCTGAAACAGTTTGCACCATTCGGACCTCAAAACATGCGGCCCACGTTTCTCACCAAAGGTGTTCAGGTGATAGGCCTGCCGCGGATAGTCGGCAAAGATCATTTGCGTTTCAAAATAAAAAAGAACGGTATCACGTTCGACTGTATCGGATTTGGTCTGGGGTACTTGCTTGAAACGGTAAAATCTAAATTGACAAACTTAGACCTTGTATTTTCAATAGACGAGAGCGATTTCTCAGGCATGACGGTGACACAGTTGAAGATTAAAGACTTAAAATAATCATATGATCATTTTAGGTGTTGACCCAGGAACATTGATAGCAGGGTACGGCGTCATCGAAAGAAAAGGGGAAAAAATTTCTATCCTCGATGTCGGTGTGATAAAAAATTCCGGCGCTATTACAATGCCATTGCGCTTGCGTAAAATTTATTCATCATTATGTAGTGTGATTGACAGATTCCATCCCGATGAATTTGCGATTGAAACGGCTTTCTATTCTAAAAATGCTCAGTCCGCATTAAAAATTGGACAGGCTCGAGGCGTATCGATCTTAGCGGGAGTAAATCATGAAATTCCAGTGACGGAATATTCTCCCCGTGAAATAAAAAAGGCTGTAACGGGAAAAGGTGCAGCGTCCAAAGAACAAGTTCAATATATGATAATGGCATTGCTGAAATTAAAAGCAAAGCCAAAGCATTTTGACTCTACAGACGCATTGGCTGTCGCTGTTTGTCATGCTTTTAAGATTTCTTCTCGGCATTCTGGATTCCCTGCAAAGAAACGACAGGAACATAAAAACTGGAAATCATTTGTGGCTGTAAATCCGGAACGAATAATAAAATTTTCGTAAGAGCAATTATGATCACCCACCTTAAAGGAACATTAACAAAAAAGTCACCGACGGAAATTGTGGTTGACTGCAATGGTGTTGGTTATTCGGTAAATATTTCAATCTCAACTTTTGAAAAACTGCCGGATGCCAATTCCAATGTCTCCATTCTCACGTACCATCATATCCGTGAAGATGCACAATTGCTCTTCGGATTTTCGTCTGCACAAGAACGTGATATATTTCGTTTGTTAATTTCTGTTTCCGGCATCGGACCAAGAATGGCTCAAACAATTCTTTCCGGAATTCAACCAGAAGAATTAATCCGGACAATCTCCCATGGAAATATCGGTTCGCTTACTTCTATTCCGGGTGTAGGCAAGAAAACTGCTGAACGAATGATTGTTGAATTGAAAGACAAAGTGACAAAAATTGATTCAGCAGCAACGGTGACGGGTCTCACGTCTTCTTCAATTCGGAGTGAAGCACTTGCGGCATTGATATCTCTCGGTTACAATCGCGATAAGGCAGAACAATCTATTCGCTTTGTTTTGAATGAAGCAAACGGAGCTGACATTGGTATTGAAGAATTAATTAAAAAAGCACTGCAAGTAACAGGAAAATAAATTTTCAGAACACTCGGATTGCTCTATTCCAGTCGGTTGTTAAATCTTTCTTCTTTTTATTCTCACCGAATTGCAAGAACACCTTCAGAGCTAATCGCTTGCGCATCTACGAGTAAAATTTTAAGAAAGCGCCATTGTTAAAACATTTCTTCTAACTCTCTGGATATCTAATAAAAGGATAGTATTTTTTAAACCCCTACAACACTGTTGTCTATATACCTGACTGCGGTCATGTTCCCTGCTTCAAAAAAACTTCTTGACAAAGAAAAAGAAATACTCTATGTTTGACCCAACAGGAATACCTAGTATACCAAGTTAAATATTTATGCCAATTGAATTGCACAGCTCAACTCCACTCTATCTTCAGATTGTCGACGACATTAAGTCACAAATTACTTCAAAAAAACTCAAAGTAGGCGAAAAGATCGGTTCACATTCCGAATTGGCTTCACATTACGGTGTCAGCCTTATTACTGTAAAAAAGGCTCTGGCTACAATGATCTATGAAGGCGTTGCGTTCAGCCGCGTAGGGATGGGAACGTATGTTTCCAAGTCACTTCTTGAATCTAACCAGCGCGAGCAGGTCACCATTGGACTTGTCTTTCGTGATATACGCAGTCCTTTTTTTTCCCGCGTTATGCATAGCGTTGAGGAAGCTGCGTACAACCTGGGGTACCATGTTCTGATTTCAAATTCTTCCAACAAAGCAGAACGCGAAGATTCCCAGATTGCACGATTTCAAAAGTTCGGCGTCAAAGGAATGATCATTGCATCTATGACACATGAGTACCATGCAACGCCAGCCATCCGAAGACTGCTTCACGAACACTTCCCTTTTGTGATGGTGTCCTACATAGCTGATAATGATATACCGTTCGTCGGATGTGATCATGAACTTGGTGGATTTATCGCAACTAATTATCTCATTAAGCTTGGATATAAAAAGATCGGATATATTAATGGCGAAAAAGGAAATGAAGTAGGTAGTCTTCGACTGCAAGGATACAAGCAAGCATTAAAAAAACACGGATGGCAATTAGATAAAAGATTGCTCTTTCGCCTCGGCATGCGCGGAGAGTGGTATGATTATCAATCCGGGTATGAGATTGGAAAACGATTTAAAGATCTTAAAGTCCAACCTGATGCCATGTTTGTGTACAACGACCTGGCTGCACTCGGCTTCGAATATGCAATTCTTGAACAAGGATTACGGGTTCCGGAAGACGTCGCAATTGTTGGTTTCGATGATATTGAAAGCGGCCAATTTGCTGCCACTCCGTTGACGACAATCCAACAGCCAACCAATATCATTGGCCGTCAAGCGATGGAAGTCCT
>JAQUOA010000084.1 GCA_028749215.1 Bacteroidota bacterium
ATTACATTGAATCGTTTTATAATCAACACCGTTTACATTCTTCGATCGGTTATCGATCTCCGATGCAATATGAACTAGAATCATCTTTTACTTAACCTACTGTCCGATTTATCGGGGCAACATCAAACCCAACGCTTCAGAGGGGATTTTTTTTGAGCGAGTTTTATTCCCCTCTGTGGGTTGGATTTTTTTTTTGCGCGTGAGAGAGAGGGGTCAGGGGTGTGTTATGTTTTGTGTCCCACCGTTATCACCACGTTTCCCGTCTTTTCTCCCAGCTCAACATACCGAAATGCCTCGGCAACCTGTTCCAGCGGATAGCGGCGGTCGATCACCGGTTTTAATTTTCCGGCTTCCATCAGTTCTTTAAAAAAGGTGACATCTTTTTGCGTGTTGACGGGAATCGGGAAGATGACTTTCTTTCCATCGGAGAGTCTGCCGAACAAACACCAGAGCGCTAAGAAAGGATTTTGCGCATACGGACCGAGATCGGTCGAGCAATAAATGCCGCGGGGCTTAAGCAGATGTTTGCATGCACCGAACGAAATTTTTCCGACGGCGTCAAAAATAAAATCGTAGGTTGTGCCGATCTTCGTGTAATCTTCTTTCATGTAATCAATCACTTCATCGGCGCCGAGGGATTTTACTAATTCCATATTCTTGGTATTGCCGACTGCTGTAACATACGCGCCAAGCGCTTTCACAAGCTGAACCGCTGCCGAACCGATGGCGCCCGTTGCTCCATAGATGAGCACTTTCTGACCGCTCTGCACCCTCGCTGCACGAATATCATTCCACGCATAGTGCATCGCTTCGGTGCTTGGTGCGGCTTCTTCATACGTCATGTTCGTTGGCATGATGGCGATGGGACTGTCGTCGCGTGCCGTTAGATATTCCGCATGAGCGCCGAATGTTTTGCCGCTGAACCCAAATACCTTGTCCCCCACTTTAAACGCTGTCACATTGTTTCCGACTGCTTCAATTTTGCCGGCGTATTCCGTGCCGAGAATTGTGTTCGTAGGTTTTAAGAGGCCGCTGAAAAATCTCACGATGAACGGCTCTGCGCGAAGCATACCGCAATCGGTTCTGTTGACGGTAGCGGCGTGGACTTTAACAAGCACTTCATGTTCTTTGGGAACAGGTTTCGCGACTTCTGTAAGGTGGAGGACATCCGGCGGGCCGTAATGTGTGTAGACGATGGCTTTCATGACAATTCCTTTTTGCACTGTCATTCCGGCGAAAGTCAACGAAGTGATGCTTTCGGCACCGGAATTCAGTTCTTAAATGTCGTTACTTTTTCCGAGAAAAAGTAACCAAAAATCTCCGCGAAATTTAACGCTCACGATGGACGCCAAGTCGCACAAAGCCGAATCACGCCTCCCGCCAAAAAACGTGGCGGGCAGGTCGGCGTGACAAACGCTTCGTCCACCGTTTCCCATTCGCTCAGTTCTCTATGATTTCTCGGTCTCGCGAAGACATTCCTTGATTATGGAAATAAACTCTCATAGATTATTTTTGTTATATTTAGATCAAAATACAAACCAAGGAATTTTGTGAGTGATTTATTAAGTATAAAAGAAGCGAGCGTTTGGGCTTCTGAACATTTAGGAAAGAATGTTACTCCTTCAAACATTTCGTATTTGATCCAATACGGACGTGTGAAAAAGATTGGTGATAATGGTGGGACACAAATTTCGAAAAAAGAACTTATTGAATATTATAAATCATTCAAAGGTAAGCGAGAAGTTTCGTGGAAAGACCAACTTGGTGAAGACTTAAATTGGGCATTATCATTTGATAAATACACGGAAGCGGAAACTACAAAACATGTTCATCGCTTGCATCCTTACAAGGGAAAATTCATTCCTCAATTAGTAGAATATTTTCTTGACGATCATACCGATGATTTTAAGAAAGAAATTTATTTTAAGAAAGGTGATATTATTCTCGATCCGTTTTGCGGAAGCGGAACAACACTTGTTCAAGCGAATGAACTTGGAATGCATGCCGTAGGAATGGATGTTTCTGCATTCAATACAACCATCAGTAACTGCAAAATCACAAAGTTTGATTTAATAGATATTCAAAAAGAGGTTGTTCGAATTACAAATGCATTAATCGGCTTTCTCTCCAATTCCCATACGGTCGAATTCGAAGAAAAATTATTACAAGCGTTGTATAAATTTAACAATGAAAACTTTCCGGTTCCGGAATACAAATATAAACTTAAACGCGGGCAAATTAACGAAGACAAATACGGTTCTGAACAAGAAAAGAAATTTCTTCCGACTTACACTAAACTTATAAAAGAATACAAGATAAAACTTCGACAAGACAATGAAAGCTCTTTTTTAGGTAAATGGTATTCTCAACATGTACGCAACGAAATAGAGTTTGTCTTTGCCGAGATAAAGAAGATTAAAAATACCGATACAAAAAGAATCATTAGTGTTATTTTAAGCCGGACAATCAGATCCTGCCGTGCAACTACTCACGCCGATCTTGCTACACTGCTTGAGCCTATAACGACAACATATTATTGTTCAAAACACGGCAAAATGTGTAAACCACTGTTTTCCATTCTAAAATGGTGGCAAACTTACACAAAAGATACTCTTAAACGCTTAGTGACATTTGATAAACTTCGAACAAAAACATTTCAATATTGTTTGACCGCTGACAGCAGGACAATAGATATTTTTGCTGAGCTAGAAAAAAAGAATCCGGAGTTTGCAGAACTTGTACAAAGAAAAAAAATTAAAGGAATCTTTTCCAGTCCACCATATGTAGGTTTAATTGATTACCACGAACAACACGCATACGCTTATGAGCTTTTTGGATTTAAGAGACAAGATGAATTAGAAATTGGCCCTTTGTCGAAAGGACAAGGAAAAGAAGCAAAACAAAGTTACATCAAAGGTATTTCCGATGTGTTGAATAATTGCAAACGGTTCTTTGTTAAAGATTACAACGCATTTTTGGTTGCAAACGATAAATACAACATGTATCCAGAAATAGCTGCAAATGCTGGGATGAAAATTGTTGATCAATTTAAGCGACCGGTATTAAATAGAACGGAGAAGGATAAAGGAGCGTATTCGGAAATAATTTTTCATTTGAAGTCACTATAGGAAAAAACTCAATGCCGCTTTCAAAATCCGAGATAGTTGTAACCGAAGAAGTTTTAAAAAATTGTCTACGAAATAAATTTGAAAAATATAATCCTGAACCCGCTTCAATGCCATTTCACACGCGCTTACTTGGTAAAGATCGTTTAGCATTATATGCTTTTATACATTCTCTCAATACAAATTTTGGAACCGCCATTTTTG
This sequence comes from Bacteroidota bacterium, assembly GCA_028749215.1. Taxonomy (GTDB): domain Bacteria; phylum Bacteroidota; class Ignavibacteria; order UBA10030; family UBA8401; genus JAQUOA01. The sequence continues at coordinate 3,330 of JAQUOA010000084.1, forward strand.
AACCCGTTGCTCTTGCTTTGGCACAGAAGAATTTTAAGAGAGCACAATCTCAAGCAATTGCTGGTAGTAAAATAAGCGAAGGGGCACATAAATTAATCCAAGAAATAATGGATGGTTTATCGGTCGCAAAACGAAGTCCTAACAAAGCTGACGAAATTGAGTTAATTCGTAAAGTATGTCAAAAGGGGAAAATGAATGATGTCCATTTGACTAGAATTGATTTAAGGATGGAAAAAAACTCGGGTGAATTATTCCTTTTTGATATAAAGACTGCTAAACCCAATGCCGGAGGATTTAAGGAATTTAAAAGAACTCTATTAGAATGGGTTGCTACTATACTCGCAGAAAACCCCAAGGCAAAAGTAAATACACTTATTGCAATTCCATATAATCCGTACGAACCAAAACCTTATTCCCGTTGGACAATGCGAGGAATGATAGATTTAGATAATGAATTAAAAGTTGCCGAAGAGTTTTGGGATTTTATTGGCGGTAAAGGCGCTTATAAAGATTTATTGGATATTTTCGAACGTGTTGGTATAGAGTTACGTCCAGAGATTGATAAATATTTTTCTAGATTTAGCAGTAAATAAAATCAATGTCATTGTCTCAACTTCTCCAACTCCACCTTGGCTTCTAGCTGGTCGGCAAACACTTCTTGTAATTTCTCGCACGGATAATCGGTGCAGTATGCACAGCTGTCGTGCTGGCGTTCGCGGGCGCATGCTCTCACTTTGCATTTTGCGCAGGAGAAAAAGAGCCGCCCGGTTTCAAGCGTGCATCCGTCGCAGTCAGGAACATCGTTTGTCGAGAGAAGCAAGCCGTGGCGGTCGCGCAGTGCATTGGCAACCTCACGGCGCATCTGCAATTTTTTTTGTGGGTCCTGTTCAATGGTGGCAAGATGAATAGGGCAGGTGTCGCAATGGAGTCCGCAATATGCAATCATGGTTGATATAATTTAATAAGAGACACACCCCTTGATCCCCTCTCGCTTGCGCACAACCAGCCGCACAGAGGGGAGACACACATTCCTGGCTACTCTCCTAACACATAAACAAGCACACAGAAAAGAGAGTAACGCGCACATTCTACCAAAAGCGCTTGAGAGAATCAAGGGATGCGGCTGTCCGCTACACACTGCTTTCAACACTTCGTAACAAGCGAAATTTTTCGTATATTATACAATAAAAGTATGAAGGATGAGGTATGAAGGATGAAGAATATACCTGTAATATTTCATAATTCATCCTTCATAATTTATAATTGTTTTTCTAATTCATCCTTCATATTTCATAATTCATCCTTGCATCAATGCTTGCCGTAAACAGTCTCACCGTAAATTTTGGCGAACGATATTTGTTCGACGATGTCTCTTTCACCATTAATCCGCACGATCGCATAGGCTTAGTTGGCAGTAACGGCGCGGGCAAATCCACGCTCATGAAGATCATCGCGGGCATCAATCCGCCGATGGAAGGCTCCGTGAACAAGGCGCATTTCGTTTCGACCGGCTACCTGCCGCAGGATGCGGTGGTCGATTCCGATCTGTCGCTCTATAAAGAGGTCGAGTCTGCCTTTGAAGATGTGCTGATGATAGAGCAGGAACTGCAGGAGGCGTACGAGAAACTTGCCGTTGCCGACCACACCAGCGAAGAGTACGTTGAACTGTTGGAGATCATCGGCGAGCTTCAGCACAAGCAGGAAGAAGCCGATGCATTCCGGTTGAAATCGAAAATTGAAACGGTGCTGATGGGATTGGGATTTTCAATTGTGGATCTGGAAAAGAATGTGCGCGCGTTCAGCGGCGGATGGCAGATGCGCATTGCACTGGCAAAATTACTGCTGCGCGAGCCTTCCGTGCTTTTGCTGGACGAACCGACGAACCATCTGGATATTGAATCGCTGCAGTGGCTTGAAGAATATTTGAAGAATTACAACGGCGCCATTATGCTCATCTCGCACGACCGTGCATTTCTGGATTCGATCACGAAGAAAACTTTTTCGCTCTCGCTCGGCAAGATGGATGTGTATGCGGGAAATTATTCGTTCTTTGAAAAAGAAAAAGTGATCCGCAAAGAGCTGATTGTGAATGCGATGAAGAATCAGCAGCAGCAGATGAAGCAGACGCAGGATTTCATCGAGCGGTTCCGGTACAAAGCGACGAAAGCGCGCCAGGTGCAGAGCCGTGTGAAGCAGCTTGAAAAAATTGAATTGATTGAAGTGGAAGACGAGGAAGATGAGATTCGGTTCCATTTTCCGAACGCACAGCCGAGCGGGCGCGTGGTGATGGAACTGCAAAATATCCATAAGGCGTACGGCGACAATGTGGTGTACGAGAATTTGAATTACACGATTGAGCGGGGCGACAGGATTGCGATTGTGGGTGTGAATGGCGCAGGAAAATCGACGATCTCAAAAATTGCGGCGGGCATCGAACCGTTTCAATCAGGCGAGCGCAAGGAAGGGTACAATGTTATTGTATCGTACTTTGCCCAGCATCAGGCGGATGAATTGGACATGCGCAAAGAAGTTCTGCAGACCGTGGACGAAGTTGCCGAAGGGGATATACGCACGCGGCTTCGCGCCATTCTCGGTTCATTTTTGTTCCGCGGCGATGATGTGTTTAAAAAAGTGAAAGTGCTTTCCGGCGGAGAGAAGAGCCGTCTTGCGCTGGCGAAGATGCTGTTGGCTCCGGCAAATTTCTTGATCATGGACGAACCGACGAACCATCTGGATATGCGCTCGAAGAATGTGCTTCAGGAAGCATTGAAAGAATTTGACGGAACATATTTGATCGTGTCGCATGACCGTGCATTTCTCGATTCGATTGTGAACAAGGTTCTGGAGATTTCTCCGCGTGGAGGTATTCGCACGTATCTCGGCAACGTGAGCGAGTATATTGAGGCGAAAAAGAAAGAGAAAAAACAGTTGTCAGAGAACAGTGATCAGTCATCAGCTATAAGTAATCAGAAAAAAAATACTAATGACAAATTACCAATAACCAAGAACGAACAAAGTCAAAAGTCTAAAGTAAAAAGTAATGCGCCGAAGCAAAATACGTTTCAATTGAAGAAGCGTTTGGAGCAGGTGGAGAAAGAAATTGCGGTGGCGGAAGAAGAAAAAGCGAATCTTGAAAAGAAAATGGGAAGCGAAGAATTTGCGAAGTATCCGATTAAAGCAAAGGCCGTCAGCACGGAGTATGATGCTGCCACGAAGAAGCTGAATGCGTTGATGGAAGAGTGGACGAAATTGGAAGAAGAGCTGGAAAGTTAGATAAAAGAACATACGCCCCAAATACGTCATGCCGAACTTGTTTCGGCATCTATTGTATGAAAAAAGGATATGTATATATTCTGAGTAATTACAACCGAACGACATTTTACATTGGTGTTACCAATAATATTGAAACAAGAGTTGCAGAACATCGGAACGGAACTGCTTCAGCATTTACCGCGAGATATAAATTGTTTTACCTTTTATATTTTGAAGAGTTTCAATCTATTCAATTAGCAATCGCGCGAGAGAAACAGTTGAAACGGTGGCATCGAGAATGGAAGTTAAATTTGATTCGGACGGTAAATCCAGATTTGAAGGATCTCACCGAGCAATGATAGATGCTGACATTCGTCAGCATGACGTATATTCTGTGTTCTTGATATAAAAAATGATGAAGCTAAAAAATATATCCGCAATCGGCTGGATGCTCTTCAGCGCTTTTTCTTTTGCGTTGATGGGAGCATTTTCTCATGCCCTTGCCGGTGCGTTTGACTGGAGCGTGATTGCGTTTGCCAGAGCGTTCATCAATTTTATTTTTGTGGCGGCGCTCGCCGTTATGACCCGCAAACCGCTCATTCTTTTTTCTGCACCCAAAAGTTTGTGGTGGCGAAGCGTCACCGGAACATTGTCCATCTTCGGAACATTCTACGTCTTTTCAAATCTTCCCATCGCCGAGGCAACATCCATCATCAACACCATGCCGTTGTGGATGGCGCTGCTGGTAGGATTTGTTTCCAAGCAGCATGTTCCGCGCACCATTTGGTTTGCCGTGGTGTGCGGTGTGGTCGGCGTTGCGTTTGTGCAGCAGCCCCATTTTGATCAGGGAAATTTTGCGGTCGTCGTCGGACTCATTGGTGCATTCTTTGCCTCGGTTGCCGTATATAATCTGCATCTCACAAAAGATCTTCATCCCACAACAGTGGTGGCGCACTTCACGCTGGTGGCAAGCATCCTTACATTCATCGTCATGATTCCGACGCTTCACACGGTGTTTGAAACGACCCGCTACTCACCCTCAATCATTGCGGCGTTGATTGGTGTGGGCGCAAGCGGAACAGTGGCGCAGCTGGCGATGACGCGCGCGTACATGAAGGGGAATCCTGCGATGAATTCCACCGTCGGGCTTGCGCAGGTTGCGTTTGCGACAGGACTCGATGTGTTAATTTGGAATCGGTCGTTCAATCTTATTACCATTGTGGGAATTTTGTTGATCACCATTCCGACGACATTGTTTGTGGCGAGAATACAATTGAGGAACAGGGTGCAGGCAACGTGAGAATCTTAATCAACGTCATGCCGAACTTTGTGCCAAAGGCACATCCGCCTCTGGCGGAGTTTCGGCATCTACAAGTTGAATAAGAAAGATATAGATGCTGACATGCGTCAGTGGCAAAGCCATCACTTCGTGACATGACGTCCCCAAAAATTATGACAAACACATTCTACAATACATTCGATACGCACTGTCTCGACACATCGCGCAAAGATGATTACCGCACGCCTTTTGAACAAGACCGCGACCGCATCATTCATACGTCGGCGTTTCGACGATTGCAGGCAAAGACGCAGGTGTTTCTTTCCGGCGAGTACGATTTTTACCGCACGCGTCTAACACATTCGCTGGAAGTTGCACAGATCGGGAGAGCTATCTGCACGTATCTTCATCGGAACAGCAAACATTTTTCCGAAACGTATTGCATCGACTCAAATCTTGTTGAAGCAATTTGTCTGTCGCACGATCTTGGCCATCCGCCGTTCGGACATGCCGGTGAACGAACATTGAATGCGCTGATGCGAAACTTTGGCGGGTTTGAAGGGAATGCACAAACGCTCCGATTGCTCACGGAAACGGTCTATTCCGAAAAAGGGGGACGAAAAGGAATGAGTCCCACCCGTGCGTTTGTTGACGGTGTGCTGAAGTACAAGACGCTCTTTTCCGAATTGAAAGATCCGACGAATCATTTTGTGTACGACGAACAGAAAAAGTTTTTGGAATTTGTCTTCGACGGTGTTGCCATCATGCAGGAATTTTCTGCCGGGAAGCTGCGCGATCATTTCCGCAGCATCGAATGCCAGATCATGGATTGGTCGGACGATGTTGCGTACTCATTGAATGACGTTGTTGACGGCATTCATTCTGGCTTCATCACCAAAGAAAAGATTGAGAGATGGGCAGGCACGCAGCAATTGAGCGGCGAATTGCAAAAGCCTTTGGATGGATTATTCGATGCAATGAAGGAAGGATACGCCGAGCGGTACATGTCTGCCAAGATCGGGAAATACATTTCGGCGTGCAGTGTTGGTGAAGTAAAGAATATCATGAGCGAAAAGACGAATCGTTACAAATACGAATTGAAGATTGACGATGCGGCAAAAAAAGAATCGAAGATGTTCAAAACCTTATCGCTCGACCTTGTTTTTCGATCGCCGCAATTGAATCAGGTGGAGAAGAAGGGCGATTTTATGCTCCGGAGGATTTTCGATGCCTTCACAGAAAATTACATCAACAAAGAACAGTTTGAAATTCATTTACTTCCGGCGTCATTCGAACAAAATATCCTGTCGTCGAATGACAATGCGTACCGTGCTCGCTTAATTTGCGACTACATCGCGGGAATGACCGACGGCTTTGCCATCCGCACGTACAAGCGGCTGTTCGACCCCGACTTTGGCTCGCTGGCAGATTTGGTATAAGCTTTGTTTAGTTATTTCAATGGTACTTTTTAAGAGACGTCATGCCGAACTTTGCGCCAAGGGCGCATCCGCCTCTGGCGGAGTTTCGGCATCTATCTTTTTCCTTATGAAAAAGGGTTACGTTTATATATTAAGTAATTTTCAAAGAACAACATTTTATATTGGGGTAACTAGCAATCTGGATGCACGAATTGCTGAACACAGAAATGGGATGGCATCAGTATTTACGAAAAAATATAAATTAATCTATTTAGTGTATTTCGAAGAATTCCAATCAATTCAACTTGCAATCAGCAGAGAAAAACAATTGAAACGATGGCACAGAGATTGGAAGATCAATTTAATAAAATCTGTGAATCTTGAAATGAAAGATTTAATGGAGAGATAATAGATGCTGACATTCGTCAGCATGACGTGGATGTGTACTTTTGGAGATATTAAATTTTTTAGTTGGTGATAGTTAATGGAAAACGAAAAATTACAGTACGGCGACATTGTTGAAGTAACAATTGAATTGACAGGATTTGAGGGGAAGAGTGTTGCCCGCCATAACGGGCTGGTGATTTTTGTGGAAGGTGCGGTTGCGGGCGATTCAGTGAAGGCAAAAATTCTGAAATCAAAAAAGAAATATGCCGAAGCCAAAGTTGTCGAAGTCATCACACCATCCCAACAGCGCATTACGCCGCACTGCCAGTATTTCGGTACCTGCGGAGGTTGCAAATGGCAGCATGTAGAATATGCCGCGCAGCTGCAGTACAAACATCAGCATGTGGTTGATGCAATGGAACGCATCGGCGGGTTGAAAGATGTGAATGTGCTGCCGATTATCGGATCGGGAGAGCAATATTTTTATCGGAATAAGTTGGAATTTTCGTTCGGTGGTACACCGTGGCTGACAGAGAAAGATAAAGCACACGTCATTCTGAGCGAAGCGAAGAATCTAAACAGCGAAACAGCAATTGATTCTTCGGTTACTTCCTTCCCTCAGAATGACAAACCATTGGTATTGGGTTTTCATGTTCCGCAGCGATGGGATAAAGTTCTTGATGTGCATGAATGTTTTCTTCAGTCAGAAGTGAGCAATGGAATATTGAATGCCGTTCGGGAATTTGCTCTCGCCAAAAAAATTCCTGCCTACTCGCAGGAAACAGAAACCGGCTACTTCCGCAATCTGGTCGTTCGCGAAGGAAAGCATACCGGCGATATGATGGTGAATGTGGTGACATTTGAAGATTCGCCTGAAATAATGAGTATGCTGACCAAAGAGTTGACAGCGTCATTCCCTGAAATTACCACGGTGATCAACAACGTCACAAAGAAAAAATCGCAGGTAGCGGTGGGCGAATATGAAAAAGTGTACTACGGAGAAGGAATCATTCACGACAAGATCGGGAATAAACTTTTTCAGATCTCGGCGAATTCTTTTTTCCAAACGAATACCAAACAGGCAGAGAAGCTCTATTCTATCGCCAAAGAATTTGCCGAATTGAAATCGACCGATGTTGTCTATGATTTGTACTGCGGCACAGGCTCCATCGCACTGTATATTTCAGATGTTGTAAAGCAGGTGATAGGAATAGAATTAATTGAAAGTTCCATCCTCAATGCAAGAATGAATGCCCAGCTCAATACGGTTGAGAATTGCGAATTTATCTGCGGCGATCTGAAAGATTTATTGACGAAAGATGTTGCGTGGAAGGAACGCTTCGCTCACCCCGATGTGATCATTGTCGATCCGCCGCGAAGCGGAATGCATCCGAAAGCGGTAGAAGAATTAGGAAAGATGAAAGTCCCGGCCATTGTCTACGTAAGCTGCAATCCGGCAACATTAGCGCGGGATATACAACTGCTGACGAAAGACGGTTATAGGGCAGAAAAAATTCAGCCCGTTGATATGTTTCCACACACGTACCACATTGAGTGTGTGGCAAAGCTAAGCTTACACTAATCTAAAACGTTACCGCTAATCCAACCGCACCCTGTACTCCCGACATCCTGAATTCTATCGGCGATGATTGTGCTGTGCTTTCATTTTCATATTGATCAAACGTCAATCCGCGGTAA
>JAQUOA010000295.1 GCA_028749215.1 Bacteroidota bacterium
TTATCATGGCGACCGGACGATCGGATTACATGAATCAAGTGAACAATGTGCTTGGATTTCCATTTATCTTCCGCGGCGCTCTCGATGTGCGGGCGACAACCATTAATGAGGAGATGAAAGTTGCTGCAGCGAAAGCGTTGGCGCAGTTGGCAAAAGAAGATGTCCCGGATTCGGTTATCAAAGCATACGGCGGCACTCCAATCCGATTTGGAAAAGATTACATCATTCCAAAACCGCTTGATCCCCGTGTGCTGCGGTGGGTTGCTCCTGCTGTTGCAAAAGCCGCGGTGGAAACCGGTGTTGCCCGTCAGCCGATCACGAATTGGGAAAAATATGCCGACGAGTTAGAAGAACGTCTCGGTCGTTCGAAACAATTCATGAATTTTATTTTCCACAAGGCACGGCAAAAACCGCAGCGCATTGTATTTCCGGAAGGGGACGAAGTAAAAATACTTCGCGCTGCGCAAATTCTTGTCGATCAAAATTTGGCGAAGCCGATTTTGATCGGATCGGAAGAAAAAATTCAAAAACTCATTCAGGAAAATCATCTGGAATTTGAGAACAATGTTGAGATCATCGATCCGAGAACATTCCGCGAACATAAAAAATTTGCCGACGAGTACTACCGTATCCGGCAACGAAAAGGTGTGACTGAGTTTTACGCCGAGAAGACAATGCACATCCGTTTTTATTTCTCAATGATGATGGTGCGTTTAGGATATGCCGATGGTGTGATTGCAGGACTTACGACAACCTATCCAGATACCATTCGTCCTGCATTGCAAGTGATTGGAATGAAGGAAGGGGTGAAAAGCGTAGCCGGTATGTACGCTGTTATCACGAAGAAAGAAACATTCTTCTTCTCCGACACCACGGTGAATATCGATCCTGATGCAGAGACGCTTGCAGAGATTGCTCTTCAATCTGCCGAAACGGTGAAGCGGTTTGATATTGAACCGCGAGTGGCAATGTTATCGTTCAGTAATTTCGGCAGCACCAAACATCCTCAGTCGGATAAAGTTCGCCATGCAGTCGAGATCGCCAAGAAACGAAATCCAACATTGATGCTTGACGGAGAAATGCAGGCAGATACTGCGGTGACACCGGATATTCTTGACAAAGAATATCCGTTCAGTTCGTTAAAGCATAAAGCGAATGTTCTTATTTTTCCGGACCTCAGCGCGGCGAATACTGCGTACAAGTTGATGGGAAGAATCGGTGAAGCAGAACTTATCGGCCCGATCTTGATGGGAATGGCGAAACCGGTGCACGTCCTGCAGCATGGTGCAGAGGTGACCGATATCGTGAATATGGCCGCGATTTGTGCTGTGGAAGCCAGCGAAAAGCAGTAATTTAACCTCTTTACAAAAATCAAACGGACGGAGGGAATGACAACTTTTTCTCTCCGTCCTTTGTTTATTTTGGTATCTGTCCTTTAATCTCAGATTAAAAAACATTGCGTTGGTTGTATATTTTAGCTAAACCGAAATGCGAAAAATGTGTCAAATTGGTGGAGAGATAATATGAAAAAAAACATTACAATTTCGGTGATAGCGGTAGGTCTTGTTGCAGCTGTTTCAGTGTGGTACTTTTTCTTTTCTAACGGCAAAAATTCTGAAGTTCAATACCGATTGGAAAAAGTTTCACGGGGCGATATTCAAGTCGTTGTGACCGCAACGGGAACACTCAGTGCTGTTACCACAGTTCAAGTCGGTTCCCAAGTATCAGGCATTCTTTCAAAGATTAACGTTGACTTCAATGACAAAGTAAAAAAAAATCAAGTCGTTGCGCAGATTGATCCGACATTTCTTGCCGCCAGCGTGCGCGATGCTGAAGCAAGTTTACAGCGTGCTGTTGCACAATACAATGAATCACAGAGAAGCTTCCAGCGCACCAAATCTCTTTTAGAAAAAAGCCTTGCTTCACAGGCTGACTACGATGTCGCCCTATCGCAGTATGAAGGGAATGATGCGGCTCGCAAACAAGCGGAAGCGCAGCTTGAGCGTGCCAAAATCAATTTACGATATGCTACCATTATCTCACCGATTGATGGCGTTGTTATCTCACGCGCTGTCGATGTCGGTCAAACTGTGGCTGCAAGTTTTTCAGCGCCGACATTGTTCACGATTGCCAATGATCTTACCAAGATGCAAGTGCAGGCAAGTGTGGATGAAGCCGATATCGGGAAAGTGCAGGATGGACAAGACGTGACATTTACCGTCGATGCGTATCCGGAACAAACATTTCATGGAACGGTGCGCCAGGTCCGGCTTGCACCGAAGCTCGATCAAAATGTTGTCAACTACACTGTCATTATCGATGTTCCAAATCCTGAATTAAAATTAATGCCGGGAATGACCGCCACCGTCACTGTTCTTGTAACAAAAAAAGAATCTGTTCTTAAAGTCCCTACCATTGCCCTACGATTTACTCCTTCATCTGATCAAATTGAAGTACGAAAAGATTCAACCGGAACGAATTCGAATGATTCCACACGGAATGAACGGCGCCGCCAATTTGCAGAACGTATGCGGCAAAGCGGTACTGACGGTGGAAATAATTCCGAATCGATGCAGCAAAGAATGGCATCGCGGGGAGTTGCACGAGTATGGATCCTCAATGAGAAGAAAAAACTTGAACCGATTTTTGTGCGGACAGGATTGAACGATGGGACATTTACGGAAATCGTACGCGGAAAAGTTGATGAGGGGCAAGAAATTGTTGTCGGCGCATTAACCCAACGACTGACGAACGGATCACAAACTTCATCGCCATTTGGTTCTCAAAACAGAAATGCCGGCGGCGGTCCGCGGAGATTTTAATAGACTTATATGGGATTCTTAGACGTACTTGAAATAGCATTGATCTCTCTTTCTCGCAACAAGATGCGTTCGTTCTTAACGATGCTTGGAATTATTATCGGCGTCGGTGCAGTGATTGCGATGATGGCTGTTGGTTACGGGGCACAGCAGAGTATCAAAGATCAAATTGCGACACTGGGAACAAATGTAATTTTGATATTTCCCGGCTCGACAAATCAATCGGGCGTCCGCACAGGTTTCGGAACGGCAGTTTCTCTGACCTCTGAAGATATTCAAGCCATCAAAA
>JAQUOA010000296.1 GCA_028749215.1 Bacteroidota bacterium
TGAGTTTTCGCATGGAATGAAGTTTTATTGTTTTCCTGTGAGAAAATTTGTATCTTTATGTCCAATTTACGCTAAATAAACTGAGATTTGAAGAAAATAATTATCGCCATTGATGGTCCGGCAGCGTCGGGAAAAAGTTCGACGGCAAAGTTAGTTGCCGAAAAGCTTGGTTATCTTCACATCGATACAGGTGCAATGTATCGTGCCATGGCGTTGAAAGTTCTTCGACATAATGTTTCGCCTGAAAATTCTGCGGCAATCGCTTTACTTGCTCAGCAAACATCTGTTCGTTTAATTTCAAACTCACGCGGCGTTCAAAAGGTTAAAGTTGAATTGGACGGAAAAGAAGTGAGTGAAGAAATTCGATCACCAAAAGTAACGAATATTGTCAGCCCTGTGAGCACTGTCCCGGAGGTAAGAGCATTAATGGTGAAAGAACAGCGCGCAATGGGATCTGAAGGGGGTATTGTGCTGGAGGGAAGAGATATTGGGACGGTGGTATTTCCAAAGGCGGAGTTGAAAATTTTCATGCTGGCGGATGCACGCGAACGTTCACGGCGGAGACAAAAAGAACTTGGCGAAAAAAATGTCTCCATTTCAGTCGATGAACTGGAAAAAGAAATTTTAGAACGAGATCGAATTGATTCTCAACGTTCGGTGAGTCCTTTGCGAAAAGCAGAAGATGCTATAGAGTTGGACACGACGCATCTTTCAATTGAAGAGCAGGTGGAGTTTATTGTGAAAAAGGCGAAAGAGATTATCCAATGAAAATTACCGTTGATACAAATTCAGGATTTTGCTGGGGCGTTGTGCGTACGGTGGAAATTGCAGAACAGGAACTCGGCGACTCCGGGAAATTATATTCGTTGGGAGAGATAATTCACAACCCAGTGGAAATCGAGCGATTGGAAGAGAAGGGGTTGAAAACGATACGCCATGAAGATTTGCCGAATATAAAAAATGCAAAAGTGTTAATTCGCGCGCATGGTGAGCCGCCGGAAACATATCGCAAAGCGAGAGACCTTGGCATAGAGTTGATTGATGCAACCTGTCCCGTTGTAACCAAAGTTCAAGAGCGAATTAGAAAGTTTTTTGATAAGGGATACCAGGTTGTCATTTTTGGAAAGAAAGATCACGCTGAAGTGATTGGGCTGGTAGGGCATACGAACAATACGGCGATAGTGATAAAATCAGTAAGTGAACTCAACAAAATCGACTTTACGAAAAAGACGGTGTTGTTTTCCCAGACAACGATGGACAAGGCAACATTCTACACGATCCGCGATGAGATTCAAGCTAAGATAAAAGCAGAGTTTCAAGTCGGAACATTTGAAGAGATGGCGATCGATTTTCATGCGAAAGACACGATCTGCGGGCAAGTGTCAGGGCGCGACAAAAAGCTCCGTGAGTTTGCCCAAAACAACGATGTCATTATTTTCGTCGCAGGAAGAATGAGTTCGAATGGTAAAGTTCTGTATGAAATTGCCAAATCGGAAAACCCGAAAACATATTTCGTCGAAAATGAAAGTGAATTGAATCCGGAATGGTTTGAGCACGCGGAAACCGTCGGTATCAGCGGAGCGACATCGACGCCGCAGTGGCTGATGGAACGGGTGAAAAAAACAATTGCAGAAAAATTTGAAACGGTTGCAAAATAATTTAATTTTTTAGGTCATCCTTAAACAACAAAATAAACAACTAATACACGTACATCATATCAAGCTTTTGTGATCAACAATGATGACCGCTTGATGCTCAATCGCGATATGATGTTGTTCTTGCACTGCAAGAATATACAGGAGATGTAATGGCTACAGAAGAAAATGTTCTTGTCGACGATAAACCGTACTCCGACGAGGAATTTAAACAATTGTCTGCAATGTACGAAGGCACACTGGGGAAAATATCCCAGGGTGAAATCGTCAAAGGGAAAATCGCTTTTATCGGACACAATGATGTTGTGCTGGATATCGGATTCAAATCTGAAGGTACGGTTTCCATCGGTGAATTTCCGAACATCAAAGAATTGAAAATTGGCGATGAAGTTGAAGTCTTTTTAGAAAGCATTGAAGACAAAGATGGACAACTGGTGCTGTCGCGCAAACGCGCCGACTTCATGCGTGTATGGGAACGCGTCACGCGTTCATTCGAAACCGGCGAAGTGATTTCCGGAAAAATTATGCGCAGAATTAAAGGCGGACTTGTTGTTGATGTTCTCGGCATTGATGCCTTCTTACCCGGATCACAAATTGATGTCCGTCCGGTACGCGATTTTGACGCGTTGATCAATAAAGAAATGGATTTCCGTGTGGTGAAAGTAAACCACCCCTCTGAAAATATCGTCGTCAGCCACAAAATTCTCGTTGAAGAAGAGCTCTCAGATCAACGGAAAGCAATCCTTTCGGGTCTTGAGAAAGGTCAGATCCTTGAAGGAACCGTTAAAGCAATTTCTGATTTTGGTGTTTTCATCGATCTCGGCGGCGTTGACGGTCTTGTTCATATTACAGATTTATCATGGGGACGCATCAATCATCCTTCAGAAGTTGTGAAGCTTGATCAGACAGTGAATGTTGTTGTTCTCGATTTCGATATGGAAAAGAAACGAATCTCTCTCGGTATGAAACAATTGCAAGCTCATCCGTGGGAAAAGATCGACGAAAAATATCCTGTCGGTACAAAAGTCTCCGGCAAGGTTGTTTCGCTCACCGACTACGGCGCATTTATTGAAATTGAAAAAGGTATCGAAGGTCTCATTCATATTTCCGAAATGAGCTGGACTCAGCACATTAAACATCCTTCCCAGTCGGTTTCTATGGGACAGGTTATTGAAGCTGTTATTCTTTCACTCGATGTTGCGGGAAAGAAAATTTCTCTCGGCATGAAGCAGCTCGAGCCCGATCCGTGGAATACATTAATGCTAAAGTATCCTATCGGTTCGAAGCATCAGGGAGTTGTTCGCAATCTTACAAACTTCGGCGTCTTTGTTGAACTTGAACAAGGTATTGACGGTTTGATTCACATTTCTGACTTATCCTGGACAAAGAAGATTCGTCATCCCGGGGAAGTGGTGAAGAAAGGTGAGAACATTGATGTTG
>JAQUOA010000085.1 GCA_028749215.1 Bacteroidota bacterium
CGGTGCATACAGAAGCGGGACGCTATGTCTCATTGATAGCAGAAGGGAAATATCGAGAGGCGTATCATGTTGCTCGCCGCCCGAACCCGCTTGCATCTATTTGTGGAAGAGTGTGTGCGGCACCGTGTGAAACTGCTTGCCGGCGCGGAGAAATTGACCAGCCAATTGCTATTCGAGCGTTGAAACGTTTCGTAACTGAACGCTTCGGCGTTGAAAGCATGGTCGATCTGGAAAAATTAAAAGAAGTGTTCGGCAGATCCGTTACGAAAAATGGCATTAACGCAGCGGTTGTAGGCGGAGGACCCGCGGGCTTATCGTGTGCACATGATCTTGCACTTCTCGGATACAATGTGACAATTTTTGAAGCGCAGTCGGTTGCCGGCGGTATGTTGCGGCTTGGAATTCCTGAATATCGTCTCCCTCGCGAACTGATACGGCTTGAGATCAATGCGATTCTGAGTCTTGGTGTTGAATTAAAATTAGATTCAGCTATTGGGCGCAATTTTACCATTGCCGATCTTAAACAACAAGGATTTGAAGCAGTCTTCCTTGCGATTGGCGCTCACAAAAGCCGCGACTTACGCATTGAAGGTGTTGAACTCGACGGGGTATTTCGAGCTGTTGATTTTTTATTGAATGTCAATCTCGGTTATCGTGTGGAGTTGGGAAATAAAGTTATTGTTATTGGCGGCGGAAATGTAGCAATTGATGTTGCACGTACCGCCGCCCGTCAGGAAAAAGTGAATGTCGGTCATGTTACGGAAGTTGCGGAAGCTCTCGATGTGGCGCGGTCGGCAGTCCGGTTCGGTGCAAAAGAAGTGCACATGGTGTGTCTCGAAGACTGGAATGAAATCCCCGCGGTGAAAGATGAAATCGACGGTGCGTTGGAAGAACGCATTCAGATTCATACAAGAAAAGGTCCGCACAAAATTATCGGGAAAGAAGGCAAAGTAGTTGGATTTGAAACTGTGGATTGCATCTCTGTTTTTGATGAACAAAAAAAATTCAATCCAAAGTTTTTGCCGAATTCCGAACACCTCATGGAAGCTGATACAATCATCATGGCGATTGGTCAAACATCCGACCTTTCATGGATTCGTCCGGAAGATGGAATAGAAATCACTCCGCGCAATACTATAAAAATTGACTCCGCAACAATGGCAACAACAGCACCGGGAATTTATGCCGGCGGTGATGTCTCGTTCGGTCCCCGCATTGCTATCGAAGCAGTCGCGAATGGAAAGAAAGCAGCGCAGTCCATACATACGTATCTCTCCGGAAAACGAACAACGAGTGTTGAAATAAATCTTTCGGAACGTGACGTAGAAATTATTGTTGCAAATACATCGGCATATCAACGCGACTGGGGATATGAAAAGATAGATCGCGTTCCCATACCGTCGCTTCCTATTGATCGTCGTATCGGTCTTGCACAGATTGAACTTGGTTATACAGAAAAGGAAGCCCAATGCGAAGCGTCCCGCTGTTTGCATTGCTGGGAGAATACAGTCTTTAATGAAGCAGGCGAAGAAAGCGGCAATGAATGCATTCTTTGCGGAGGATGCGTTGATATTTGTCCTGAAAGTTGTATTGAACTTGTAACATCCGATCGTTTCGAGTTTTCTGATACGAATCAGAATGAAATTCAGCAAACGTACGATGTTATCATTGGAGGTATGTCAGAAGAGAAGATTGGTTCTGTGATGATAAAAGATGAAGATCGTTGCATCCGGTGTGGTTTATGTGCGAAACGTTGCCCTGTTGCGTGTATTACTATGGAAAGTTACTCTGTTTCCGAAACAATGAAAGTATACTAATTGAGGTGAATTGTGGATAATGAAGACAAAGAAAATAAAAAAGATGGGATTATATCGCGCCGTTATTTCCTTGAAAGTATCGGTGTTGGAGCCATCGGTGTTGCCGTAGCGGGAAGCATTGCTCTTACCGGAGAATATCTTTCACCGAATGTGCTGAAGGAACCGCCGACGAAATTTAAAGCGGGCCTACCGGAAAATTATTCTCCGGGAAGCACAACACTGAATAAAGAACAAAAAGTGTACATCATGCGTGCAAAGGAAGGATACTTCTATGCACTCTCGGCAGTGTGTACACACCTCGGCTGTATTACCAACTGGAAATCCGAGGAAGGCATAATCGCCTGTCCTTGTCATGGAAGCAAGTTTAACACTGAAGGAAAGAAAATCGCTGGTCCTGCGCCTCGTCCCCTTCAGCGGTTTTTGATGACTCTTGATGAACATGGACAATTGGTTGTTGATAAATCTATCATTGTCGGTGAAGAAGTTATTCTAAAAGCATCAATAAATAAGGGATGAAATACACTGCAAGGAAATTTATTGTGGCATCCTGGTATCCGTTAAAATATGGGGTTGAGGAATGAAGAAATTTTTTGAAAAAATTTTCCAGTCGAAAGTATGGCGCTCTATTTTTCGCCACGGACTTCCGGTATCGAATCGTACACGAGCGGAAGCTGTGTTCTACAATTTTTTTCTTCATGTCCATCCAACAAAAGTTCGCAAGCGATCTCTCAAGTTTACATACACGTGGGGATTGGGAGGTCTTTCGGTCGGATTATTTATCGTTCTTGTCTTCACCGGAGCGTTGTTGATGCTGTACTACCGTCCCTCTGTAGCACAAGCGTATTGGGATATGAAAGATCTTCAATTTGTTGTTTCCTCCGGACAGTTCCTTCGTAACATGCATCGGTGGGCGGCGCATGCAATGGTTGCTATCGTGTTTCTCCACATGATGCGCGTGTTTTATACCGGATCGTACCGGCCACCGAAAGAATTTAATTGGGTGATTGGAGTCATGCTTCTTGTCATCACCGTATTATTGAGTTATACAGGTTACCTGCTGCCGTGGGATCAATTGTCATACTGGGGAATTTCTGTCGGTACAAATATGGTACGTTCGGTGCCATTCGGCATCGGTGATAAAATTTCGTTTCTCTTATTAGGAGGAAACAGCGTTGGTGAAAATGCACTTGTTCGGTTCTACGTGTTGCATTGTTTCATTATTCCGGTTGCTGCAATGGTGCTGATGGGAATTCATTTTTGGCGTATCCGTAAAGATGGCGGCGTATAATTAAGACAGGCAAAAAGAAATATGCTACAAACAATCTTGGTGGATTATATAAATAAGACATCTGAAAAATTGGTTGTCCATTGTCATTCTAAGCGAAGCGAAGAATCTCGTTTTTATTATTGAGTGAAACAGATAGATTCTTCGTCGCTTTGCTCCTCAGAATGACGGTAATGTTGGATTTTTCAGATGTCTCACACGTGAAAGAAAAATTATGAAGGAAAAAGATTTTCATCTCGAAGATTCTTCAAATGCAAAGAAGCCGCCGAAAAGGGTTGCTTTTATCAAAGCTCGAACGGCCGCGCGTGTAAAAAAAGAAGACGAAGAAATGGTGATGACCGTACCGAATTTGGTGGGGAGAGAAGTCATCGCGTTCGAAATTATGGTGATCATCCTTTCAGTGATTTCACTCTTCTTCAATGCACCGTTGGAATGGATAGCGAATCCGGAACATACGCCGAATCCCGCTAAGGCACCTTGGTATTTTCTCGGACTGCAAGAACTTCTACATTATTTTCCGCCAATTGTTGCAGGAGTAATACTTCCAACGTTGGTTGTGGTGGCGTTGATCGTCATTCCGTACTTTCGTATCAATCAGAAACAAGAAGGTTTTTGGAAAGAAGACCGTCAGAAAACATTAATGATCTTTCTCGCTGCCGTTGGCATACTTTCAGTCATTTTATTTTTATTCGATGTATATGCAATGCTGATTCCTACATGGATCATGACCGGAATGATCTTGGCACCGTATTTTTCAAAAAAAGAAGATGGCATTATCGGTTGGTTAGGATCACGCTCTCTTTCATGGTGGGTCATGACATGGTTTGTTGTTATTGTTGTTATCCTTACCACCATTGGCATTCTTTTCCGCGGTCCTGAATGGAGTTGGACATGGCCATGGCACGAAATTTATTAGTGGATATCTTATGAGTAATCTCCGAAAATATTTTGCACTCAGCAGCGTCATTTTTTTGATTGTTCTTGCTCTGGCGCCGTTCAAAGATTATTTCCAGGAATGGAAATCATATCAGAACCAATACAATGTGCTTGTCAACGATCTTCCTCAACGTGTCACACCGGTACCGATAGGTATTAAGCAATTGTGGATTCCAAAATTTGACCGTGTTGATCGTTGTGTAACGTGTCATCTTGGTATGAAGGAAGAGGCGTTAAAAAATGTTCGCCAACCATTTACAACACATCCTCACATGTATCATGATGTTGAAGAATTTGGATGTACATTTTGCCATGAAGGACAAGGTTCAGCAACGGAGTACAAAGAATCTCTCGGGAAAGTAAAATTCTGGGACAAACCGATCTTTCCTAAAGAGTTTATGGAAGCATCTTGCGCGAAGTGTCATAAAGAGCAAATTATTCCGCAAGCACCAATCCTTACGCTCGGACGAAAGATTATTCAAGAATCGAATTGTGCCGGGTGCCATAAAATTGAAGGCTATCAAAAACAGTGGGTTCCCCCGCTCGACGGCATCGGTTCAAAAGTGAACCGTACTTGGCTGGTGAATTGGCTGAAGAATCCGAAAGCGTATTCACCGAAAACACGTATGCCGAATTTCCTTCTTCCGGAAGAAGAAGCGAACATTCTTGCTGACTTTCTGATGACTTTCAAAGAACTGCCGAACGGTGTCACGCTCGAATCTGCGCCGGCGGTTTTGACTTCCGCATCGGAAGCAGTGAAAGCAAAAATGATCGATCTCGGTTCGACACGGTTTAAAGAAGCACGCTGTATCAGCTGCCATACCGTAAATGGTAAGGGAGGATATGTTGCAAATGAACTCGGAAAAGTTGCAAGCAAAGACAACAAAGAATGGCTTTACAACTATATTAAAAATCCAAAACATATTTCACCGGATGT
The DNA here is from genome assembly GCA_028749215.1 of Bacteroidota bacterium. Taxonomy (GTDB): domain Bacteria; phylum Bacteroidota; class Ignavibacteria; order UBA10030; family UBA8401; genus JAQUOA01. Next base: position 4,976 of record JAQUOA010000085.1, read on the forward strand.
TGCCATGCCCCGCTTTCGTCTGAAAGAGAATGAATTGACTGGAATGGTTGCCTACATCGAGAGCGAATTTGTAGATTACGAGATGGAAGCGCAGCCGGAACATACTCCCGACCCTGCATTTTACGAAAAAGGATTGGCATTGTTCAAAAAATATAATTGCAACGGCTGCCATGAACTTTCAGCAGCACATAAATCTGAAGAGGTCGGACCGGAACTCTCTTTGATCGGCAGTAAAAAGATTTATGAAATTGATTTCGGGAAAACAACGATTGATCAATCCTTGCCTTCGTATATTCACGCAAAGCTGGCAACGCCGAGAATTTTTTCACCGGCAATGAAAATGCCGAACTTCCAATTTACCGATGAAGAAATGCAAGCAGTGACGGTGGCACTGCTTGGAAATACAAATGAAACAATTCCGGAAGAATATATCGTTCATGCAAAGCCAAAAAGTACTTTTGTACCGCAGGGCGAGTTTGGAAAAATTGTGAAAGACCTTGCCTGTATGTCATGCCATGTCATGAATGGCAACGGTCGTTTGGTAGCAACCGATCTTTCGATGGAAGCAAGTCAGGTTCAGAGAAAATGGGTTGAAGGATATTTCAAAGTACCGTATTCACTCCGACCAATCTTAACGGAGCGAATGCCAAATTTCTTCTTGCCGAATGATGAAATCAAGACAATAGCAGATTATATGGAAAAAGTTTTTGTTGTTGATAGTCTTGATCACGAAATTACAAAAGATGCTGCCTCAGTTTCAAAAGGAAAAGGGTTGTATTTCGAGAAATTTGGATGCCAAAGCTGTCACCAAATTTCCGGCAAGGGTGGTTACGTAGGCCCGCCTCTCGATAAAATCGGCTCTCGATTAAAAGGTGGGTGGATATATCACTGGTTGAAAAATCCGCAGGCGTATAAACCGGAGTCAATTGAACCGGACAACAAATTAACTGATGAAGAAGCAGAAGATCTTGCCGCGTACCTTATTTCGCTGAAATAACGAGAATACCATGAAAGCAAATATTTTATTTATCGCGCTTCTTTTATTTTTTTCTTCATGCAGTAAGCATGACGGATCAGACAAACAAGCGGCGAAGAATGACAGCACAAATGTTGCCGATTCTTCTTCAACACCAACATCAATAGAAGTAATAAAAACATTGACGTATGAACAACGGGAGGGGAAATTTTTTTATACAAAATATTGTTTAGTATGTCATGGAAGTGAAGGCAAAGGAGACGGATTTAATGCTTTTAATCTTAATCCCAGACCAAAGGATTTTACTGAGAAACAATACATGCAAGCCTTGACGGATGAGAAGTTGATTGAGACAGTTTCGCAGGGAGGAAGAGGAGTAAATAAGTCACCGTCTATGCCGTCGTGGGGAGGAAGATTATCGAAAGATGAAATATTGTACGTCGTTGCATATGTAAGAACATTTGCAGCAGACACAACCAATCACAAATGAATTAAGGTTTAATTTCAGAATTTTAATAACAAAACATTTTGGGACTACCTTCTTCACTAACTCACCTTTCTTTCTTCATCAAACACCGCTGTACATACCGTTTGTAATTGTAATTCTGAATAAAGACAAATCTTATTAAGTTGTGGCGATGGTTATGATTACGATGCATTCTCTCCGCTTTCGGACAACAATTCAGAGGTGACCGATCAATGGGGTAATGGGACTGTACTATGATGTAAATAAAAATAAACAGGCGATCGAGAGATCGCCTGTTGTCATATAAGCTTGTAGCGGGGGAGGGACTCGAACCCACGACCTACGGATTATGATTCCGACGCTCTAACCGGCTGAGCTACCCCGCCTTGATTTTTACAAAAATAATCAAATTCAGATTGAATTCCAAAAAATATTTCCCACGTCCGTTGTTGAATCCGGAAGGTCGTGCTCTTTTAACTGAAATTTATGTCACCTCAATGGCATCGACAAAATTGAATTGTTCAAAGGAGTGAAGTTTTTGGAGAGGAGTAACCATGTTCAATTGCTGCCGGGGCTGTTTGTTATTGTAGTCCAATAAATAATTTCGCACAGTACGTTCTGCGTCATTCACAGAATTAAATGGAAGCAGTAAAAATGATTCGTGCGAATCGAATTTCTTCATCCTTTCAAGATACGATTTCCCCCGCGATTGTTTCTGCGTTGGGACATGATGCTTAATGCCTAGACGTCGTAAGTTTACTGTAAACGCATGGGTTTTGGAACGCGCCGTTGCAACACTGGTAAAAACATTGTCGATTGGAGTGTGTAAATATCGAATGGGAAAAGGCAATGCCGTAATGATTGTTTGGATAAAATCGAGCGCCGACAATGTCGAATGTCTTCCGTATACTTTGCCGACGCGCAGATGGGTGCATTCATCAACTGCCGCGTAATAGTAATACTGGTGCTTGTTGATCGGTTTTTGAAACTGCTTTACAAAAATAATAACGCGGTCGCCAGGGAACAATGGCTCATTGGGTTTTACAATTCTTCGTTTTCCGCGGGTGGCTTTCATATCCACACCGCTTCTTCGCAAGATTTTCCAAATGGTATTTTCAGCAAGATCAACATCATACCAAATTGAAAGGTACAGCTGTAAACGTTTCTGCCCGAAACCGGTCTGTTCACGCAGCATTTTTAATCTTTGAATAATATGGTCCGGTGTTGTTCTTGGATTAGAGTGAGGTCGGCGCGATTGATTTTGCAGGCTGTCGAATGCTTGATTTGATTTCTTATATCGGCGCCACCATTTGTAAAAAGTTTTTCGGCTAATGTTGAACTTTTTACAAACCAGCGTTACCTTTTTTGTCTTTTCATACTCTGCAAACCACAACAACCGTTCTTCCGGTGTCGGCATGATTTCTTTGGGAGGTATATTGGTTGTCTCAGTCACAAGATCTCTTAGCTTTGCACAGCTTCCCACAGAATTTCTGCGATATCTTTTACCTGAACTTTTTCAGCCGCTTCTTTGGCCTTGACCCCATCGCTCATCATTGTCATGCAAAAAGGGCATGCGGAAGCAATTGTTGGAGCATTCGTGGCGAGCGCTTCTTCTGTTCGTTCAATGTTTATTCGTTTGCCGATATGTTCTTCCATCCACATTCGTCCGCCCCCTGCGCCGCAGCAAAGCCCTCGGTCTTTGGAGCGCGGCATTTCGATCAGCTCTGCGCCAGTTGCCTTAAGTGCCTGACGCGGAGAATCCACGACATCATTGTACCGAGCCAAATAGCAGGAATCGTGATATGTTATTTTTGTTCGCTCTTTTTTTTGGTCCGGTATCTTCAGGCGTCCGTCATCCACAAGTTGATTGAGAAAATCGGTGTGGTGCGTGACATTAAAGTTTCCACCGAATTGCGGGTATTCTTTTTTCAATGAATGAAAACAATGAGGGCATGTCGTCACAATATTTGAAACATGATACCGTTTCAGCGTCTCAATATTTTCCGTCATCAAAGTTTGGGCAAGATATTCGTTTCCCATTCTTCGTGCCGCATCGCCGTTGCATTTCTCTTCAGTACCAAGAATCGCAAATGTGATCCCTGCTTTTTTCATCAATTGTGAAAATGCGGTTGAAACCTTTTTATACCGGGCATCGTACGCACCGGCACATCCGACCCAGAACAACACATCGATTTTTTTTGCGTCACCCACTTCAGCCATGGTGGGAATCTGCAAACCTTGCGCCCAATCTGCCCGCGTTGAATGCGAGAATCCCCACGGGGTAAAGCTCCTTTCAAGATTATCGAAAACAGTTTTTACTTCGGGAGGGAATCGCGATTCGTTCAGCACTAATGCACGGCGCATGTCAACAATTTCCTGGACGTGTTCTATCATAACTGGACATTCATTCACACAAGCCATGCATGTGGTGCAAGACCACAATTCATCTTCGGTAATATATTTATCAAGCAGCGTATGCGTTGCTACAGATGGATTTGATTCTAATTGTTTAGCCAGCATTACCGGTGCTTTTTCTGCTGTGCGGTGCCGTGTATCCACAATAATTTTTCGCGGCGATAACGGTTTACCGGTCAGATTTGCAGGACAGACCGATTCGCATCGTCCGCATTCCGTGCACGTGTATCCATCGAGTAATTGCTTCCATGTTAAATCTTCCATATCGCTGACGCCAAATTTTGTCAACGTCTCATCTTGCAAATTGATCGGCTCCAGCGCGCCTTTAGGTTTCAAATTAGAAAAGAAAACATTTGGAATCGAAGTAAGAACATGAAGATGTTTGGAATAAGGAAGATAATTCAAGAATGCGAGCACAAGCCCTATATGAAGAAACCACACAAATTCTTGGATGAAATACGTCGAGCGAGAATAATCGAAAAATAGAGCAATAGATGATGATACAGGATAATTCCATCCAGCTGAATAAGTGCCAAGTGCTATTCGCGTTCCATTTTGGAATAGCGTTGAAGTTACGATGAACGCGATCCATAATAGAATCATTGCAGCATCGCGGCTTCCGTGTGCATCCACTTGCAAGCGTTTAACCTTTGTAATAAATCTTCGCCACAACGATCCAAAAACAGATCCAACGACCAGCACACAAAAAATTTCCTGCGAAAAAGTAATAATGTGGTAGAAACTGCCAAGAAATGAAAAGGAAAAATTCCCTAAGAGACCTTCAAGAATTGTTTCAATGACGATAATCGACAATGCTAGAAAACCCCAGAAAATAAACGCATGTAAAGTGCCTGCCAAAGGTTCGCGGAACAATTTAGACTGCATTATGGCAATGGTAAAGACGTTGTACAATCGCTGCGGTTGATGGTCAAAACGGTTTTCCGCCTTCCCAAGGGAGAGAGTTTTAATAATCTTTGCTGCGTTGCGGATGAAAAATCCCACGGCGGATAGGAAAAGAATAGTAAAAACAATTTGTTTTAGTTCCATTAATGTTTCCCTTTATTCTGACAGTTACCACCAGGTGTCTGTGGACGCCCGGCGACAATCATTTTTCTAAAGTAAGAGCAACGAATGTTTTTCGTTCTTTTATATAATAGAGCGTATTGCCATCAACAAAAAAAGAATCAGGTACGGGATATGGAGTTTCATTATTGAGTACATCGGAATAAAGTTTCTTCCGCGATTGTACGTCAATAATATACAACGTGTTTATGAGATTTTCTTGATGCTCTTGATCCTGACTGATTGTGTAGGCATTGAACACCAAATACTTCTCTAATTCGATGTATTCAAGATGTTTAGTGTCTGAACGAATGCGAAACAGATCTTCAGGAATCAATTTCCACACAAGTTCATTTTCAGAAAGCAGTGGCTGCGGGAAAAGAAAATCTGTCTTTTCCAGTGGTAAATTTGAATCAACGTTTTCAGGCAGCTGTGGCAATTCTTGCACAAATGTTCCGTCTGATGCTTGTAGTTCGCGGTACACTCTGCGTTCAAATAAGTCTCGGTATCCATATACAAAGGGGAAGTGAACGGTCAGGAATGAACACCCATTGTTATGCCACACTTCAATTCCGGTTTTTAAATCAGCACAGATGATGCCTTGATGATCCGGCATATCAGGTTTTTTAAACCCGTGGAGAAATAATCTATCACCGGCTATTCCCTCAATACCGATCCACCATTTTTCAGAAAAACTTTTCTTTTGCCACAAGACTCTTCCGTCATGTGCATCGATGCAAAAAAAAGTCACAGATTTATTCTGAGTATCACGATCTTCTCCTACAATGATTTTACTGTCGGAAAATATGATTCGCCACAATGTATTTGTGGCAGAAAATTGCCAGGCAGGTGCAAGGCCATTGAACCGGAAGAGTGTAGAAATTTTCATGCAGAAATAAAATAATGCAAAATCGAAAGAGATACAAATAAAAAAGCCGAGTGACCATCTCGGCTTTTATAATTCATTTCTTCATTCTTTTTATGAATGACTAAAACCGGAAAGAATCGCTGTAACAATTGCTCCAAAGACCAAGACCCAAAGTATGATGACGATTGCGGCAAAGATGAGCGATGCTTTTGCAAAATTTGCCTTGGTAGTATTTGTTTCGCTGCCAAATCCCCAAACGAACAGCATCACCAGTCCGACAATTGGTATTGCGGCGATGAATAACGTGAGCATCCATTCACCGATGGTGATGGTCGGAGACTGTTGTTGATTCTGCATTGAAGGCATTTCCATGTTAGCTCCCTAAAATTTTTACAACGTTTGATGGTAAGAAATATTAATTGTGTATTAAGAGATGGATTTTATCATTCGTACGACTTGATGAGCAATTCCGATGTTGTATTCAAAAGTCAATTTTTTGTGATT
>JAQUOA010000297.1 GCA_028749215.1 Bacteroidota bacterium
GTGCTGCGGATCGGTTTGCTGCAGCTTTCCAATCTCTGCTTCACGTTTCATCCACTCATCATTCGGATACACAAAGATACACGGCTCGAACCCGCGTGTAATAACAAACGCGTTGTTCGCATCAGGCAAAAGATTTTTTCTCATCTTTGCCGGAACGTTGATTCTTCCTTTTGTATCAACGGTATAGTGAAATGATCCTTTGAATGAGGACATTTTTACGACATCCTTTTATTTAAACGCCAAGCCATAACACTCTTACCCAAGTTTATGCATCTTTTTCGCTATCACTAAAAACTTACTATGTCTTAAAAACAGTCAAGGTGAATAAATTTCAATGTTTAAGGGCTTTAAATCTACCCACTTTTACCCACAATCTGACACGAAATTTACGCAAAATCAACCTAAAGTCAAGTTAATTCTTACAAAGATTCAAAGATTTTTGAGTTGATGTTTTTATTCTATGCGGATTCTTGGTGAGATTAGCAGAAGAAGCAACTTATAAGTTCATTAACTCTTTGGTAAGTTTTTCCACACTACTATAAAGAATGCCTTTCATTCCGGCAGATATAGCGCCGTCAACATTTTCCTGCAGGTCATCAATAAACAGAACGTTGTAAGGCTGCACCGACAGCGCTGTGCAGACTGTTTCATATACAATCCAGTCCGGCTTCATGGCGCCTAAATGAAATGACGTAAACGTATGATGAAAAGAACGAGTCAGCGGAGATATCTTGATAACTTTTTGCCAATGACTTTCGCATGTATTGCTTAGAATTGCCGTGACATATTGTTCTTGAATTTTTTTTACCAGCGGAATAATCTCCAGGTTATCTTCAACTATTATTGAATTCCACGCTTCCAGGATTTTTTCTTTCGAATAACGGGATTCAAAAAGAACATACAACGCCTCCAGAAATTCTTCCGTTGTTATTTTCCCGGTTTCATATACTCTTGTCAGTTTCGCTGTTGCCGTGCGATACGGTGTTCGTTGATCTTCAGAAGATAAGCCAAGAGCGTTCGGAAACGCGTCAAAATCAATATGCATCAGCACGCGTCCCAAATCGAAGAGTACGACGGTAATGTCTGTGTTCATTTCTATCCTTGCGATAATTATTTCATTCCGAGTCAGGCGACAATCTTTTCTATAATAACTTTCGCTTCATCAACCCGTTCTATTCCTTCGGAATTTTTCAGAAATGTCTGAAGGAATAAATTTTTTTCCTGCTGTTTTAATGATATCTGAAAATCTTTTGTTGCTGCGACTGATGCCATAATATCCTGAAATTTCCCGCTTTCGTAAAACTGCTTGTCTTCATCTGTCGGTAGATACAAGCGCAACGTGCGATTATTCATTTCAACTTTTCTTATAGATGAGTGTGAAGCAAGAACGCGAATCGCTGCCAATGCAAAGAGATTATCCACTTCTTCCATTGGTGCGCCAAAGCGGTCAATTAATTCAGCGCGCAATTCATCCACTTCCGTTTGTGAAGTTGTTTTATACAACCGACGGTAAATATCGAGTCGTTCGGTGTCACTCTCTACATAAAATTCGGGAATGTATGCTTCAAGGTCAGCTTCAATTTGTGTCTCAATCAGTTTGGCTTTTGTTTGAAATACGGTTTCCGCAAAGACCGATGCAAACTCTTGTTCCTTTAACTCGGCAACAGCATCCTCCAGAATTTTCGTGTACATCTCAAATCCCATTTCCATAATGAATCCGCTCTGCTCTCCGCCAAGCATATTGCCGGCACCGCGAATTTCAAGATCGCGCATGGCTAGATTAAATCCGGAACCAAGCTCAGTAAACTCTTCTATCGCCTGCAGGCGCCGCAGCGTTTGCTTCGGCAAAATTTCTATCGGAGGAACAAGCAGGTAGGCAAATGCCTGCACGTTTGATCTACCGACTCGCCCACGCAATTGATATAATTCCGCTAAACCAAATTTATCTGCTCTATTAATAATGATTGTGTTGACGCTTGGGATATCAACGCCGGATTCCACAATTTTTGTTGTGACTAACACATCGAATTTCTTTTCCAAAAAACCGATGATCACTTTTTCCAATTCGTGCCCTTCCATTTGTCCGTGAGCAACATGGAACCGGGCTTCGGGAATTGCATCGCGAAGTGCGGCAGTAAAGAGGTCGATGTTGCTCACCTTATCATTCACCACAAATACTTGTCCTCCGCGATGAATTTCATGGATGATGGCTTCACGAATAAGTTTTTTGTTGAACGTCGCAATTTCAGTATGAATGGGAAGTCGGTTGCGCGGCGGCGTGTTGATGACAGAAAGATCGCGCGCACCCATTAAAGAAAAATGGAGGGTCCGCGGAATAGGGGTTGCCGTCAGTGTCAACGTGTCGACATTTAATTTAAGCGCTCGCAATTTTTCTTTTGCCGAAACCCCAAAACGCTGTTCTTCGTCAATCACCAGCAGGCCGAGATCTTTGAACTTAACATCTTTGGACAGCAATCGATGCGTGCCGATAATAATATCAACATTGCCTGCAGCGAGTTGTTGCAGCGTTTCTTTTTGTTCCTTTGCAGATTTGAATCGAGAAAGCAGCGCAATGCGAACCGGGTAACGGCTGAGCCGGTCGGTAAAAGTATTGAAGTGCTGTTGGGCAAGGATAGTCGTCGGCACTAACACTGCGGTTTGTTTGGCATTCATCACTGACTTGAATGCGGCACGCACGGCAATTTCAGTCTTTCCAAAACCAACATCGCCGCACACCAAACGGTCCATCGGATGAGCCCGCTCCATATCGGCTTTTACTTCCAACGTGGTGCGCAATTGATCCGGTGTGTCATCGTACATGAACGATGCTTCCATCTCCTTCTGCCAATGCGTGTCCGGCTGAAAGGCAAAGCCATCTTCCATCTTTCGTTTTGCATAGAGCCGGATAAGGTCGCGCGCAATGTCTTTAATTTTTTTCTTCGTCCGCGCTTTCAGTTTTTCCCACTCTGCGCTGCCAAGCCTGTTCAGCTTCGGCTCGTGCCCTTCGGCAGAAGAATATTTTTGAATGCTCGTCACGTAATTGAGATTGACAAAGAGCGTTCCTTTTTCTGCATACTCTAACT
>JAQUOA010000298.1 GCA_028749215.1 Bacteroidota bacterium
AGTTAGAGTATGCAGAAAAAGGAACGCTCTTTGTCAATCTCAATTACGTGACGAGCATTCAAAAATATTCTTCTGCCGAAGGGCACGAGCCGAAGCTGAACAGGCTTGGCAGCGCAGAGTGGGAAAAGCTGAAGGCGCGAACGAAGAAGAAAATTAAGGACATTGCGCGCGACCTCATCCGGCTCTATGCAAAACGAAAAATGGAAGATGGCTTCGCCTTCCAACCTGACACGCATTGGCAGAAGGAGATGGAAGCGTCGTTTATGTATGATGACACACCGGATCAATTGCGAACCACACTGGAAGTGAAAGCCGATATGGAGCGGGCGCATCCGATGGACCGTTTGGTGTGTGGCGATGTTGGTTTTGGAAAGACTGAAATTGCCGTACGAGCGGCCTTCAAATCGGTGATGAATGCAAAACAGGCGGCAGTACTGGTGCCGACAACGATCCTTGCACAGCAGCATTTCAATACCTTTACCGATAGGCTCAGCAGATATCCTGTCCGTATTGCATTGCTTTCCCGATTTAAATCGGCAAAAGAACAAAAAGAAACATTGCAGCAGCTTGCGTCAGGTAATGTGGATATTATTATCGGTACGCATCGATTGCTGTCTAAAGATGTCAAGTTCAAAGATCTCGGCCTGTTGGTAATTGACGAAGAACAGCGTTTCGGTGTTTCGGCAAAAGAAAAATTGCGGGCGCTTAAATTAAATGTCGATACGCTGACACTGACGGCAACTCCTATTCCGCGCACGCTCCATTTTTCTTTAATGGGTGCGCGAGATCTTTCCGTCATCAACACACCGCCGCGGAACAGGCTTCCTATTCACACCGAAATTGCGACGTTCAATAAAAAACTTATTCGCGAAGCCATCATTCATGAAATTCATCGCGGGGGACAAGTGTTTGTGGTGAATGATAAGGTGAGCAACATCGACCTCTTTACCGCCGCACTGCGCGATGCAATTCCCGAAGCTCGGTTTCATGTAGCTCATGGACAGATGGAGGGACACGAATTAGAGAAAGTGATTATCGGTTTTTTGGAAAAGAAATTCGATGTGTTAGTCACGACAAAAATTGTGGAATCTGGCGTTGATATCCCAAGCGTCAACACAATCATCATTAATAGAGCAGATAAATTCGGATTGGCAGAATTGTATCAATTGCGCGGACGGGTCGGGCGTTCCAATGTGCAGGCATTTGCCTATCTGCTTGTTCCTCCCATCGAAATTCTGCCGAAGCAAACGCTGCGGCGCCTGCAGGCGATAGAAGAGTTTACTGAGCTTGGTTCCGGATTTAATCTAGCCATGCGCGATCTTGAAATTCGCGGTGCCGGCAATATGCTTGGAGGCGAACAGAGCGGATTCATTATGGAAATGGGATTTGAGATGTATACGAAAATTCTGGAAGATGCTGTTGCAGAATTAAAGGAACAAGAATTTGCGTCAGTCTTTGCGGAAACCGTATTTCAAACAAAAGCCAAACTGATTGAAACACAAATTGAATCCGATCTTGAAGCATACATTCCGGAATTTTATGTGGAGAGTGACACTGAACGGCTCGATATTTACCGCCGGTTGTATAAAACATCATCGCAAATGGAGGTGGATGAACTGCGTGCTGAATTAATTGACCGCTTTGGCGCACCGATGGAAGAAGTGGATAATCTCTTTGCGTTGGCATCGATCCGTGTGCTTGCCTCACATTCATCTATAAGAAAAGTCGAAATAAATAATCGCACATTGCGCTTGTATTTACCGGCAGATGAAGACAAGCAGTTTTACGAAAGTGGAAAATTTCAGGATATTATGGCATCAGTCGCAACCACAAAAGATTTCCAGATAACATTAAAACAGCAAGAGAAAAATTTATTTCTTCAGACATTTCTGAAAAATTCCGAAGGAATAGAACGGGTTGACGAAGCGAAAGTTATTATAGAAAAGATTGTCGCCTAACTCGGAATGAAATAATTATCGCAAGGATAGAAATGAACACAGATATCACCGTCATACTCTTCGATTTGGGGCGCGTGCTGATGCATATTGATTTTGACGCATTTCCAAACGCCCTTGATTTATCTTCTGAAGATCAACGAGCACCGTATCGCACGGCAACAGCGAAACTGACAAGAGTATATGAAACCGGGAAAATAACAACGGAAGAGTTTCTGGAAGCATTGTATGTTCTTTTTGAATCCCGTTATTCAAAGGAAAAAATCCTGGAAGCGTGGAACTCAATAATAGTTGAAGATAACCTGGAGATTATTCCGCTAGTAAAAAAAATTCAACAGCAATATGTCACGGCAATTCTAAGCAATACATGTGAAAGTCATTGGCAAAAAGTTATCAAGATATCTCCGTTGACTCGTTCTTTTCATCATACGTTTACATCATTTCATTTAGGCGCCATGAAGCCGGAACGGATTGTGTATGAAACAGTCTGCACAGCGCTGTCGGTGCAGCCTCGCAACGTTCTGTTTATTGATGACCTGCAGGAAAATGTTGACGGCGCTATATCTGCAGGAATGAAAGGCATTCTTTTTAGTGGCGTGGAAAAACTTACCAAAGAGTTAACGAATTTATAAGTTACTTATCCTGCTAATCTCCCCAAGAACCCGCGCAGAATAAAGGCATCCATCCAAAAATCTTTGAATCTTAGTAAGAATTAACTTGACTTTAGGTTGATTTTGCGTAAATTTCGTGTCAGATTGTGGGTAAAAGTGGGTAAATTTAAAGCCCTTAAACATTGAAATTTATTCATTTTAAGTGCTCTTAAATTTTAATCGTTTTTCAGGAACGGCAAAAAGATACACAAACTTGGGTAAGAGTATTATGGCTTGGTGTTTAAATAAAAGGATGTCGTAAAAATGTCCTCATTCAAAGGATCATTTCACTATACCGTTGATACAAAAGGAAGAATCAACATTCCGGCAAAGATGAGAAAAAATCTTTCGCCTGATGCGAACAACGCGTTTGTTATTACACGCGGGTTCGAGCCGTGTATCTTTGTGTATCCGAATGATGAGTGGATGAAACGTGAAGCAGAGATTGGAAAGCTGCAGCAAACCGATCCGCAGCAC
>JAQUOA010000299.1 GCA_028749215.1 Bacteroidota bacterium
TGAAGGAGCCTGCCCATGGTGTGAAACAACAGCCGGTGAAGAAGGATAACGACGCTCTGCTTGTAGCAAACTTTACTGAGTCGCCAAACATGGAAGATTTAGTGCAGAACCAATTCCGTTCTACATCTATCGAGGCTCTCTCTCCTATCGTCGGGAAAGTAGCCAGCCAGCCGATTATTTTTAAATGGAAAGGTTACGACGAGCAAGTAACAGTAAAAGTATTAAGCAACAAAGAAGTTCCGGTCTCGTCGACAACAGTCGACGGAACATCGTTAACACTGAAAAAGAATTTATCTCCCGGATTGTATTACTGGAAATTAGAATCGAAAGAAGAACTGCTGTTTGTCGGTAAGTTTATTGTGAAGTAACAACAAGAGAGCGATAAGGAATTAAAACCTTATCGCTCTTTTTTATAGCTCCCATATTCCCCTTCGCATCTACCGCTGTATGGAACTATTCTCACAATTACTTAAGTTCTGCCAAATTAAGTGTCTCCCCAACGGGGGTACGTGCGCACGAGTGGTAATTCGCATATACACAAAAGAATTACCCCTCTGCGCTTTTTTTCGTACAAGAAATTACGAATGTTTTACCTCGTTCCCAATCTCTAATTGGGAATGTTTATTTTGAGAAACTCCGTTTCACTCCACAAAAAAAACTGGACACTTCACTTCGCTCAGTGTGACATATGCGCAAGGCAGACAACATCACAGAGAGGTGAGGGAATTGGAAAAGTGATGAATTGTGGTTTTAAGAATTAGAGGCTTTTACTCACCCACCAGCACAAACCCGCTCCACTTGCTTGGGAAGGCAGATTCTTTTGAAGCGATCATTTTTAATTTCGCTTCACGCAGTGAGGAAGAATACGAATGGTTTGAAAGAAGCTGTTTGTAAAACTCGTCCATTAACAAATACGTTTGCTTGTCGGAAACTTTCCAGAGAGAGAACATAATGTTCTTCGCACCGGCGTAGAATAAGCCGCGTGTTAACGCAATCATTCCCTCGCCCTGCACCAATTTGCCAACGCCGCTTTCGCAGCTGCTCAGCACCACTAACTGCGCTTTTAAATCCAGCGTAAATGTTTCATCCACATACAAAATCCCGTCATCATCTGCTGTCGGCGACTGCGGCTGAGAGAAAAGAATGGCGGAGAACTTCGGGTTTTTCTCGTTGATGAATCCGTGTGTGGCAACATGCACAATGTCGTACGACTTGCAATACTTTTTGAAGTTCGTTTCCGTTGCATCCGTAAACAAAAAGCTTTTTGACGGCATGTGGTGCGATGCAAATGAGCCGGAGATCGAGGTAATTTCATTTTCGGAGTATTTCAGTTCGTTGAATTTTTTGCCGTCCAGCGTAATGGACCGTACATCCGACAAGCCGCTCTTTTCAACGTACGAACGGTTGGCAAGAAATTCTCCGTTCTTGGTTGAATCCTTGAACACCGGCGCAAAACCCACAAACGATTCGGTCATCATGGCCGGTTTGGCTGAGTTCATCTTCAAATAAAATTCAGCCGAGTACGAATAGGAAATTTCGTTCTGTGAAATAACGTACTGAAGCTTGGAAAAATCAGAAGCCGATGCCTGCGTATACAGTTGCGTCGGCAGCGCCTCAAACGGCACGTAATAGAGATTGCCGTCAGGAATTACAATGATCTTGGTGTGCATATGCAGAACGTTCTTCCATGGCTGCAGCAAAGCCATATATAAATTGTATCCCGATGAAAGATAATTCTGGGTGTCATATTTTTTTAGTGATGACGAAAAACGATCAATGGCATCGTTAAGATCGGCTCTTTGTTTCAGCGTCTTGACCAGCAACTGATCACGCGAAACGCAAAACGTATAGACCGTATTTTGGTCAACAAGATATTCCACCAGTACTGAATTGGGTTCGAGTCGATGCTGGATATCTTTTAAGGAAAGTGAATACCGGGCATACTTCAGCTCATAGTATTTAGGATATTGACGTTCAAACAGCTCCACCAATTGCTGGTGTTGAATTTTAAGAGTGAAAAGTTGGGCTTGAAGTCTGCGGGCAGCATCCGAGCTATTTTCATTCAACTTGTACAGTTGCGTTTCAGATGAGGCGATATCCTTAAGTAAGTCTTTCTCTTTCTGTAACAGCGAATCGGGGATATTAGCAAAATGTTTCGCTTCCCCGTCAAATAATTTTTCAAGAAGAATATTCGCTTTGCTTCTATCGGCAATCAAAAACGCCTGTTCGTTATACCTCTCATCTTTTGTTGCAGCATACAACGCCAGAGCTGTCCGGCACGCATTGCCATAAATCAATTTACTCTTTTCAGCAAGATGGAACTTCGAGCCATCGGCTGAATATTGTTTGCGCACATCGTCCACCAAATCAGCCGCACGAAGATAATGAGCCAACGCCGCACGAAGATCATCGATTTTTTTGCTCTTCTGATATATCCTCTCAAATGTTTGAGCTTTGAGAGTGACTACATCGACAAGGTCATTCTTGTACAAACTGTTCTGCGTATTCGGAAGGACCGTAACATTATTCTCTTCAGCATTGCTTAGCATGCATACCGCATTGTGATACCATGGTAATGCTTTGCTGTATTTTTTCTCCAGAGTGCAGAGATCGCCGAATCGCTTTGCCAGCAATGCGCGCTGCGGGATATTGATTTCGACCGATTGCAATTGAAGTACGTCGGCTTTTTGTAAATATGTCGTTGCGGAATCTGCCATGCGCTGTTCAATAAACACTTCCCCGATTGATGAATAGAGCGATGCAATGTCGTTACGCGATATTGTGCTAATCTGTTCTCGCGAGGTAATCGCTTTTCGGTAAAACTTCAGGGCATCGGAGTAATTTTTTTGTTCAAGGTAAATACCGCCAAGCAATTCGTACATAAATCCTAATTCAGGATATTGCTCGCCTAATGACTGTTCAAGGAGTAAAATTCCTTGCTGAGAATATGCCAGTGCTTTTGTTAAATCCCCGGTCTGCTTGTACACATTTCCCAAGAGATGATATAGCGAGCCGATGACAGATTTTTTTTCCGGGTAGCGGGATGAAAAAATTTGAAGTGAGTGCTCAAG
>JAQUOA010000300.1 GCA_028749215.1 Bacteroidota bacterium
TTCAATTCGCACTTTTTCTGAACCGGTAACAACATTGCTTGATCCAAGAAAATAATATCCCGATATACCTTGGCCGCGAATTTCATCCTGCACAACTTTACGATCGGTCAATGTTCCAAAGGCATCAACTTTTCCGGTTTTCGTTTCGTAATGCCCGTTCACTCCGGTAAATGTACGATCGTATCGAGCCAGTTCATTTTGTGAAAACTGCGTATTGAAATCGCCAAACATCATGTACGAACGGTTGCGTTCAAGTTTTACAAAGAATGGATTACTTGTTTGCGCAGTGTAATCAATCTTGCTGTTGTCGCCATAGATAGAATAGAGCACGTCGGGATCCAGATCACGGAAAAGCCGGTCTTGTTGTCGGCGTTCGTTGTCAAACGAAGCGGTCAACAGATAATTATTCCACACAGAACCGCGTCCGTAGAATGCCAGCCGGCCGGTGCTGTGAAAACCGGCATCAATTTTATTTTTATTTTTCAATTCACTCAAATCGCCGGAGGTTGAAAGATTTGTTCCCGAAGCATCGGCAGAACCGACCACCATCAATGGTTCTATAGGTGTCGTAAATTCAACAACTTCTTTTGTCGTTGCTTTATCGGCAGTAAATACCATCGTCGAAGGTCCGGCTTGCTGCGGAGAACGCATAGTAAACTCTGCAACGCCATTTACAATGCGAACTTGTATCCCTGGTGTATTCGGATCAGCATCGATGGCATCTGTGATAAGACTATCGGCATTGAGTGTTACAAAATATCCGCTTGGAATTTGCACTCCCCAAGCATCTACTACCCTTGTTCTCATTTTCATCATTTTACCATCAGCGGGTAAATTTTCTTCCGGAATATCGACTATAATAGAATCGGGAGAGCCTAAGTGATGGATCTGTCGTTCAACGGTTGTCCGATTTCCATTTGGCATTCGAGCTACCACCGTGAATTTCACTGGTCCTTCGGGAGTTGGAACACCGATAAATTCAAAAACACCGTCAGGACGAACAGAAGTTGAATCGACCGGTTTACCATTTACTTGCAATTGAATAAATAATCCGGGAGAAGCCTGCCCAGCAATAAATTGATTTTGATAAGCGCTTACCGTTCCTTCTTTCGGTTCGTTGATAACCACCTGGGCATCAACAAACGAGAAAGCAAGAACGACGCTTCCTAAAATCATTACAGCATATTTTTTAATTATTGCGAGCATTATTTTTTGTTTACTATTTCTTTCAGCGTAGTGAGCTTACCGAGTTTTACTCTCGGTAAGCCCATTCTTCAGTTCACTAATTAACAGTGACTTGATATTTAATAGTTTTGGTACCACCACCACTTGCAATGTCGGTCGGTCCAGTTGAAACGGTACTTGCGCTGAATGATGCGTTGCCACCTGACTCAACGTCGACAGCATTTGTTTTTGGAACGGTATCAACCATAATTCCTGTCCCAGCACCGTAGGCATTAGTTACAAATGTGGTATTTGTAGGAATTGGATTCGATGTCGTCACACTTTTTGCTATCCCGGCACCGGAGTTTGTAATAGTCAAAATATATTCGATTATATCCCCTGGAGCTGGATTTGCCGCCGTTCCAACACCAGATACAAACGCCGTTGTCATTATAATTGAAAGGGTCGGTGTAGTAGCCGTAGTTGTATTCCCAGCTAATGTGACTGTAATACTTCCTCCAGTAGGAGCAACTCCTCCATCAGTACGTGCTACCGTGTATGAATTTGTAACGAATTGACCGTTGGATACTCCACCATAAATTGTGTCTTCAACAACTATATAGTAAGATTCTCCACCAGCTAAACTAAACGAAAATGTGTGTCCAGTTGTATCTGTTCGTCTTGTATAGGTTCCCAATTCAGTTGCAGAAGTATCATACCGATAGCTAAAACTGTCTGCTACCTGTGCATTTGTTGAGCCGGTAAGCACTCGAGTGAATGAAAAAATATTGCGGTTTGTTGTCGCATTGCCATTTCCGGTGTTCTTCATAACAATTATGCGACGAACAGAATCGCCAGGATTTCCAGTTCTTGAGGCAAGAGCTGTTGTTGATAACACCAACGTTGCTCCGGAGGCTTTTGCAACAGTTATTGGAGCAAGAGCTGGCGTTCCTTTTATATACGAATGCACGCCGTCACTGTAATCAATCTGAGTAGTTGTTTTAGGTGTTGCTAATGAATCCATAATTGTGATTAGATTTCCAACTGTTGCCCCAGTTCCATTGGCAGTTACTTGTTCTATAACTACATTAACAGTTCGAGTAATCGGCGTACCCATTGATGCCGGAAGATCCGCTCCTGTAAACGTCCAAGAAACTGTCCCACCGTTTCCATTGACATCAGTACCAGAATTGGTTCCAGAATTCGAAGCGGTCGAAAAACGGAAATCGTTATCAAGTTTAAATGTTAGGGTGGCACTTCCTGAAATTGCGACACTACCTGTGTTTTGCAATGAGATAGTATACTGATAAGCAGCTCCCGGTATCGCATTTGCTGGAGTTGCTGATTGTGAGCCTGAAATTGTAATCACCGGTTTCGCAATGGTAATTTTTTCTGTGTGATATACTAAACCAACACCGCCTACGCGCACAACTCCTACTGGAGGTGTAGGATTGGATTCAATAGAAAGTCTTACCGAATCAAGGTATCCATTCGAAAGATTTCCAGGAATAGTAATCTTGACAGTTATGACCCAACTTGTATCTACACCAAAATAGAAAGTACCGCCATTGCTTATGACGGTGGTTCCTTGATACAATGTGTCAACCCAGTTTGTCGGAAGATTGACTATAGTAAATTTATAAGCATCACCATGGTTTCCGGAGTTTGTAACTGTAAAAGTTTTAAAAACCGTCGTGCTATCAAGAGATGTCGAAGAATTGGATACGACATCTTGGTTGATAGACACTTTATAACCAACGGTCATTGTCACAGCGGCGGAAGAATCATTTCGTACGTTACTTCCAGCATTGTATGTTACGAATGCCTTGTTCGTAATAACCGTACCAGCCAGCGTACCTGCAGCGAACACCTGCTGCATAGAGGAAAGCAACAGTATTGCTACCA
>JAQUOA010000086.1 GCA_028749215.1 Bacteroidota bacterium
TTTATTCTATCAATTTATTCTGCATCGCGTAGCGTGTAATATCGGCGGTGGTGGTAAGGTGAAGCTTTTGAAGTATGCGTGTGCGGTACGTGCTGACGGTTTTTACACTCAATGAAATTTTTTCGGCAATTTCCGACACGGTCTTGCCCGAGGCGAGCAGGCGCATCACTTCAAATTCCCTGTCGGATAAACTCTGATACGTTTCGGTGTGCTGCGGTTCTTGAATGAGGTTGAGCAGATGTTCCGACATCGCGGAGCTGACGTACTTGCCGCCGTGTAAAATTTTTTGTACGGCATTCACCAATTCTTCGGGCGCACTGTCTTTGGTCATGTATCCCATTGCTCCCGCTTTAATCACGCGCACAGCGTACTGGTCTTCGGGGTGCATGCTGAGGATGAGAATAGGAATCTTCGGCTGTAGTATTTTAATATCTTTCAGCACCTCCAACCCGCTCTTCCCCGGCATGCTCACATCAAGGATGATGATGTCGAATTTTTTTTTGCCGATCATCGCTACCGCTTCGCCCGCGTTTGAAGCCTCGCCAAACTCAACGCCGCGCATCCCTTCGGAAAGAATCTGCATGAGACCCTTGCGAATGATGGTATGATCGTCGGCAATTAATATTCGGATCATGAGTGAGGTCGATGATGTGATGCGTTATATTCAGGTGAGCGGAATGCGGGCGCGGACGGTCGTCCCTTTGTTCGGCACACCGATCACGCTCACCTCGCCGCCAAACACTGCCGCCCGTTCTCTCATTCCAAGAATACCGACCGAGCGCGGATCGGAAAGTTCGTTCAGTGCAATACCCCGCCCGTCATCTTCAATGGACATCACCACCGTATTGCCTTCCTTCTTCAGCGTCACGTGCACGTGGCTCGCTTCGGCGTGTCGAATGACATTCGTCAGCGATTCCTGAAAAATTCTGAAGAACGCGGTGGCCGTTTGTTCGTTTAACTGAATCTCTTCGTTCAACTCAAAACTGAAAATAATTTCTGCTCGCTCGCCGACATCTCGTGCATGCCACTCAATAGCGGCGGCAAGGCCGATGTCGTCTAAAATTCCCGGGCGCAGATCAGTCGCTATTTTCCGCACTTTGTAAATGGTGGTGTCGGTCAACTGCATCATGGATTTCAACCGTTGATTCACCGAGTCGTCGCCGTTAGAAACTTTATTGGTGAGCCATACCAAATCCATACGCAGGCCTGTCAGCGCCTGGCCGAGATCGTCGTGAATTTCTCGGGAAATAAATTTACGTTCTTCTTCGCGGACCGATTGCAGACGCACCGTGAGCGCGCGAAGCTGTTTGCGTGAAGAATCAATTTCAATTTCGGAGTTCATCAAGTATGTGATATCCGTAATGGTTCCTACAAATCCTGCAACTTGCCCGCCTTTGATGAACTCCGGCAGCGCTTCACCGAGCACCCAAAGTTCGGACGAATCTGACGGGCGCTGAATTCTATATTCAGAACGGAAGGGAGCCTGGTCGCGCACACATCGGTTCCATTCCGTTGTAATGCGCTTACGGTCGTGGGAATGAACCGCCTGTAAAAATCCGTCACCTATTGCTGCGTCGGGAGATAAACCAGTAATAGAGGACCATCGCTCATTCACATACAAGTATCGGCCGTCAGCGGTGGCAAGAAAAATTCCAACGGTAGAAACTTTTGCCAAAGTATTGAAACGTTCCTGGCTCTGTTTTAATTCTTCGCGGACGCGTCTTTTTTCAAGAATGTTGTGGATCGCCGGGCCTAAACGGCCGGAGTGTTCTTTAAAAATATAATCCGACGCGCCGGCTTTCATGCATTGCACAACAATCGCTTCATCCAGCACACTGGAGTAAATGATAAAGGGGATATCGTCGGCAAGATTTTTCAGCACGGTGACAGCATCGACGGGTTGAAGATTGGAAAGCACGTAATCGCACACAATAATATCAGGGCGGTAGTCGTGAAGAGCGTCGGGAATGACAACGAACGAAGAAATGCTGTTGAGTGTAAATTGAATGCCGAATTTTTGCACTTCTCTCTTGAAAAGGTCAATATCGTGCTGCTTATCTTCGATGAGAAGAATTCGTGTTTCTTTATTCATTGAGATGTGTGTATTCGGCATGCATAAATTTTTATGAGTATAGCGATTGTTTCATAGAAAATCAACGCGCCGGCAGCCGGATGTCAATTTGAATTTTAATGATCACGTCATGCTGACGAATGTCAGCATCTATTTCTTTTTTTAGATGCCGAAACTCCGCCAGAGGCGGATGCGCCTCTGGCGCAAAGTTCTGCATGACATCTCTTTCAATAATTGACACTTAAACGATTGTTTCTTGCCCTTGCCGCACCCTTTTCTTACTTTTATGCACGATGACAGAAGACATTCTTAAAAAATTTCATCCGCTGGTTGAAGCATGGTTCACCAAAACTTTTGGTGAGCTGTCGCCGCCGCAGAAACTTGGCTGGCCATCTATTTCAGAAGGAAACAACACACTGCTGGTGGCACCGACAGGCTCGGGGAAAACTCTTGCCGCTTTTTTATGGTGCATCAATCATCTGGTAGAAGAAAATATTGCCAGACCCCCTCTCGGCTTCGCCGTTTCTCCCCTTCGTCGAGGCGGAGAAGTCCGGACGAAAGTCGGGACAGAGGGGGTAAGAGTGCTGTATGTTTCTCCCTTGAAAGCACTGAACAATGACATCCACCGCAATCTTGAAATTCCGCTTAAAGGTATTCTGGCTGAAGCAAAAGATAAAAAAATAGATTTACCCCCGATTCGAAGTGCCGTTCGCACCGGCGATACAACTCAGACTGAACGTGCAAGGATGCTGAAACATCCGCCGGATATTTTAATTACCACGCCAGAATCGCTCTATCTTATGCTGTCGTCCGAAAAAGCAAGGAAGATGTTTCACACGGTCCGCTACGTTATTATAGACGAAATTCATTCCATCAGCAGTAACAAACGGGGTGTTCATCTTTCAATAACGTTGGAGCGTCTCGAAAAACTTGTTGCATCGGCTCGAGGGGACAATGAAAAGACATTTGTGCGTATCGGACTTTCGGCAACACAGCGGCCGCTGGAAACCATCGCAGAATTTCTGGGAGGATTTCAATGGGAGAAAAAGAAACTCGTTGCGCGTCCGGTACAGATTATCGATGCAGGATATAAAAAGAATGTCGATCTGCAGGTAGTGTGCGCAGCTCATGATTTTTCCGACATGCCGATGGACAGCATCTGGCCTCTCATCTTTCCGCAATTGCTTGATGCAATCATCAAACATAAGACCACGCTCATCTTTGTGAATAATAGAAGACTCGCCGAGCGCGTCTCTGCCAAGTTGAACGAAATGATCGAAGGGACATCGGACACGTTCAACAATTATGCAGTTCCTGTTTCCAAGCAAACTCAAACGGATGAAAAATCCACAAACATTGACAATCAATTCAAAATATTTGCTTACCACGGAAGCATGTCGCGCACGGTGCGCGAGCGCCTTGAATCTGATTTGAAATCCGGAAAGCTGCGGGCGCTGGTGACGACCTCTGCGCTCGAACTCGGCATCGACATCGGCAGTGTCGATCTTGTCATTCAAATTCAATCTCCCAAAGGTATTGCACGAGGATTGCAGCGCGTCGGACGTTCGGGACATTTGGTACGTGCGCAGAGTAAAGGACGATTATTCGTTACGCACCGGGACGATTTATTAGAGACAACCGTTGTTGCCAAAGCCATGACCGAACACGATATCGAGAAAACTTTTGTCCCAAAAAATTGCCTGGACGTTCTTGCACAGCAGATTGTGGCCATGGTGAGCGTTGAAGAGTGGAACGTTGATGATCTGTTCGATCTTCTTCGTCAATCATCATGCTACCATCTTCTCACGGAAAAAATTTATCACAATGTCTTGCAGATGCTCGGCGGGCGGTACACCAATGAAACTTTCCGGGAACTTCGCGCTCGTTTAATATGGGATAAAATTCACAACACGCTGGCGCCTCTCCCCGGTTCTTCCAGACTTGCCATTATGAATGCCGGTACCATTCCTGACCGCGGATACTTTGGCGTGTACCTTGAAGATTTAAAAACTAAAGTCGGCGAGGTGGATGAAGAATTTATTTACGAAAGCCGTTCCGGCGATACGTTCATTCTCGGTTCCAATGTCTGGCGGATGATTGATATTGATGCCAATAAAGTTGTCGTACAATCAGCTCCGGGCCAGCCAGCACGGATGCCGTTCTGGCGGGGCGAATCTATTGGAAGAACGTACGAGCTTGGCGTAAAGATCGGTGAGTTTTTGGAAAAAATTTCCGGCGGACATGAAGAATTTTCTACCGGTGAAAAAAATGAAACTCAAACTGCTGTTATTTCAAACGCGAATGAATTTCTGAAACCGTATCCGATTGATGCTCATGCCGCTCGAAATCTTGTTTCGTACGTTGAAGAACAACGTGAATCCACGCAGCTCGTGCCGACACATCGCACGCTGGTCGTCGAAGGATTTCGTGATGAAGTCGGCGACCCGCGCATTGTTGTTCACTCATGTTACGGCAAAGGGGTCAACGGATTGCTCGGGATAGTTTTGCTGAATCAACTTCAACAACGGCTCGGAACGGAAGTGCAAATGCTCTATAATGACAGCGGCATTCTCTTTCGCTGTTCCGACGTTGAACGGCTGCCGCTGGATATTCTTTCCAATATCGATACGCACGCAGCCCAAAAAATTATTCTGGAAAACATTCCTTCCTCGCCGCTGTTCGGTGCGTTATTCAGACAAAATGCCGAACGCGCGCTTCTTCTTCCAAAAGGAAATCCGGGAACAAGGCGGCCTTTCTTTCTTCAACGATTGAAATCCGCCGACCTCCTGCAAATCGTCAGGCAGTACACTGATTTTCCGATCGTCATTGAAACAATTCGGGAATGTTTAAACGATGTTCTCGACTTCGAACATTTTAAAGAGATCATCGAAAAAATTGAATCAAAAGAAATTCAAGTTCACACGGTGCAGACAGAGACCCCGTCTCCGTTTGCCACCAGCTTGCTGTTCGATTTTGCCGCGGTCTACATGTACGAATGGGATGATCCCAAGAACGCCGGCCAGCAGCAATTTGCCATGTTGAATCGCGAGCTTGTCGGTGAAGTTGTAAAACTTGATGAGATTAAATCGGTCGTACGTCACGACGCTGTTGCAAAAATTGAAGAGCATCTGCAATTTACCGGAACAACACGGCGCGCTCGTTCGGCCGAAGAGTTGATGGAAGTATTTCTGCGGTTAGGCGAACTGACAAAGGATGAACTTGCGGCACGCACCGAACAACAATCCTTCATCGCATCACTGCAACAAAAAAATATCATCACATCAATTTTTATTGATGGTAAAGAATACTTGGTCGCAACGGAAGAACTGCCGCTGTACCTCCCCTTTTCCCGAATTGATCAAACGGCATTTACATTTCTTCCCGAACATTTGCAGACAACAATATTCAAACGCGATGAGTCTCTTCGATACGTTATGTTGCGAATGCTTCGCTCCAGAGGTCCGTTAACGGTAAAAGAAATTTCCGATCGGTTCGGGATTTCTGAACAAGAATGCGGTGAACTTCTTTCTTCATTTGAAAAAACGGAAAATATCGTTCACGGACAACTCACGCAGGATAGTACTGTAGAACAATGGTGTTATCGCCCCAATCTTGACAGAATTCACCGCGCATCGATCTCACTGTTCAGAAAAGAGATCACGCCGGCTACGCTCGCCGATTTCACACAGCTGTTGGCACAGTGGCAGCACCGCCATCAATCAACAATGGAAGAAGGAAACGATGGACTGCAAAACATTGTTGACAAAATGCAGGGATGCGTGCTTCCGGCGGAAGTGTGGGAAACTGAAATATTTCAGACGCGTTTGAAGCACTATGATCCTGCTCTTCTGCGCACACTGGCTTCACGCGGAGATGTCGTTTGTGTCGGCGCATCCGCGGGAAAGACAGGATGGGTTTCACGAGGCGAAGGTGCATTTTTTGTCGAACCAAAAGAACAATCACTGGCGTTACTCTCCGCTAGTGCCGTTCATGTGTTTGAATTTATACACCGCCACGGCGCATCATTTCTTTCGGATGTGCGTGAAGGAATGAATATTTCTCTCACATCGTTGAATCATTCATTGGCAGAATTATTTTGGCGCGGACTTATTACCAACGATGTGGTGGATGAATTACTGAACATTAAACGCTATCGAAGCTCAGATACAGTCCGCGGTGAAGGCGGGTTACATCTCCCTGAAGAGCGGATAGAAATCATCAATCCTCGCCGCAATCCGTTGAGCAAAGTAGCAATGCGGTCTGTCCGCCAGGCATTAAGACAAGTTACCGGTTGGAGCGGACGCTGGTCTCTTGTTCATACGAAAACTGTGCTTGGTCCATCGGTAAGTGATGACGAGAAAATTGTTCGTCAGGCTCAGCAGCTGCTCCTTCGGTACGGCATTGTTGCACGGGAAATTGCCAAGCGCGAAGAAAATTTACTGCCGTGGTCTCTGCTTGCCATGGAATTACAGCGCATGGAAATGCGCGGAGAAATCCGGCGCGGCTATTTTGTTGAGGGGCTTTCGGGAATGCAATTCGCACTGCCGGAAGCCGTGAGCATGCTCGATTCAGTAAAAGCAGCACGGAATCAAAAAGAACAACCGGTTGTTATTAATGCGTGTGATCCGGCAAATCCGTACGGCAGCGGTATTGAATTGAATAAAAACACCGCAGCATTGCAGCCAAGAATATCCAGGCTTGCTTCCAATTATTTCGTTTTTGAAAATGGCATTCCGTTGATTTGGCTGGAAAATTTTGGAGCGCGCATATATTTTCTGGCGGAATCAAATTCAGAGGGTGTTCGAGACGGATTGCTTCAATTTATCAATCACATTCGTTCGCACTATCCTGACAAACACGAACTAATCGTTGAATATTGCGATAACTCCAGACCAGCGGAAAGCGGCGCGGCAGCACTATTGAAGTCTCTCGGTTTCTACCGTGATAAAATACAAACAATGCGATTGGATTTGAGATAATAAAAGTCATCCTATGAGTGAGAGGATAGATATCTGAACAATCAAGGAATAGCCCACTCTGAATTAACACACTCATAGGATGACGAAATGCGATATTTATGAAATTCGAAAAGGGTAAATACTATCATATTTATAATCGTTCAAACAACAATGAGATTGTTTTCTCCTCGCACGAGAGTTATTTATTTTTCTTAAAAAAATTTAAAAAGCAGGTACACCCTCATTGTATCGTTATCGCCTATTGTTTAATGCCAACACATTTTCATTTTCTTATCCGTTCTGAAAGCGAAGAATCAAAAATATTGAGTGATCAAATTGCAATCCTACTGCGGTCCTATACTCATGCAATAAATTTAAACACCGGTAGACATGGAAACCTGTTTCAACAGCACACAAAAGCGAAACTTATTGAAGACGAAAGTTACTTGCTTACACTCATTACTTACATTCACCAAAATCCAATCCGTGCAAAATTAGTTAAAAACATTGCGGATTGGGAATATTCAAGCTATCTCGATCTTTCGGGAAAACGAAATGGAACATTAGCAGATAAACAATTTATGCATCAGTATTTTAGAACTAACGCAGAAGTTGAAAGGTATTCTGAAGAATTACTTCTTTCTGTGCGAAAAGAATGTTGGGTATAATTACATAAGTCATCCTATGAGCCAACAAGGTAATTTCCAAGCTGTGTTTGAAACTATCCCCTCGAAATTAACACACTCATAGGATGACTTTGCAAGTCAAGATTGGATTTGAGATAATAACTTAGGAGGCTTTATGAAGCAGCTTGTTGCACTATTCTTTTTCTGTTTTACTCTTCCGCTATTTGGTCAGGACAGCATCACCACGCACGATGTCTTCTCGGTTGAAAAGCTTTTTGATTTGCATTTCACCGAAGCAAAACGAGACTCGATGCTTGGTGATCTCACTTCTCGGGCAAAGAGTTACAAAGCAATTCACGAAATTTATATTCCGGCAAACGTCATTCCTGCTGTGTTGTTCAATCCAATCCCGGCAGGAATGAAGCTGTCAAAAGGAAAAAGTGCCTTCACAGTGAAAGAGTTAAAGAATGTTCCTCTTCCGCAAAACTTTGACGATCTGGCTTTTTATTCTGTAGAACAACTTGCGTCCCTGATCAAGGCGCGCAAGATAACTTCCGAAGTCCTCACTAAATTTTTTATCGACCGATTAAAAAAATACGGACCAGTACTGCATTGCGTTATCACCATCACCGATTCGCTCGCACTTTCACAAGCTCGCCGCGCTGACAAGGAAATTTCCGCCGGAAAATACCGCGGCCTGCTGCACGGAATTCCTTTTGGCGTGAAAGACCTTCTCGCGGCACGCAATTATCCTACAACGTGGGGATCTGTTCCGTACAAAGAACAAATCATCGATGAGGATGCAACGGTAGTAAAAAAATTAGAGCAAGCCGGTGCAGTGCTTGCGGCAAAACTTTCCATGGGCGAACTTGCGATGGATGATGTGTGGTTCGGCGGACTCACACGCAATCCATGGGATACAACGAAAGGTTCCAGCGGTTCATCGGCAGGTTCCGCGTCAGCAACTTCGGCTGGACTTCTTCCCTTCGCTATCGGTTCTGAAACGTGGGGATCAATTGTTTCTCCATCTACCGTGTGCGGAACAACCGGTTTGCGTCCGTCATACGGGCGTGTAAGCCGCGTTGGCGCAATGGCACTCAGCTGGTCAATGGATAAACTCGGCCCTATTTGCAGGTCTGCTGAGGATTGCGCTATTGTGTTCAACGCTATCTACGGACCGGACGGAATTGATCCAACGGTGTACGATGTTCCGTTCGTCTACGAACCTCAAAAAATAAATCTGAAAAAATTGCGGATCGGTTTTGTGAAAGCAAATTTTGACAGCGTGAAAGATGGAAAGCAATTCAACGATTCCACGCTTGCATTTTTGCAGCAATTAGGAGCAACACTCGTTCCCATTGCTCTGCCAAATCTCCCTGTTGAAAGCATTTCCTTTATTTTGGATGCTGAGTGTTCGGCGTCGTTCGACGAGTTAACTCGGAGCGGAAAAGACAGCCTTTTGGTGCTGCAGGGAAAAGGAAATTGGCCGAATATTTTTCGTGCTGGAAGATTCATCTCCGCAACCGAATATATCCAGGCAAACCGGATTCGCACCATACTCATTCAAGAAATGGAAAAATTGTTCCGAGAAAAAAATATTGATCTCTATGTTGCACCGTCGCTGGAAGGAAATAATCTGCTGCTGACGAACTTAACGGGACATCCGTGTGTCGTTCTTCCCAACGGATTTACCGATAAGGGATTGCCGGTCAGTTTTTCGTTCACAGGAAAACTATTTGACGAAGGAATGCTCCTTTCCGTCGCAAAGAAATATCAAGAGGCAACCAGCTTTCATATGAAACATCCACATGTAGGAAGTAATTGAGATGAAAACTTTTCGGAAAAAAATACAGCGTGATGATACCGGCGATCTTGGTTTTGGGTCACGGTTGTCGCAACAGCAGCCGAAACGCCTCTTAAATAGAGACGGAACATTTAATGTCAATCGTGAAGGAATGTCCATCATCCGATCTAACAGCTTGTATCATTGGCTGTTGACGATTTCATGGGCAAAATTTCATTTTGCACTGATCATTTCTTTTCTTGTCATCAATACTCTGTTTGCCGAAGGATATTATATGCTCGGAAACAATGCGCTGAATGGTGCTGAATCAACGACAATGCCGCACCAGTTTTGGAATTGTTTTTTCTTCAGCGTTGAAACATTTGCCACCATCGGCTACGGCGCATTAAACCCGCGCAGTTTTGGGGCAAATTGGCTGATGACGGCTGAATCTTTCTTTGGGTTATTTTGTGTCGCGATGGCGACCGGTTTATTGTTTGCACGATTTTCCCGCCCGAATGCAAAAATTTTATACAGCAACAATGCTCTGATCGTACCGTTCAAAGAGGGACGGGCATTTATGTTTCGGATGATGAATATCCGGAGCAGCCAATTGATCCATGTCGAAGCCGAGGTAATATTCAGCCGCATGGAAGAAGACAAAGGCAAACGCATTCGCCGGTACCACAAACTCCAATTGGAACGCGACAAGGTGATGTTCTTTCCGCTGCACTGGACTGTTGTGCATCCTATCTCTGAAGAGAGCCCGTTGTACAAGCTTACAAAAAAAGATTTTGAAAATTCCGAAGTGGAATTTATGATACTTGTCAACGCTGTCGATGAAACCTACGCACAATCTGTTTACTCCAGATCATCGTACAGGCATGAAGAAATTGTCTGGGGTGCAAAATTTCGAAGTATGTTTCACGAAGAAAATGGGACGATCACGGGAGTACGCTTAGAACATATTCATCATTACGAACATGCACCGTTGGATTAACTATGCAGCATTTTATCATTGACGGATACAATCTCATTCATGCGATTCCATCGCTGAAGCATCTGCTTGCTCATGATGCTCACCAGGCACGTGAACAGTTAATTCACCACGTTTCAATGTTGACGCACAAACGAAAATTTCGGTGCACTATCGTGTTCGACGGCGCACAGCCGAAGGACGCGCCTCGAAGTTCTTCTCATGCGCCGATTCATGTTGTATACTCCTTTCCGCATAACGCTGACTTGAAGATCAAAGAAATGATTGAGCAGTCAAAGAATCGGTCGCTGCTGGTCATCATTTCGTCCGATCATGAAATTCAAAACTTCGCGCGAGTCTGTTCCTGCACTGTTCACACATCGAAACATTTTGCTCATCTGCTGTTTGAAGAAGAAACTGCCGGTGAAGAAAAATCCGATGCTCCATTATCTCAAGCACAAGTGACTGAGTGGCTAAAAATATTCGGTGAAAAAAAATAGACGAATTCCTTAACCATCTATTGACTTTTGAACTGTCTTGATTTATATTTAGGTCAACCTAAATTAAAATTCAGGATTACATAATGGAAATAGCTTTAGAATCCCTGCCATCCAAAGAGCAGCAGCAATACTATAAATATGCAATGTATTTAAGCATTTTCACGATAGTTTACAACATCGTCGAAGGGGCGGTGTCCGTGATGCTGGGATATCACGATGAATCGCTGACTCTTTTTGGTTTTGGCGTGG
>JAQUOA010000087.1:0-3597 GCA_028749215.1 Bacteroidota bacterium
TCTGCCATATCTTTAGAAAAACCGACATCCAATGTTGTGGTGTTGATTGAAAGAATTAACCTTCCCATCAGCATCAGCGCCATGATTGTCAACAACGTTTGTCCTAAACCCATACTCTATCCATTTTTTGTTAGTACCAATGTAACAATGATTGCAATAGAAAGCAGTGGTTATTAGCACACTCTAATTTATACCGCAACTACTGTACCACGGGCTTAATGCCCTATAAAAAGTAATTATTTCCGAAAAAGATCGATGTGAAATGTAGTTATTACAAAATCTTATTCATCTTCAACGGTCGACGAAATGACTTCTTCCAGAGAGGTGGAGCCTTCCATCATTCGTTCCATGCCCGAACGCCGCAGCGTCCACATGCCGTCTTTGGCTGCCTGATCACGAATAGCGTTTTCATCAACTTTTTCGCCCGCGTTGAGAATGATGTTCTTAATGGCTTTGCTGAAGAATAATGCTTCATGAATTGCCGCACGTCCTTTATACCCGCCGGTACATTTGTCACACCCAACGGGCTGGTAGAAGGTATGCTTTTGAACTTCCTCTTCAGTAAAACCAAACTTAATCAAATCCTGTTTGTCAGAATCTTCGATAGGCTGCTTGCAGGTTTTACATAACGTTCGAATCAGGCGCTGTGCGACGATAATGTTAATGGCATACGCAATCAAAAATGGTTCTATACCCATTTTATACAGGCGGGCAACAGCACTCGGGGCATCGTTGGTGTGAAGCGTTGAAAAAACCAAGTGGCCGGTGTTAGCAAGTTTAATGGCTGTTTCCGCTGTTACCTTATCGCGCATTTCACCAACCAGAACAATGTCCGGATCGTGGCGAAGAATACCCCGCATGGATTGTTCGAATGACATCTTCGGACCAATCTTCAATTGGCGCGCCCCTTTGATAATGTACTCGACCGGTTCTTCAATGGTCAGAACGTTGACAGTCGGATCGATCACTTGGTACAATGCCGCAATGAGTGTTGTGGATTTACCGGAACCGGTTGGACCGGTGAGGATAATAATGCCTTGCGGTTTGCCGATGGCTTTGTAAAAAAAATTCTTCGCCGGGCCCTGTAGCCCAAGCTTGTTCAGGTCGGTGATCACTTTCCGGTCGTCCAACACGCGGATAACAATGCTTTCAAATTTATTTTTAAATTCCGTCGTCACGATGGGCATAATGGAAACACGGAAACGAAGCTGGTGACCGTCAACTACACGCTGGATAAATCCGTCCTGGGTCATTTCACGTTCAAAACGATCGACCCCCTTCGTCCGGTCTTTGACCACCGCCATCACCGCTTCAGGCATCGTTCCTTCCTGACAGTGCCACACTTTTAAATTGCCGTCAACACGGAACAGGAAATTTGTTTTATTTCCTTCTGCCGCCACCACGTGAACGTCGCTCACGCCTTGACGCACGGCTTCAACCAAACATCCCTCGAACAGATTCGCCAGAGCACTTTTATTAATTTCCGCATTCAGTAAATCTTCATCCACCTGCGACTCATCATCAGGTGTCTCCACACTGATCTGATTATCCGCCAGCAGTTTCAAAAATTCATTCTGCGGAGGAATAACCTGTTCAAGAAGATTTTGGATATCTTTCAGGCGGCAATACGTCACTTCATATTTTTTTACGCTGAAGTTACGGGCAATGACGGGGATATTGCGGTCCGTCGGGTCGGCGGAGATGATGATGAGCTTGTCCGATTGCTTTTCGTCGAACTTCAAGGGAAGCATTTTAGCTTGGATCAGAAGTTCGCGGTTTCCTTCGGGAAGCCCGTCGACAATTTTTCTGATAAAATCGATTCGGGGTTTGTCAATATTCTCATCGGCAATATAGATCTCGCGGAAGGCGTACAGGTTTGCCACTTCACGGAACACGGCATCGTGGTCGGCATTAAATTCTGTAACGAGAATTTGTCCAAGGTTACGGCGCTCTTTTTTCGACGCTTCTGCTTCTTTTACGCGCAACGACTTTTCCAGCGTCTCGTAGTCGATGATTCCTTTTTTGAGAAGCGTGTATCCTATTTTATCAGTAATGTCTACATCAGCCATACACTATGTTCCCTTAAATGAATGTCAGCGATCCTTTGAACGTTTCTTCTATGCCGCAGACGTACGGGATTAAAAATAACTCATTAAAAAATGTAACCAACCACCGCGCCCTCCGGGAGGTTTCGGTTTAATTGTCGCCGTTTCTGAAGAGACCAATGTCAACGCCGTCAACACGACCATGATGATCATGGAAATGGCAAGTTGAATCATATCAATGGCATTGCGCATCCGATAGCTTGTTTCTTTCTCGTAATATTCTGCGAGCTGCAACGCGGTATTTTTTACATTTCCTGTCTCGGCTCCGGAGTGAAAACGAGAGACAGCTGTTTTTGTAAAGACACCGGTTGCTTCAAACGCTTCAGTAATACCAATCCCTTTTTCCACCATGAGCGGTAAGGCAACTTTTTTAATTTGCCCTTCCATATATTTATTGCCGCATGCCTCTGATGCCATCCTGATCACTTCAATGTTTTCTCCGGAACCGGAATACAGCGCATAAAAAACACGGCAAAAAATCTCGATGCTGGTTTTATGAAGTAAATCTCCGATTGCCGGAATATTCCATATATATTTATCAATCGTATATCGTCCTTTTTCCGTCATAGCGAACCGTATCAATGCGACCACCGGAATAAAGATGGCAAGCATAATCCAGCCGATATTGGAAGTGATGAAATCACTCATCTTTAATGTCGCCGCCGTCATGGGCGGAAGTTCGATCTTAAACTTTTGAAACAAGCTTGCCGTAGCCGGAAAGATGTAGGCAACATAGTATCCGACGGCTCCGAATAAAATCACCAACGTCACAATCGGCATAATGAGTGCACTCTTCAAATCTTTTTTAAATTGAGCGTTCCGCTCTAAAAACTTTGCTGTGCTTTCAAAGATCTCTCCCATGTTGCCGCTCTTGGATGCAAGGCCGAGCATGTGCGCCGCAAATTTTCCAAGAGCTTTTTCGTGCTTTTGAAACGCCTTTTCGCTGTCTTTCCCCTGCTTTAAATCCTGATTGATTTCCCGGATTGCTTCTCGAAGCGTTTTATTTTGGATGTCATTGATCAACATCGACATCATATCATTGAACGGTAATTTTTGCCGTATAAGGTCGGAGCTGACGCGAACAAATGATACCACTTCAACATCCGGGACCTTCCCTCCACTCCCTTCAAATAATTTTTTCCTCACGTAGACAACCGTGTATCCCATCTTATCCAGTGCATCTTTCACTTCCTGTTTAGAAAATGCTTTTTGTTCGCCGTCAATTGGTTTTTCCTTCCCCTTCTTCACTCGGTAAAGGAACGTGACGCGGGCATGGACAGAAGAGACTTTGAACTTCCGTTCGCGAGCCATTTGGGCGGCTTTATCCTTGGCAAGTTTAGGAGTATCGGCATTGATAATGCCTTGCACCGGTTTACCGGCAAGTGATACTCCATCTATTCTATATTCAGGCATACAGTTTTCGCAGAATGATTGGATAGAACTCTATCGCAAGATACAATCGAAGAATAACAAAATCAACCTATTATGTGGC
>JAQUOA010000087.1:3697-11124 GCA_028749215.1 Bacteroidota bacterium
TTTAAAACACAAAAAGCAGATGTATCTTCTCAATACACTGCCTACATTTTAATAATCCGTAAAAAAATAATTATGGCAAAGTTATAATATTACCCGGACCACTAGGTGTTACAGTAAGTTGAACTTTCACGCTATCACCGTTAGGTTTAGTTACTTTCCCGGTTCCTTGAATTACAACTGCATCAGGAGCTACACTTATTATTTCATAATATCCATTTGCATTATTGGCAAAACTTGCATTTACCATCTTATCCATTGTAAGTCCTGCAAAAGAATGGCTGCCTCCTCCCATCGACGAAGGTCTGCCATAATAATGCCTTGCTTTTGCAGCAATATGTAGCAGGTCAGTACTCATCGCCTCTTTATTGGAGCTTACCGAATTATCATTAAACATTACGACCGCGACTCCGACCGCAATACCAATAATGATGACCCCAAGTATTATTAATAAAAGTTGTTGCTGCCCCATTGTTTTTCCTAAATATTAAACAAAGGGCAGAAAAATTTCTGCCCTTTGTGAATAATACATTAGTTAATTTTTGAAATCTGGTATCCAGCAGCAGAAACTGTGCAAAGGAATGTCGGATAAACACCGCCACCCATATCAGTTTTTCCAACGCCTTGGAAAATGATAGCACCTGCTGTACCGGCAGTGGATATCGTGTATGTTCCGTTGTCATTATTAGAGAATGCAGTCGAGACGAGAACAGCCATACCAGCCGCGTCCGCAGTAAGCGGAGTGGCACCTGTTGCTGTTCCAAATGTATTGCCGCCACCACCCAGTGCAACTGGTTTGCGGAAGTATTGCTGTGCTTTTGCTGCAAGCTGCACAAGATCGTTCGTTACTGCATCGCGGTTAGCACTGACGGCGTTATCTTGAAACATTGTAATACCAACTGCTACTGCGATACCGACTATGATCACTCCAAGAATGATCAAAAGTAATTGTTGCTGTCCCATAATGGACTCCTTTAGTTAGTTGTGAAATGATGAGTTAGTAGTGAATCGTAAATCCCCTTAAGTGTATCATTATACACTTCACGTTACATGCCAAAAGTTTTGTCTCTAAAACATTGAAGAATACTATGACTTTTGAAAAGATAGGAAATTATTTCCTGCTATCAGTCTTTTTTTCATTGCAAAGACTTCCTGATCCCAAACCTGTCAAAAGCTTTTTCCCCCGACTCCTTTTCTTCATTCGTCTTTAGAAACAACATAGCAACATGTGTAAGATACGTTTCGGCTTTTACAGAATCAATTTTAAATGCTTTTGAAAAATTAGAATATGCTAATGTTGTATCGTTTAATAAAAGAGCTGTAAATCCGATATGAATTTTAACATTTATTGCATTGGGTGTAAGTTCGCTTTGGTGAATAAAATTAGTACATGCTTGTTGTGCATTCCCAATTTGAATATACATTAACCCCAGATTACCATAGACATTAGCAAATGTTGGGCTTTGAAGCAAAGCCTGTTGGTAATCCGAAAATGCAAGCACATAATTGCCTGTTTTAAAATAGGTATTTGCACGGTTATTTAGCCCGTTTGGAAAATTTGGTTGAAGTTTGATCGCCCTAGACAAGAAAATGATTGAACTGTCGTAACGCTGAAGTACGTCATATGCAATACCAAGGTTAAAATAGGTCATAGCATTAATTGAATCTATATGCAACACTGTCATGAAGTCGGAAATGGCAGAGTCGATGTTCATAATTCCAAGGTGAACGTACCCGCGGTGGAAATGCGATTCAGCATCATTGGGTGCAAACGCCACCGCTTTGTTTAAATTCTTTAACGCCGGGTCAATTTTGTACTGTGAATAGTACGCCATCCCAATCTTATTGAATGCAAAAACATTATCAACATTGGCATCAATGATTTTCTGCCAAAAGATTTCACTGTTTTTCCAAACGCTTGTTTTTGCATACGATTGATACAATGTAATACAGATGAGAACAGCGCTGATGACAAATACGGTTGTGCGAATAATTCTCTTTGCTTGAAACGCTGCAAGCAAAGTGTCAAACAACACTCCGATAACGATACATAATCCAATAGAAGAAATATAAAATTCACTATCGGTAATGATTCCATTCAATAAACTTTTCCCTGTCAGCAATGGTAAACTGAAAACAGTAAAAAATATGAACCCATACAATAGTATCGGATATTTTTCCCTTGTCAAGAAACATACCACAAAACAAATAGCAAAGAGGAACGGTAAAAGAAAAGATCCATATCCAAACAGCATGGTGGTTGGTAAAACTGATGGAATGAAAATTGGTACAGTGTTTGGGAGAATGAAATTTTTTATTCCCTCGATAATACCAAATCGGACCATGGTAACACTATCACTGAGCAGAAGATATACAGAGGTTCCGTCTGTTTGTATCCATAGTTCCGCCAGTATCCCCATTATCCAGAGTATGACAAACGGTAATTTTTCTTTATCAAATTTTAGTTTACCATTTACGTACCAATCAATGCCAAAGAGCATCACAAGCAAATACAGTGCAGGTTTCGCTGAGAGATAAAAAAAGAAAGAGCACACAACCGCCAGCCAATAGTAAAATTTGGTATTCTTTTCATGGTACCTCAGATAGAAGAAACATGTCAGCAAACTAAAGGTCAAAGAAAGTAATATAGGTTGTTGACTAATCCAGGAAACAGTCCCGGCATGAATCGGATGGAAGGCAAAGAGAATAGCGACGATAGCACTTAACCGAAAAGAGGATGTTAAACGATTGACAAGCAAAAATAATAAAAGGACATTTACGGCATGCAGTATTACGCTGAAAGCATGGTAAATAAAATAACCATTTTCGCCAATAGCGTATTGGATGCGCAACAGGATATAAGGAATTGGTGGACACTCTTTATTGGAAAACAATCCCACTCCATTACCTTGGGACGACGTCATTGATAAAAATACGTCATCATCTTTCCAGTTTATGACGTCATTATAGAGCGATGGGAAAAAAGTAAGCAGAGAAACGACTGTTAAAAGATAGAGCATTAATGTTGTTCGCGTTTGAGAGGTCATACAATCAGTTCCGTCCCTTTCTCAAATCATTTTCAGCTCTAATCGAATCACCGACCATCGAATACAATTCTGAACGATGAAGGTAATTCTTTCTGTTGCGTGGGTCTTTGTCAATCACACTGTTTACGCGCGTCAGTTCAATTGTAACGCTTCGTAATGCTTGATTAACAACATTTATCATTGAGTCATTTCGTAGATAAGGATTTAATAACACGGCTGTTGAAAAATCTTGCAATGATCGCATATATTTTTTCTGATCATAGTATGCCTTAGCGCGCTGGTAATAAGCATCCGCGTAACTTCGATCAAGCATAATTGTGCTGTCAAAATACGCAATGGCAGCACCCGATTTTTTCTTCGACTGAAGCAATGTATACCCTATACTGTAATACGCATTGGGAAAGGCAGATTCTTTTTCTTTTGCTTTAAAAAAATTCATCAACGCACTATCAGGTTCATTGAGCTGGTACAATGCAATTCCTTTATTATAAAAAATGTAGTGCATATCAGTTCCACGAGTCAACGCTGAATCATAATCGCACACTGCAGCCCGATAATTTTCGAGGAAACTATAAATATTACCCCGATTATAATATGCCTTACCGTCAGCCGGATTAAGAGCAATGGTACTATTGCAGTCCTCTATGGCACTCTTGTATTCTTTCTTTCCAATTTTTGCGTTTGCCCTGTTCCCGTAGGCAAGCCAGATACGGGGATTCTTGTTAATGACATCGGTAAAGAGAGTTTCTCCATCCTTCCAAACAGAAATACGTTGTACGGTCAGAGTAGAAAAAACGATAATAATAATCCCAAAGAGTATTTTAAAAGATGTATCAAAAAAATAATTGTGAGAAAAACGCGGAGTAATTTCAGTCAGTATCACCATCACGAAAGCGAAGATAATTCCTACCGATGAAATGTACGCATACCGATCGGCAACTAACGACGAATTATGGAAAGGTAAAATCTGAAGTACTAACAGCAACGGAAGGACGTACCATACACTTCCAAATATAAGATACCGTCGTTTTGATCCAAACCGATATATGAACCAGAGGCAGATTACGATGGCGACAACGGCGGTGCAACACCAAACGTATTCTTGCGGCGTTGCAAATTTGGGATACGAATATACAGCAGAAAGTGAAATAGGAAAAAGTATTTTAGCCGCATAAAATGCTGCGGCATAACTGACAAGCAATATTTTTTGAACGGTCGTGAATAAATAGATCGCCGATCCTACCGTTGTATCAGACAAAGAGAGAAAGAACGTAAAGAGGCCGTAAAAAAAAGAAAGTAAAAAAAATGGGGCTAGTTTTATCACCGCAGCTTTATTGAACTTTTTCCCCTCCCACCAATCACAGATTACCAATGCAAGAGGGAAAATTACCATTGTTGGTTTTGCCAATAATCCCAGGAGGAAACAACAGAATGTGAAAAAGTAATATCGTTTAACGTGACTATTGTTTTGGGAAAGCAGATAAAAATTTACACCGGCCAAAAAAAAGAATGAAAAGAGCACTTCCTTCCTCCCCGAAATCCATGCCACTGCCTCAACATTGAACGGATGAATGGCAAATACCAGCGCCACAAGAAGCGCCGCTGTTTCTTGACGAGCTAATCGGAAGATCAAAAAGAAAACAAAGAGAATGTTACAGAGATGCAGCAGAAGACTGGAAGCATGAAATGCGTATGGCTCACTAGTCCCCAATTTCCAGTCAATGGCGTAAGATATCATCGTCAATGGATGATACATGTATTGAGTGGTGGGTTTAAAATGGTGAAGAAGAGCGTTGACCGAGAGACTTTTGATCGATGGATTTTCTATCACATGAAGAGGGTCATCCCATGTTGTAAATCCATTGTTCAATGAAGGGAAATACAATCCGGCAGTGAAAAGAATAATCAAAGAGAGATAAAGGTATGTCCGTAATTTCAGAGGCATAAATATTTCATCGCAGTAATACTCCAGTATAGAGCAATTGGTATAGTCCATTAAAAAATACAATACCACTGTTTGTTCCAATGTACACGGAAGGGATCATCACATTAAAAATAACTATGGCATTCAATGCACGGCGTGAAAGGAGAGAAAATTTTTTGACCCTAAAAAATGAGATGAACAATCCGATAAGGACATATCCCATGAGGCGTGACGTGTCGACACCGCCGAAAGTTAAAAAAATACCGGCAACGAAAAGACTGATGAGCAGTTTTCTTTCCGACTTCATTTGATACAGGGCAATAGCGTACACAATCCACAGCAGTTTCAACGAAACTAACACTCCGAATACCTCGCGCCATGGATATTGGATCAACCACGTTACAGCGCTCACATCGCCAACATTCCTCACATGCAGCAAATGTCCAATATCAAAACCGTAATTCATCATCCAAAATAAAGCATAGAAACAGAATATTACTCCTGTCATGAATTTTTCTACTTTTGTAAAATAGAAGAGCGCAATAATACCGACAAACAGTGCGCTGATTTCGTGTGACAGAATAGCAAGAGTCACCAAGCTTAATCTTGAATACGTACTGGTGGGAACAATAAAGAGAATCAGTATCGCTATGTACGCCAAGGGTTCTGTATACCCCGGTGATTGCATCTGTGTGATGACGAATGAACTTGTTCCGATGGAAATCAACTCTATGTTTGAAAGGTTGATTCCTCGTCGTTGAAAGAACAGGATGATAAGCCACAGTAAAAAAACGGTACAGAGAAGGCTGAATACATGATACAACAATGGGCCTTGTAATTGAAAAAAATACGCAAGTGCTGGCATTAGGATTCTTTGGTACAATTGGCCCGATTCATCAAAAATGCCGAATGGATTAAAACTCATTTGTGCATACCCAACCGACATGATGCCTAGTTTCAGAGGAAAAATAAGGATGGCTAAAACAAAAAAGGAAACGAAAGTTTTTTTTACTACCTCTTTACTAAAAGCTATTGTTTTAAAATCAGCAAAAAAAAGGATGAGTGACTTAACAAGAGGAACAAAAATAATGATGAGTGACAAAAAAAATAATATTGATCGAATCGGCGTAATATATTGTTGGAGAATGTATGCTTTACTTAAGACAAGCAAGTCATACCATGTTTTTCCGATATAACTGTTTGCATAGAGAATAACGATAACGGTATCGTACCAGTGCTGCAAGGACAGCATCGGAGAATGAACAATACCGAAAGCGAACACAATGCCAATAACAAAAAAACGAACGAATATTGGATGGTAGCCTTCGCTGTTGAGTTGCTGTATCGGGAGCAATGAGCCTGAAGTAAAATTATTCATGGATGAAGATATTAATACTTTCTATCTTCAGCAAACAGTTTTGTTGAGTGAAGAGCAGTTTCAATTTCATATATATTTAAGGCTTTACAAGGGCGTAAGTATGCGTGCGGCTTCAGTAGTTTTATTTATTCTTTTCTCCATCTTCGTGTATCTTTTTCCTGTACACCTGAAGACAGTATAAATTTTGCACAATGTGAGTTTGCGCCTCTACTCCCCAATAAGTTTTTGATCGCTCGTCTTTTGGTAAAACTTCTACGACACCAATAAGATCGTAATGTAAATTTAAGTATTTCGGTAACCATTCGAATATTATACGTCCGGACCTTGGTGTTATTCTCATTAAATATCCATAGCCGGTGTAAAGGATGTACCTCGGTTCATTTTTTTCGATATCGCTAATCATCCACTGCTGCATCTTCTCCGCATAGGGTTGTAATTCCATAAGGGGAAAAAAGTATATGAATCCTGTGGCAGAATGACGATGGGAATAGAAGAATACTTGGGGTTCTGACCCTATCACCGCAATTTGATCTTTGCTGGTAGTATGTGCTGCGATGGAATCGGCAAGAAATTTTGTCTCAACAAAAGGATTCGGTCCATAGGCATGAATTGATATGTCATTGGCACTGCGATGGAACAGGTAATCGTTTTCGATTCTCAATTTTTCAGAAACGGCAACGACAAAAAGTAATACTGCTACAGCTCCGGGAAGCCATTTGAGTTTTCCAGTAAAGTCAATTCTTTTAAATATTTCGGAAGCCCGTTGAAGTCCAAATCCTATATAGATGGCAATGACGGGCATGAGCGTGACAAAGTAATGTTCTCGGAAATAGAATCCAGGAAGAACGGAAATGAATGAAGCAATGAAGAAGAAAAAAATAAACCATGTCCTTTCATTCTCCTTCCGAAACAAAAATGAAGCGGCAAAACCAAAGAGAGCAATCTTCCACGCTAACGGTGACGCACCAATCACCGAGTGGAAAGCAAAGTAAAGATTTTCAATCCCGTCACGAAGCGGAACTTGATACGAGGTATAGACCGAGGCGTATGTAAATGTCCAAAACCAGAAATTTGAAAATGT
>JAQUOA010000088.1 GCA_028749215.1 Bacteroidota bacterium
TTTGGTAATTTGGGTTCTATTACTGCCCATTGTTCGTCGGATAGTTCTTCTCGTTTGGCCATGTACGAAATGTACATGACATTTTTACAAAGTACAAGTCATAATTTCATTTTTGAGACCAGTTCTAATTAGCATTTCAACAATTTAACTAATCAAAACTTAACAGTATGGTTCCAATTTCAGTAGTGTATCAAGGACAGCTTCGCTGCCAGGCAACGCACGACAACAGCGGCATTCAATTCATCACCGACGCGCCAAAAGATAACCAGGGACGCGGTGAAAGTTTTTCACCAACCGACCTCGTTGCAACAGCGCTTGGCAGCTGTATCATCACCACCATGGGAATCCGTGCCCGCAACGATAATGTGAGTCTTGACGGCACAACCATTGCCGTTGAAAAACATATGAGCACCGATTCACCGCGGCGTATCGCAAAAATTGTGGTGCACCTTGTAATGTGCCAGGGAATTTCCAAGGAATACCGCCGTATCATTGAACAAATCGGCCATGCATGCCCGGTTGCAAGAAGTTTACATCCCGATGTTGCGCTTGAGATTCAGTTTCGTTATCCTGATTAAAATTTTGGTTATCAAAAGGGGACGGATATGAAATACTACCTTTCGTTTTTCGTGATTGTCCTGTTTGCAGGAATAGAGCTGGCTGGCTGCGGGCTTGGCGCACCCGAATCATTTATGCAAATGAATCGACAATACTGGGAGGTAATGAATATTAAGCCTTCCATTGCCTACGACGACGCGTGGCAACGAGTTATTTACATCATTACGAAAAAATTTGAATTGGATATGATTTCGAAAGAAGACGGCTACGTCCGCTCGTCATATGGCCCGTCATACTTCTCTGAAGATTTGCTCAATGACAAATACCAGATCCGCATCGTCGTAAAGTTCACCCCCGACAAAAAGAAATTGGAATTTAAAATAGAGTCGCGCATGTGGGACGGAAAAATTTGGCACAACGGTTCCGATGTGCGTGTGGCATCCAACATGAGAAAAGATTTCCAAAACTCACTCGGCGAACCGATAAAAAAATTACCGGCACCTGCCGATTCACTTCAGCAACCACCACTGCAAAAATAATATTTTTCACTGAAAGGATTTCTCGATGAAACGCTTGTCCGTCGTTGTTCTTTTATTGTGTACTGCACTGTTGGCTCAGCCAAAACCGGAAAAAGTTGATTCGGCATCAATGGCAAAAATTCGTGACGAGGGAATGAATCGGTCTCAGGTAAAAGATATTCTCTGGAATATTTCGGAAGTGTACGGTCCGCGTCTTGCCGGTTCGCCGCAATACGACGCTGCTGCACAATGGGCGGTAGAAAAAATGAAACAGATCGGTTTGCAAAATGCTCATCTTGAAGAGTGGGGCCCCTTCGGCAAAAGCTGGGAGTTGAAAAAATATTCTGCAACAATTATCGGAAGGCAAGTGCAGCCCCTCATTTCATATCCTAAAGCATGGTCGCCGGGATTGAAGGGACGCGTTGAAGCGGATGTTGTCTACCTTGATGCAGATTCTCTTGAACAGCTTGCCGCTTACAAAGGAAAATTGAAAGGGAAGTTTGTTCTTCTTTCCAAAACAGGAAATGTAGAACCGTACTGGAAACCGCTTGCAGAACGTGAAACCGATGCTTCTCTGCTTGACATGGCAAACGCCGATGTTCCTCAGCGGCGCGGAGGAAGATTTAATTTTCAAATGACACCCGAGCGCAGAAAAGCGGCTATGCTCGTGTACCAAAAGTGGCTGATGTTGATGAATGAAAATGTTGCGGCGGTGCTGACTTCATCGTATTCAACTCGTAATCTTGGAGGCAGCGTTGCGGTTCAACAAGCGTATGTTCCCAATCATCCCGATACGGCGTTTACATCACCGTACCGTGTTTCAGCACAGAGCAGCAAGGCGCCAAAGATTCTTCCGCAGATAGAAGTCGGCGGTGAAAGTTATAATCGGCTTGCAGGCCTTGTACAAAAAGGTGAAAAAGTAAAGCTTGCTGTTGAATTTGAAGTGAACATGGGAACAAAAGATGAAAACAGTTCCAACATCATCGGCGAAATTCCCGGAAGCGATTTGAAAGATGAAGTGGTCATGATCGGCGGACATTTCGATTCATGGCACGGAGGAACAGGAGCAACGGATAACGGAACAGGTTCCGCGGTGTGCTTGGAGGCAATGAGAATTCTGAAAGCTATTGGTGTGCAGCCTCGCAGAACTATTCGCATCGGATTGTGGGGCGCGGAAGAACAGGGGCTGCTCGGTTCGCAGGCGTACGTGAAACAGCATTTTGGCGTAAAAGACACATTGAAACCTGAATCGGAAAAATTTGCGGCATACTTTAACAACGATAACGGAAGCGGTAAGGTGCGCGGTGTATATATGCAGGGAAATGAATCTGTTCGTCCAATTTTCCGTGCGTGGCTTGCACCATTCAAAGATTTGGGTGCATCAACCTTAACGTTGCAAAATACCGGCGGAACAGACCATCTTTCGTTCGATGCAGTGGGACTTCCCGCATTTCAATTTATTCAGGATGAGATTGAGTATGAAACGCGCACACACCACAC
The DNA here is from genome assembly GCA_028749215.1 of Bacteroidota bacterium. Taxonomy (GTDB): domain Bacteria; phylum Bacteroidota; class Ignavibacteria; order UBA10030; family UBA8401; genus JAQUOA01. The sequence continues at coordinate 2,577 of JAQUOA010000088.1, forward strand.
AACAATGGATGTCTTCGATCGTGCCCAGGAAGAAGATTTGAAACAGGCGGCGATTGTTATGGCAGCTTTTGCGTACGATGCGGCAATGCGGGATGAAAAACTTCCTCATAAAGCTGAAATGCCGATATCACGTCCAACAAATTAATTTTTTAAAATTCTTTTTCAAAGACGCTGGAAAATTTGTTCTAGCGTCTTTGCTATTTTATATCATGAAAATTATTCCAGCGATCACACCTGAACAGATTGAAAGTGTACGTTCGCTCTTTATTGAATACCAACAGTGGCTGAATTTCTCTCTTTGCTTTCAAGGCTTCGATGAGGAACTCGCATCGCTTCCCGGAAAATATGCTCCGCCTAAAGGACGATTATATCTCACTGAAGATGAAGGAAAAATCGCCGGCTGCATTGCGTTACGGCCGATGGAAGAAGAGGGAATCTGCGAAATGAAGCGGCTCTATGTTCGCGAAGAATTTCGCGGGAAGAAAATCGGCAGGCTGCTGACGGAAAAAATTCTTTCCGACGCAAAATCAATCGGCTACCACTCCATGCGCTTGGACACGCTGCAACGGATGGAAACGGCACGCACGTTGTATGCAAAACTTGGGTTTAAAATTATTCCAGCATATTACAATAACCCAATGGATGCGGTGGTATACATGGAAAAGCAATTATAGAGGGCAATTGCATTTCTCTTATCTGATTGCCACATAGAGCGATGGGCTTCATGGATTCGACACTCAAAATAAATTCTTTATAATTTCTTTATACTTTTACCTATTTTTCTTATAGCCTGTTCATTTCATTTCATTGGCATATTCATCAGATTGGATAACATTTTTACTTTTTCTTATTGAATATTTATGTTCTCACATCAATTTTTTATTACTCTCGCGCTTAACCTCATCGTCATTGGTGTCTTTGGATATCTTTTAACAAAAAAAGAGCTCCTTGCGTATTTTTCCGGAGGCAAGTGGTGGTTAACGTGGCTCGCCATCGGCATCATCACGCTCATGGATGAATTGACCTCCATCTTTTATGCACCGAGCGAAGCATTTCGTTTCATCGGCGGTCATGCCATTGCATTTCTTATACTCACCTCTGTTCTGATCCGTTTCTTATCTCTTCGCATGATAGAAATTGCCGAGATTCTTGAAGTAAACGGCATTCGCGGCGGCGGTGTGTATTCGTTTTCGTACCTCGTGTTAGGACCAACGGTCTCTTTCATCGCCGTTGCTTCTATTATTGTGGACTATGTTTTAACGGCGAGCCTTTCTACCGTGAGTGCGGTGGAAAATGGAATGGCATTTATCCCAATGTCGGGGTTTGGTAAGTTTCTTTTTGACGTCGGCATTATTTGGTTCATTGCCGGATTGAATATTCTTGGTATAAAGGAGAATGCAAAATTTACGTACGGCATTTTTGTTGTCGCAGCAATTATTTTGGTTAATCTTGTCTTTGCCGGCATCTACCATGCAGATGTTCATTCATGGAACACCATTGGATATAGCTTCAAAGATGTCGGTGCAACTATGTACGAGGGAGGTTGGTTCAATGGATATTTCTTTGTGGTCGTTGGAGTTTCAAGTTGTATCCTTGCCTATTCTGGGATTGAGTCTGTTGTTCAAACCGCCAGTCTGGTAAAATCGTGGAAAGAAATTCGAAAGGCGTACACATTTTTAGCCCTGACGGTCGGCATTTTCACACCGGTTCTTGCCGCAATTGTTTTGTCATCCAAAATAAATATTTCCGGCCATGAAACAGATTTGATCACACATTTCGCACACATGGTGGGCGGCATACCATTTGGTTACATCGTTGGCGTGTTGGCAAGTGTGCTATTGATGATGGCGGTGAACACGGCGTATGTTGCTTCCAGCGAGCTGATGGAACGCGTAGCGCACCACTATGGATTTCATTGGATCATTAAAACAAATAAGAGCCAGTCGCTGTACCGCATCCACATCGGCAATGCAATTTTTTATACCATTATCATTTATATCACCGGCGGAAGCCAGACAATTCTTGCCGAAATGTATGCGATTGGTTTGCTGGCAAGTTTTGCCATTAACATGGGAAGCTTGCTGATCTATCGGTATTCAAAAGGAACAAAAGAATCACTCGAGTATAACACGTCGCGAATCGGCACATTAATTTTGTTCCTCATCCTGTTCAGTTGTTTTCTGTACCTGGGTTACCATAAACCGTACGGCACGTTAATGTGGTCTTCGGTGACACTCATCTTTTTATTTGTCGGATTAAAATATGCGGAGAAGCGCGCCCCTGAGCACAAAGAAATTAAACAGACCGATACGCCGCTGCAAATGATTTTCTACCTTGAAGAATCAGGTGAGGAGAACGTCCATATTTATTTCCGCCGCCCGAAAGAAGATGCGCAAGCTGCTGTCGATCCCTCATCGGTGTATGTCAGTTTGTATCACCCGCGCCAGGGAATTCCGCCGAAACTTGCTGAAAATCATTTTCGATTCGTGTACCAAGGACAAACGTTGTTTCAAGGCATCACTGAAATTTTGTATACGCTGGATTATGAACTTGCGCATAAAAACATCACCGTTCATTTCGGATGGCCTACATCGTCATGGCTCGACAGACTTTCTACGGGAGTGAAAACATTCAGCATCATGCATTTGCCAAAGCGGCTTCCGCGTTTGAATTTTGTGGTGGAGCGTTTCAAAAAATAATTTTGGCATCACACCAGCATAAGTCCTTGAGAATTTTTCTTAGACCAAATGTTTACACGATGCGGCTTTTTTATGAAAGCTGTGTTGATATTATTTTTTGCCTCCTTTTTTCCAGCCAAATATTCGCTTCCCAAAATATTTTATAGAATTTTTACGCTCCCCCCACCATTCCTTACATTCTCTTCATTTACTTCTTTCCTTTGATTGTCGAAGTTGCACTTGTAAACTTTGAAAAGGAACAGTCTATGATCATCGGATTAATTATCGCAGTATTTCTCCTCGGCTATCTCGTCTACACACTTGTGAGGCCGGAAAAGTTTTAAAAGAAATAAGAAGATGAAAGGGAAAGATTTAAAATGATTACTGCATCGGAAATTATTCAACTCGTATTCTACGCGGTTATGTTATTTCTCTTCACCCCGCCGCTGGGAAAACTGATGGCAAAAATTTTTGAGGGAGAAAAAACTTTTCTCTCACCGGTGTTCGGCTGGTTAGAACGACTAAGTTACAAACTCTCCGGTATCGATCCGAAAAAAGAGATGAACTGGAAAACATATATGTGGGCAATGTTGGCATTCAACGGGTTGGGATTTGCCATTGTTTATCTCCTTCAGATCTTTCAGTCATCGCTGCCGCTGAATCCGCAGCAACTGCCGAACGTATCATGGCATCTTGCATTTAACACTGCGGTAAGTTTTATGACAAACACAAACTGGCAATCGTATGCAGGAGAAGTAACGCTGAGTTATCTCGTGCAAATGCTTGGACTCACAGTACAGAATTTTGTCAGCGCGGCAACTGGAATTGCCGTGATGCTTGCGCTCGCACGCGGTATCGCGCGCAAGACGACAATTGACATCGGAAATTTCTGGGTAGATCTTGTTCGATCAACTGTATACGTTCTTCTTCCGCTATCGATTCTTTTTACGGTTGTTCTTGTCGATCAAGGTGTTGTTCAGAATTTTTCTTCCTATCAGACAGTGACAACCCTTGAAGGCACGCAGCAAACAATCCTGCTTGGACCGGCGGCGGCTCAAATTGCAATCAAGCAGCTCGGCTCAAACGGCGGCGGATTTTTTAATATGAACAGCGCGTATCCGCACGAAAATCCGACACCATTCACAAACTTTTTGGAAATGCTTTCCATTCTTTTGCTTGCATCAGCACTTGTGTACACGTTTGGCGTTATAGTAAAGGCAAAACGTCACGCCTGGGTGGTATGGGGAGTGATGTTCTTCATGTTTGCAAGCGGTCTTGCGGTTTCGCTCTGGTCAGAATATTTAACCAATCCTGTAACGGGAGTTGCAGGAGGGATGGAGGGAAAAGAGACACGGTTCGGCGTTGCGAACAGCGTGCTTTGGTCTGTTGCCACCACCGATGCGTCGAACGGTTCCGTGAATGCAATGCACGACAGTATGTCTCCTCTTTCAGGTGCCGTGGAAATGATCAATATAAAACTTGGTGAAATTATTTTTGGCGGTGTTGGCGCGGGAATGTACGGAATGATGATCTTTATTTTACTCACGGTGTTCATAGCCGGATTGATGGTCGGGCGGACACCGGAATATTTGGGAAAGAAGATAGAATCGTACGAGGTGAAGATGGCGGCTATTGCGATGATACTGCCCAGTTTCGGCATTCTATTGTTTACAGCGATAGCCTGCATTTCAGATGCTGGATTAGCTGGACTTAATAATTCGGGACCGCATGGTTTCTCAGAAATTTTATACGCATTTGCTTCTACTGCCGGTAACAATGGAAGCGCATTTGCAGGATTAACGGCAAGCACACCATTTTACGCTACACTGCTTGGTATTAATATGCTTATCGGAAGATTCGGTGTCATTATTCCAATGCTTGCCATTGCCGGAAGTCTTGCGAAGAAAAAGATTACACCTCCTTCTTCGGGAACATTTCCGACAGATACGTTTTTATTTGGCCTTCTGCTTCTCGGTACTATTCTGATCGTCGGCGCACTCACCTTCTTTCCAACGCAAGTGCTTGGACCGATTGTAGAACATTTTCTGATGTTGAACGGGCAAACTTTCTAAAGGAATTACCATGACTACGAAATCAGTTTCTTCTTCAATTTCATTTTTATCAGGTGAGATCGCTTTTCAAGCGTTGAAAGATTCATTCAAAAAATTTCACCCGAAACTATTGGTAAAAAATCCGGTGATGTTTGTTGTTGCGGTAGGTTCTGCAATAACAACGTTTATTACGGTGCAAGAGATTTTGAGCGGTACATCGTCGGGATTCAACATTCAGGTAACACTGTGGCTCTGGTTCACCGTGCTCTTTGCAAACTTTGCCGAAGCTGTTGCCGAAGGACGCGGCAAAGCACAGGCAGAAGCTTTGAAGAAAAACCGGTCTCAGCTCACTGCTCGATTAAAAATCGCGAGCGGTGAAAAATCAATTCCCGCGGCCGATTTGAAAAAAGGTGATATTGTTGTTTGCGAAACCGGTGATACGATTCCTGCGGACGGTGTGATCATCGAAGGAATTGCGAGCGTTGATGAATCTGCAATCACGGGAGAATCTGCGCCGGTGATTCGTGAAAGCGGCGACGACCGCAGCGCAGTTACGGGCGGAACAAAAGTATTGAGTGATAGAATTCTTATTCGCATTACCTCCGAGCAAGGCAATACATTCCTTGACAGAATTATTTCTCTTGTTGAAGGATCGAAACGGCAAAAAACTCCGAACGAAATTGCGCTGACAATCATGCTTTCAGCGCTGACGATCATTTTTCTTCTTGTTGTCGCAACGCTACCGCCGTTCGTGCAGTATGCGGAAAAAGCTGCCGGGCAAACAGGCGGCGCGCTGACAACACTTCCTGTTCTTGTTGCACTGTTGGTTTGTTTGATTCCGACAACTATTGGCGGATTGTTGAGCGCGATCGGCATCAGCGGGATGGATCGTCTCATCCGCAAAAATGTGATTGCAACAAGCGGACGTGCGGCAGAAGCGGCAGGAGACGTGGACGTTCTTCTTCTTGACAAAACGGGGACGATCACGCTCGGTAACCGCATGGCATCTGAGTTCATTGCTGCCGACGGGGTTTCTCGCGAACGGCTCGCCGACGCAGCACAACTTTCTTCTCTTGCCGATGAAACGCCGGAAGGACGTTCCATTGTTGTGCTCGCAAAAGAAAAATATCAATTGCGTGGAAGAGATGTGTCTGATGTGGCTGGGCATTTTGTGCCGTTCTCTGCGCAAACCCGCATGAGCGGCGTTGACATTCCGAAAGACGGACACAAAATTGCACGTGCTATCCGTAAAGGTTCCGCCGATGCAATTAAAAAATTTGTCACGGAACAAGGCAGCGTATTTCCCAAAGAAATTCAAGCAGTTGTCGAGGGCATTGCGAGAAAAGGCTCGACACCTCTTGTTGTTGCTGAAAACAAAGAAGTGCTCGGTGTAATTGAATTAAAAGACGTTGTGAAAGGCGGCATCAAAGAACGTTTCGCACAGCTGCGCCAGATGGGAATTAAAACCGTCATGATCACCGGAGATAATCCGTTGACAGCCGCCGCAATTGCCGCCGAAGCGGGTGTTGATGATTTTATTGCTGAAGCAACACCTGAAGACAAACTGCAGCGCATCCGCGACGAGCAGGCAAACGGACGGCTCGTTGGAATGATCGGCGACGGAACAAATGATGCGCCGGCATTGGCGCAAGCAGATGTCGGTATTGCCATGAACAGCGGAACGCAAGCCGCGCGCGAAGCAGGAAACATGGTTGACCTCGATTCCAATCCGACAAAACTTATCGAAGTTGTGGAGACGGGAAAACAATTGCTGATGACGCGCGGTGCGCTGACGACATTCAGCATTGCCAACGATGTAGCAAAATATTTTGCCATCATTCCTGCTATGGCAGGAACGCTCTATGCGGCTTCGGCAATTTCAAAGGGACCGCTTTCTGCTCTGAACATTATGCATCTTGCATCTCCGCAAAGTGCCATACTCAGCGCAGTGATCTTCAACGCTCTCATCATCGTTGGTTTGATTCCGCTTGCATTGCGGGGAGTAAAATATCGAGCCATCGGCGCCAGTGCAGTGTTGTGGAGAAATCTATGGCTCTACGGCATCGGCGGCATTATTGTTCCATTCGTCGGAATAAAACTGATTGACATCATTATTGTAACATTGAGGTTAATATGAAAACGTACATTCTTCCGGCATTACGCCTGTTACTTGTCATGACTGTGTTCACCGGAATTATTTATCCGATCGCCATGACTCTTCTTTCGCTTGTTGTGTTCCCGTATCAAGCAAAGGGAAGTATGATTGAAAAGAATGGGGTCATCATCGGTTCAGAATTAATCGGACAAAAATTTGAAAGTGATAAATATTTTCATTCCCGTCCGTCAGCAATCGACTATAATCCGATGCCATCCAGCGGTTCGAATTGGGGTCCGACAGATAGAAGAATGGCGGATTCAGTAAAAGCACGCAGTGCTCGATTCATAAAGCAAAATAATCTTCCGCCGGGCACTGTCGTTCCCAAAGATATGCTCTTCGCATCTGCGAGCGGAGTTGACCCCCATATCAGTCCTGAGGCGGCAATAATGCAGGTAGAACGCATCGGGTATGTACGGGGATTCAATGCGGAAAAAATCTCTTCATTAAAAAAATTGGTGGAAGCTTTTACGGAAGGCCCTCAAATGAAATTGTTTGGCGATCCGCGAGTGAATGTTCTAAAACTGAATCTTGCGGCAGACGAGCTTCAAAGCAAATAAGATTACACAGTTACTTGTTCTCAAATTCATTTTGAGAGTGCGTGTGTTGTTTTCAGCTAAAAAAAATTTGTAATGCTCTAAGGAAACTGTTTAAGGAACTACAGGCGATGAAAATAATTTTCATTGTTATCTTTGCACTGGCAATGTTTGTTTTGGCAAAATTATGTTGCCAGACAAAACCGGAATGGTCAACACGGGGTAATTCAGAGCACGAGATACATAATACAATGGTGGCGTCATAATCCAGCGCACATCAATACCGTCGAAACTTACTAACAAGGCGTGGACATTGGATGAATGAAAAAAGTCTGTATTTATTGCCGTAGAGTTCAATGTAGCGTTAGACCTTACATTAAAACAGAATGATTCTCGGTCAATCATTTACTATATTTTTGCCAAATGGAATCTTTCACACAACATCGCCCCGATCCTGATGCGCTGCTTCATGCATTAAAAAAGCAGGAAGAAAATTCTCATAAAGGTAAATTAAAAATATTTTTTGGAATGTGCGCCGGCGTTGGAAAAACGTACGATATGTTGAAATCGGCGCACGATGTAAAAGCAAAGGGAATTGACGTTGTTATCGGGTACGTTGAAACTCACAAGCGTATAGAAACAGAAGAACTTGTGGCGGGATTGATTGTTATTCCGCGAAAAAAATTGGAATATCGCAATGTTACGCTGGAAGAAATGGATATCGACGCAATCCTTTCCCGCAAACCACAGCTTGTTCTTGTTGACGAACTTGCCCACACCAATGCACCGACCAGCAGACATACCAAGCGCTATCAAGATGTTTTAGAGCTCCTTGATTATGGTATTGATGTCTATACGACTGTCAACGTTCAGCACCTTGAAAGCCGAGCTGGCACTGTTGCTCAGATCAGCGGTTCAATCATTCGTGAAACCGTTCCCGATTCTATTTTTGATCAGGCAGATGAAGTAGAAGTCATCGATATTCCGCCGGACGAACTCTTGAAGCGTCTTGCGGAAGGGAAAGTGTACACACCGGATCGTTCGCAGTTTGCAGTGGAGAATTTTTTCCG
>JAQUOA010000089.1 GCA_028749215.1 Bacteroidota bacterium
GTTTCGCCTTGAATGGATCCGTCCAACGGATTGATGTACGAAATCCGTTCGATCACATCACCGAAAAATTCTATGCGAATCGCTTCGTCATTTTCGTACGCCGGAATCACTTCAACAACATCGCCGCGCACGCGCACCGTACCTCGTTTGAATTCATAATCGTTTCGGGAGTAGAAAATATCCAGCAGTTTTCGAAGAAGTGTATTGCGCTCAATCTTGTCTCCTTTTTTGACCACGACCATTTGCGCCACCCATTCATCGGGCGCACCGATACCGTAGATGCAGCTCACGGACGCTACAACAATCACATTGCGCTTTCCCGACAGCAGGGCGCTGGTTGCCCGCAAACGCAAGCGGTCGATTTCTTCATTCACGGAAGAATCTTTTTGAATGTACGTATCCGTTGTCGGCACGTACGCTTCCGGCTGATAGTAATCATAGTAGCTGATAAAAAATTCGACGTGATCTTTGGGAAAGAACGTTTTAAACTCGGCGTACAATTGCGCCGCCAGCGTTTTATTGTGCGACATCACCAAGACCGGGCGGTCAAAATTTTTGATGACGTTGGATACGGTAAATGTTTTTCCGCTTCCGGTAACGCCGAGTAATGTTTGAAATTTATCGCCGCGCGAAATGCCTTCGACCAATTGACGGATTGCTTCGGGCTGATCTCCGCTCGGTTTGTACTCTGACTCCAGTTGAAACGACATTATTCTCCAATTTCCTGTAAGTAGCGGGCAATTGATGCAGTTATTTTCCTGGGTGCAAGACGAACAGATTGTGCAAACATTTTATTTTTCACACCGGTCACAACAATCGTTTTCCCGCTCATCAAAGCTCGATATCCGATCTTAGCAACTTTCTGTGCTGACATTGCACCAAAAGCAAACAATTTCGTATTCTCCACCTTTGCACGTTTTCCAAATTCAGTAACCGTCGGCCCCGGACAGACAACAGTGACGGAAACTCCCGTTCCCTTTAACTCATTGGCAATTGCTTCGGAAAACGAAAGAACATACGCTTTACTTGCATAGTATACCGCCATCAATGGCCCAGCTTGAAACGCCGCCGTCGAAGCAATATTCATTATTTTCCCGAATTTTCTTTTTACCATTTCTTTTGCAAATAATTTTGTCAGATGCGTTAATGCCGTAACATTCAACTGGATCATTTCCAATTCTGTCGAAAGATCACTCTCCACAAATTTTCCGACGAGACCGAATCCGGCATTGTTCACCAGGTAGTCCACTGCAATGTTGTGACGTTGAGTGAATTGGAATAATTCATCCGGCGAATTCGGAAGAGATAAATTTAAAGGAACAATGTGTGCTGTTACTGCGTATTCTGTTTGCAGATTGGACGCAATTGTTTGAAGTTTGTCCGCATTACGGGCAACGAGAACAAGATTGCATCCATCTTTTGCAAATAATTTTGCAAGCTCGTATCCGATCCCGCCGGAAGCCCCCGTGATCAATGCTGTGCGTTTTGTCGTCATCTTATTTCTCCTTCGATGGATCATAAATTCCTTTTCTATCGGCTCCAACCATTCCTGCGGTGTATGTTCGATCATCAACTTTAGTCAACGCTCGAATTTGTACCGGCGTCATAAGTTTGGTTACCGGAATGTAACTTAATTTCAATCCTATCTCTTCCATCGGCTCATCAAAAAATTCCCACTGCTGTTTATCATATCGTGATAACCGAAGCGGAACAGTAAACTGCCGCAGTGTTCGTTCTCTATGCAAGTTATAGAATGGTTCAAAGTACGATATCACTAATTCGCGCAAGGTACGGTAAATCGGTTCACGGTAGCGCAGTCCTGCAAAATTTGATTTTGCTACAGAACCAAAGCACCCATTCTTTCTGAAAACTGCAATGACATGATCATCATCGCGGACGGCTTGCATATCAACAATGAGCGGTGGAAATCCAAGCCGGCGAAGCATTGCCGCGGCGAAAACAGCGCCGTCAAAACAATGCGCTTTTCTATCTCGAAGAACGCTTCGAGGACAACGGTATCTTGACTCTGTGCTGTACTGAATTCCATCCAAAAATTGCTGGATCTTAATTGGCGACGTCAACGTTCGGAGAATTTTTAGCTCTGCATTCGACCACACTTCTTTTTTTTTCATTATTTGAGAAGAACTAATTTTCGAGTTTCAGAATATGAGTTTGTTTCCAATCGGTACAAATACACACCGCTTGAGACGTACCTTGCGTCCCAGTCGGCACTGTAACTTCCTTCTTCCAACTCATTGTCAATCAGCGACGTGATCTCTTTCCCTTCCAGCGAGACGATATCCAATTTCACTGCACTTCTTTGAGCAACATCAAATTGTATGGTCGTTTTTGGATTAAAAGGATTCGGAAAATTTTGATACAGGTTGAACGATTCCGGTTTTTTACTTTTTACCTTTTGAACATTTGCCGGCTTTGCGACCAATCCTGCATTGACCCACGCTGTGTACCATAAACTGGCAAGATCAATTGTGGCGGATTGAATTTCTTTGGCAGTGTAATCTTTCGTTTTATCCCAAAGAAGAGGATAATAATTTGCGGGAAGGCTCCCGACATTATTAAATCCACTAGGTGGCGCGGCATAACGATCTGCGGCAAGAATGGAATCGGTATATGAGTTTGACACCATCAAATAATCAAAAACATAGTTCAAGGGATCGACAATATAGTGCACCGAATCTTTTGCAATGATAATTTCTTTCAGTCGATTCGTATCCAACATTTTCGATTCATATCGGGAGTGAATTCCTTTATTCGTCGTCAGTTGTCCGTCATAATTTTGTGTCACATGAAGCGGCTGATGTCCGTCGGCGACATAGTGACCAATGTCTGCAGCGGTTTGATACGCTTTATTCCAATCACCGCGCTTCAGTTGAGCGGTCAGAGAGTCCAATGCCCACACGGTAGCCCATGGCAAAACTCCATTATCATTCACCGCAACTGTGTATCCATATTTTGCAATGAGCGAATCTAAATTGTGCGTTAAATGTTTGTAGTCAGGATAGTAATCGATATCGAGGAAATGTTTCGGACCTTCCGTCGGGTCAGCATTCTTGCGATTGTCAGGATCGACAGCATGTTTTTCCAGATATGAAACAGAATCAATAAACTGTTTCATTGAAACCGGCAAATGTGTCACCGCATTCTTATTGATGAATTTATGCGTAGTGCCGCCCCACGAAAAAAGCTGAGCGGTGCAAGCAATCGTATAGACGAGAAGAGAAAAATATTTTTTCATGATTTATTCTTTAAGTGAATTTGGCTCTGGTGCAATATAGCAGAATTCTACTGGAAGGTAAACATGAAATGCAGAGCGTGAACAAGCCGGAATAATTGCAGAATGGTTACAATTCCATAATTTTCTTTTTCATGAACTCTATTCGGTGAGAATCGCTGGCAAGATTGGGGTGATAATGTACTGTTTCAAGGAAAATCTTTTTTGCCTCTTCTTTCTTTCCCCAATCCAAATAGAGCACACCCAGTTCAAACCGATGACGGATAATAGTCGGTGCAATGGCAATTGCTTTTTTCAGTACTCGCTCTCCATCTTCAAATCCACCGTCAGGAATACCGCCAAGCAGTAAATTGGCAAGCTGCTTTTCAAACCAACTGATATTGCCAAGCGCACGGTAAAATGTTCCAAGGACAGAATAGGCAACGTCATTCTGCGGATTCAATTGAATAGCATAGTCAAGCTCATGCTTAACAACATTAGCCATCTTCACTTTGGAGCGGGTTCCTTCATACATGGACACATAACCAACCGAGATTGCGTACCACGTGTGGGCGTCAGAATTCAGGCTGTCACTTTGCACAGCAGAAGCAGAATATGTTTGTGCTTTTCTGTAATACGGTTCGCGCTCATCTTTTTTCATGACATCGCCTAAAGAAATAAGCGCGCGGGAAATTCGCCATTCTGCTCCCGCGTCATTCGGATAGGTTTGAAGATATGTTTCGTACGATGCAATTGCTGATTGATACTCTTGCTTAACAAAGAGATCGTCTCCTTGCTGCAAGGAGGTCAACAAAAATAGGTAGGGTAAAATTATGCTCGTCATAGCACCATAAGATAACCTGAAAGTATTGGGAAAGAGTTAAGGAAAAGTAAATTTTATATTATTGAATCGCGCCAGTGTCAGGAGGGAAACCTTCCGAATACTTATTGAGAAACACCCTTCGGAAGGTTGCATGTACTTGTTTCAACACCGACAAAAAATTATTCTCCCCGGCTTGCATCCTGCGCAAAGGCAAGATTTCCTTCTGCCGCTTCAAGACGTACTTCTTCTGGAGTTCCAAACACGCGTGCTTTGTTGTCGTCAAATTCACCTTCCCACCGTCCGACAACGACACAGGCAAGGCAGTTGCCGAGCACATTTACTGATGTGCGCGCCATGTCCATCAATTCATCAACGGCAAAAATCACGGCAACACCTTCCGGGGGCAAACCGAACGAATGCAATGCCGCAAACAGAACCACCAGCGAGGCGCGTGGTACGGCAGCTACACCTTTTGAGGTGATCATCAGCGTCAGCATCAGCATGATCTGCTGTCCCCATCCAAAATGAATGCCTGTTGTGGTCTCTGCCGCCTGCGCAACAAACACCGACGCGACAGCAAGATACAATGTGCTTCCATCCAAATTAAAACTGTATCCGGTCGGCATGACAAATCCCACAATGCGTTTCGGCACGCCAATTCGCTCCATCACTTCCATTGCCTTCGGCAATGCCGACTCACTGCTGGTCGTCATGAAAGCGAGAACGAATGGTTCTTTCACCGCGCGCAAAAATTGTTTTACCGGAAGTTTAATGATGTACGCCACTGTGCCAAATACACCGATCACAAAAACAAGAAGAGCAAGGTACAATGTTCCGACCAGCATTCCGAGATTTACGAGGACGCCAATGCCCATGTGCCCGACGGTCACGGCCATTGCCGCACCGACACCAAACGGTGCCAGGTGCATAACGTAACTTGTAAACTTAAACATCACCTGCGACAATGAATCGCAGAGCTGAATGATCGGTTCTCCTTTTTTTCCCATCGCTGAAACTGCGAAAGCAAAAATAACGGAGAACGCCACGATCTGAAGCACATCGTTGCGCATCATTGAATCAATAATGTTTGACGGAAATGCGTGAACGATTGTCTCAACAAAATTCATGGGATGATTTTCTGCAATCTTTCCCATCTGTATCATGTCACCTTTTAGGGCAACACCAACGCCCGGTTTTGTTGTGTTAACAACCACCAAACCGATCAACAGAGCCATCGTTGTGACAACTTCAAAGTAAACAAGCGCCTTCACGCCGATGCGTCCCACTTTTTTAGCGCTGCCGCCGCCGGCAATTCCAGCGACAATGCTGCCGAAGATTAACGGAGCGATGATGACTTTGATGAGGTTCAAAAAGATCGTCCGCAGAAAAGCCGTCTCTACTGCCCAATCTGGTTTTAACCATCCAAGTAATACACCGACGATCAAGCCCACCATGATTTGCTTAGTGAGAGAAATACGCCACCATGCTTTTTTATTTTCGAAAGTATCTGCCATAGAATTTTTATTTTATGATTTTGGGACTGGTATTATGGTAATTTCAAAGGAATCATGTTCGACGTACACGTGGCAATCAATTTTCCTTTGCTGTTTAACGCTTCAGCTGAAAGATGCAATGCGGATTGACCACGCGAAATAACGCGAGCTGTAATGATAAGTATATCGCCGACAGTTATTGGGCGGATATAATTTGTATGAAGATCGAGCGTTGTGCAGGGAGTTCTTGCGGCAAGGTAGCTCAGCGGCCCGAATACATTATCAAATGCCGCCGTGATGAAACCTCCCTGCATGACTAACATCGGATTGAGATAATTATTCTCTACAGGAAATGCAATTTTGAGCATGACACGCGATTCATAATCAACATATTCTCCCTTCATAAAGAGAGAACAATTCGGCGGCAGCTGAGCTGTGGAAAATTGTTGATGCAGCTGTGCGAATTCAGAGTGAAGTATTTCGAGCGATGATTCCATAAGGTTTTCTCACGCAAAGACGCAAAGAAAAAAAATACAAACTGTCTTGGCGGCTTTGCGTGAATGCGTTTGTATTTTTACAGTTCTATGGTAAACTTTCCGTCGGTCATAATCATATTTTCATCAAACCAGACCGTTGGCGATTTGACCAATCCATCGAGATGACTTGCCACACGAACACTTCCACCCATTGACTTGTTGTCTCCGAACGCAATGTGAATTGTCCCCATCACTTTTTCATCTTCAATAATTTTTCCTGTGATCATTGCTTTATCATTCGTACCAATGCCAAACTCTGCAACAGTGTACGCGTCTTTGCCATGAGGTTCTAAAAGTTTTTTAAACTGATCGGCTTCAACGCCGCCGTTTATTTCTGTTGCGTACCCATCCTTCACCACAATACGAATCGGCGTTTTCACCATTCCCACCATTGCCATCGAACCATCCACGACAACAACACCGTTGGATTGACCTTCAAGCGGAGCAAGGTACGCTTCACCTGTTGGAAGATTTCCTGATTGACCTTTTTCATGAAATAATCCGGAGCTTGCATGCGCTGTTCGTCCTTTGATCGGCATTGTAATATCAGTGCCTGCAGGAGAAGTAACACGAACGACAGAAGTTTTTTCAAGCATCGCGCACAAAGCATGCGTGCGCCGCGCAATAGCATGATAATCAGCGTTCATGCATCGAACCATAATTTCTTCGGTCACACCGGGAAGCGTAGCGATACGAACACCAAGGGCACTTGCAGCACGACGAGCGTCGGTATGTGTCAGCGATTTGGATGTAGGGCAAAAAACAACATCGAACTTCTTCATTAACTCGGCAACTTCCGCGGGAGGTTCTTCGCCGTTCGATTTGCGCGGTAAAATTTCCGTTAGAAGAACTTCATTCTCGAAATCTTTTGCCGCCTTCCACAACGAATATCCGAGTGTACGCAAAGGTTCATCAGTAACGATCAGAATTTTTTCATTCTGCTTTGTTCCCATGCAATCGCGAATAGCGATTTGTGAAGCAGAGTAAAGCTCTTGAGAAATATTCAAGACTTATCCCTTCGTCGTTATCGTTTCTAACCCGTGAGCATTCGGACCCATTTCACTGCGACGAAGCAAGTATGCAAAGACGAATCCGAAAAATCCAAGCGAGGAAAAGAACCACATTCCCAACGAGTATCCTCCGGGATTAGCCGCACTGGCTCCCGAAAAATCGTTTGCCCAGCCGATGAGAAAATTAAATCCGGCAAGTCCGATGTTTTGAATCAATGTCATCAGTCCGTACGCTGTACCAAGTTTTGATTCACCCACAATGTACGCAACCGAAGGCCACATGATACCGGGAATCAGCGAGAATGCAATTCCCATCATCGCCATCGGAATGTAGAGTGTAATATGTGTGTACGCCATCATTAAATACACCGGAACAAGGAGCAATGATCCTATCATCATAAAGAGTGACCGCTTCCCAATTTTATCAACCATCAATCCGAACAAGGGTGTTGCCACCATTGCAAAGAGCGTGAGCATGCTTGACAGGAAGCCTCCCATTTCGCGTGACGTGCCGTGCGCTTCAATAAAAAATTTGACAGCAAAAGTTTGAAACGGAAAAATTGCAGAATAAAATGTAATGCAGAGGGCAACAATGTACCAGTATGATGTCCCGAATTTCAAAATGTCGGCGAAGACTACCTTATCGGTCGGTCCGGCGTGCCCGACCTGATATTTTTTTTCTGCTTTCGATTCTAAGCCCCAATAAATCACAGCGCCGGCAACGCACACGACGCCGAATACTACTGAAATCATGAGCGCCGTCTGCCAGTTGTCGTAGTATTTCGAGGCCCATGAAGGCGAATTCAGAGCTGCGAACGAACCTAATCGTGCAATCGTTAAATTGATACCGAAAGCAAAGCTGAGTTCTTTTCCCCGAAACCATTTTGCAATTGCTGTGGTGACGGCGACAATCAACGATTCGGCACCGAGGCCAAAGACAAGTCTTCCTGTTGCCATAACAAACAGAGTTCCGCTGGAAACCGTAATCACTGCACCGAGGAGACACAACACAGCAAAAATGAATGTCGATTTTTTTGTACCAAGGCGGTCAATAATAAATCCGCCGATAAGTACCATGAAAATATTGGGTACGCTGTAAATTCCTTGCAGCAATCCGATATCGGAATCGGTGAATTTCAACTGCGTCACCAGTACATCGGCAAGAGGGCTAATGGCATCATAAATATAATAGTTGCCGAACATTGCAAGGCTGATAAGTACAAGCACGATCCAGCGATACCAGCGCGGCGGTGCGGGAAGTTCAAGTGTTGTTTGTGCTGTCATAGAGTTAGGAAATTTGTATGGAAAAAAGAAAGCACTGAAATATATTCAGTGCTTTCAAGGTTTACAAGATTTTATAAATCCTTTTTCAATTCACATTCTTCAAAATTTCCAACGTGAATTTCCAGAATTTATCAACAGTATCAATATGAATCTTCTCATCCGGTGAATGGACGCCTTCAAGAGTCGGCCCGAAGGAAACCATATCCATACCGGGATATTTTTCTCCGATGATGCCGCACTCGAGTCCGGCATGAATCGCTTTGACGAGCGGCTCTTTACCGTACAAATTTTTGTACGATTGTTTTGCAATCGCCAGAATTTTTGAATTGAGATTCGGCTTCCATCCCGGATATCCTTCCATGTGTTCAACCTTTGCACCGCCCAGAGAAAAGATCGATGCCATGGTTTGCAACGATTCCAAAATTTCCGATGCAACCGAGCTGCGCTGGCTGGTGATCAACTCAATCTTGTTCTTTACTGTAGAGATGATGGCAACGTTGGTGGATGTTTCGACAAGTTCCGGAATATCAGCACTCATTTTCAATACGCCGTGAGGCAGTGCAGAGATGGTGCGATACAATTGAGCTTGCTGAACTTTCTTCAGCACCTTTGCTTTTTTCACCGTAATTTCTTCGCAAAGAATTTGAAGATCGGGTTCCACCGATGATAATTCCGCTTTAATCGTATCATTCCAATCAGCAATGATCACAGCTGCTTTTTTCACATCCTTTTTTGCCACAAAGATCACTGCTTCGGCTTCACGCGGAATTGCATTGCTCTTGTTTCCGCCTTCGATGTGAGAAAGCCGCGCACCGACTTTATCCAATGCAAGTAAAACGCGATTGATGATCTTGATGGAATTGCCGCGTCCTTTGTCGATCTCTAATCCTGAATGGCCGCCTTTCAAACCCTTCACGATTATTTTCAGCGACACTGTTCCACGCGGTGCATTTTCCAGCGCAAGTTTCCATGTGCCGTGAGTGTTGCGTCCGCCGGAACAACCGACATACAATGAACCTTCTTCTTCTGAATCGAGATTCATCAGCGTTTTGCTTTCAAGAAAACCCGGCTTCAAATTATTGGCGCCGGTTAACCCTGTCTCCTCATCAACGGTAAAGAGGAGTTCAATCGGCCCGTGCACAAGGGATTTGTCTTCCATGATGGCAAGATATGTTGCAACCGCAATGCCGTTGTCTGCGCCGAGCGTTGTTCCGTTTGCCATCAGGAAATTTCCTTTGCGCACCAGTTCGATGGGATCTTTCAAGAAATTGTGAACTTTATCTTTGTTCTTTTCGGGCACCATATCTACGTGTCCTTGCAGACAGATGGACGGAACTTTTTCTCTTCCTGCTGATGCCGGCTTCTTGACGACCACATTCAAAAATTTATCTCGTTTTGCTTCCAGTCCGAGTTTTTTCGCCGTCTCCATAAGATAATCGGAGATTTGTTTTTCATGTTTTGACGGGCGCGGGATTTTGCTGATCTCGGCAAAATATTTCCACACTAATCCCGGTTGTAGTCCATTAATCGCTTCTGACATTTTATCCTCACAAAATTTATTTATACTGAAAAATTTTTTTATTACATCATCGCTGTCGGGGGTGCCGGTTCATCCGGACTTCCCGCTTTTGATAACGGCATTTTGACCAAATATGCAATCAATACGAGAAATACTGGAATTGCCAGCCACGATGCAATTGAATCATATGATGCTATTGATTCAAGCATAGGAATTGACCAAAATTTTGGATTGTTGCTCGTTTGGTCTCGTATAAAAACAACGGTGGCAATAAATAATCCCATTAATGCCTCACCGGCAATCAAACCTGAAGCTGAAAGAATTCCTGCATTTTCTACGCGGGCTTTTTGTGCATCGTTATATCCTCGTTTCACCGCACGTTTATCAACAAATCCGCGAATTAATCCGCCAATAAATATTGCGAATGTAGTTTCCAACGGAAGATACATTCCAACCGAAAACAACATCGGACTTTTAACGCGAATTAAAATAAGAGAAATTCCCATCGCAATTCCCACGAGTATCAACGGCCACGCCATTTCACCGCCAACAATTCCCTGTGAAAGTGCTGCCATTAATCCTGCTTGCGGTGCCGGAAGTTTTGGTCCGCCAAATCCGCCGGTAAGCGGGTTACTGGCAAGATCGGAATTGTGCAATACATACAACGGAAAGAACATGACAAGCCCGGCAAGAATAACACCGATGATATCACCGACCTGCATCTTCGACGGGGTTCCGCCGAGGATATGACCGACTTTTAAATCTTGCAGCATTTCGCCGGCAACTGCAGATGAGACACAGACGACGGCCGCAACTCCAAGTACTGCCGCAACTCCTTGAATTCCGTGTACACCGACGAGCACCATTGTTAATGCGGCAACAACGGTCGTTGCAAGAGTCAATCCTGAAATCGGGTTGTTGGACGAGCCAATCATGCCGACAAGATTACCGGACACAGCCGCAAAGAAAAATCCTGCAACCAACATCACCACCGCAGCAAGAATTGCACCAATCCACATTTCCGTGAAATAGAAATACAAACCGATCATCAATGTAAAGACAATGATCACACCGAGAATCAC
>JAQUOA010000090.1 GCA_028749215.1 Bacteroidota bacterium
TTCGTTCGGTTGAACCACAAAAAATCCAATTCCAAGAATAACATTGCAGACAACAGAAATAAAAAATGGCAATATAAAAATGGGATTTTCCGTTCTAATTATTGTTATGATCAAATATAGGTTCAAAACTAACCACCCAAAAAATAGTGCTAACATTGAAAACCCGTTAATTTTTTTTGTTTCCTTTTCAACTATAGATGTTTTCATAGCAAATCTCCTTGATTGATATTGCAATGATATCATATCAATATCATAAAGTCAAGCAAAATCTTTAAAATAAAAAACGGCCTTGGAGTAACTCCAAAGCCGTTTTTCAAAACATTCCGTTAAGGATGTTATTTTTCTATAAAGTCATACAGCTGAACTTTTATATCAAAAACCTGTCCGGGTTTATACTGATTCGAAAATTTTCCGGGCAGGGGTTGGACGACTTTTACGGTCGCCCAACATCCTTTTGTACTTTCAACGGTGGCATCATACAATGGTTGTTCATTCAACACGCACGTGTACGTCTTTCCTGTTGTCGGTGAATCTTTTATTGTATGTGCATTCATATGAATCCTTATGCCGCCGGTGTCGGGCGTTTCTTCATTCCAAGATACAAACCAACCAACACGGCAATGATCAATGCTGCGCCAAGAACATACATCAGTGTATTGCTTGGTTTAACTTTTGAATACCACAATTGTGTTTTGGTATCAATGTCTGTTACCTGTGCATCGGTAAGCATACCGTACCGTTTCATTACCGGTACCCAGATCGGTTTAATTTTGCTTCCCCATACTCTATAGGCAAACGCTTCGTAGGTCGCTAAACGTTGGGCTTCGTCTTTGTTGGCGGTGTTGTTTGTTTCATCGTCAACGAAACGGACAACGTTGTTGTAAAACTCTTCGCCGTTAGTAAATGGTGCAACGTTAACCTTTTCATCGACAAAGATTCCATTCAACGATTTCCAGAATGCTGTGTCGACCTGTGAGTGCCAGCTTGCAATCATACCGTCCACTTGGTTTAATTCGCGCGTACGATCTTTAGATGACAGATATGCATCGGCAAGTTTTTTACCGACACCTTTCCACGAGGATTCAAATTTTCGCTGCTCATCCAGCAGTTTCGGAAAATCAAGTCCTGACAATGCGGTCGAAGATAAGAAATCTAAATTATCTTTAATTGACCGTTTGATGTTGGTAAGAACATTGTTTTTTTCCAACGATGAAAGACGTTTCATATCGCCGGTGGAGAGCTGTTGTTTGTCGTATTGAACAAACAAGCTGTCAACCAATGCAAATACAGCGGCATCGCGTTTCGCAATATTTTCATGAAGCAGTGCAACAACTTTACGCAAAGAATCAAGCTCGGATTTTAATCCTTTGAGTTGCGCCAACAAGCTGGCGTTTTCATTCGTCAAAGTTTCTACTTGACCGGAGAGAGCTTTTACCTGTTCTTCAAGCTGAGCAATGCGAATTTGGCTTTCTGCCAGATCTTTTGCTGCCTTTAATTGCTCATGCAGTTTTTCTATTGTGCCGTCATAGCCGTCGGGATAAATAGCGTTGTTCAAAAGATCTCTGCTCCCTTTGAATTGATTTTCAAAGTCGTCAGCGCTTTTGCTCAACTGTTCAAGCTTCTCTTTGGAATCGACGCTGCGCAAGTCTTTCATTAAGGATTTAAATCCTTTTTCAAAATCGCGCTTTGTATCAGAATCGGAACGCTCTTGGGCTCCGGCAACGCTAAAAAGAAAAACACTTAAAGCGATCATTAATACTTTTTTCATTTTCCACCTCCTTGTTGAACGCCGCCCTTGGTCAATTGAAGTGTGCTGCTTCCATTCAGCAATTCAATATATGTGTTGCGCTGATTAAATTTCGGATCCTCCATCGGTTTTTCGGGAGAGATGGAGAGGGTGCTGCTGAGCGACAAGGAACCTTCGCCCTGTCCAAAGACATACACGTTTTTGAATTTTGGTCCGGTAACAAAATAAAAGCCTGCTTTATCGCGGATAACGCGCACAGTCTTGGCAGATTGTGCAGCAAGAGTATCGGCCGCAAACTCTTTCACCAAGAGTTGGTGGATGTTAAATTCCACGCTGTACCGTTTTGCCGTAACGACGCCGTTTCCGCTGACGTCAAGAACTTCTTCCGTCGGCCACGAAAAATCCGCCGGCTGCAACTGCAACGACGCACATCCGCCGATGGACAGAGCCGTTAAGAGTGTGAACAGCATAACTAGTTTTTTCATTGTACCTCTCCTTAATGGTTAGAAAATTTATTTCTTTCCCCGTTTTTTTGGTGCTTTTGCTGCCGGTGAAGGCTTTTTAGCAGTCTCTTTCTTAAGTTTCACCTTCTTTGATACTAATTTTTTTTGATTCTTGCCAATTAATTTTTCTTTATTTTTTTCGTCACTCTTCTTCAGGGCTTTTTTTTTATCGTCAAACAGGTTTTCCTGTTCAGCTTTTTCTTCTGCTTGTTTTTCTGTGGCGCGCGTTTTATCTGCCGCCTCAAGTCGTTTTTCTTCTTCGTCCTCCGAGGTAACAACCGCTATAGCGGTTACTTTATCATCGGAGGAAAGTTTAATTAACCGTACGCCCGATGTGTTGCGGCCAGAGACACGTACTTCGCTGGCAGGCTGACGAATCACCATTCCGCTGGAAGTGACAACAACGATGTCATCAGTATCCTGTACTTCTTTTATGGCAATCATCAATCCTGTCTTTTCGTTTGCCCGCAGTGTAGCTATTCCTTTTCCTCCGCGGTGACTGACGCGATATTCAGAAAGATCGGAACGTTTGCCGTATCCGTTTTCCGTGGCAACAAGAATTGTTGTTTTTGTTCGCTTCAAGGTTACCGCACCGATCACTTTATCTTTCTTTCCAAGTCTGATGGCGCGAACACCAGAAGCGTTTCTTCCCATGCTCCGCACTTCGCTTTCAGGAAAACGAATAGCAATCCCTTCATGTGTGCCAATAACAATTTCGTGCGTACCGTCAGTGAGTTTTGCATCTTTCAAAAGATCGCTCTTATCCAGCGAGATGGCGTTGATGCCGTTGCGACGCGGATTGCTGAATTCTACCAGTGACGTCTTTTTCATCTGACCCTGCTCGGTTACCATAAACACAAAATGGTTTTCGGTAAACTCTTTCACGCTGAGGAAGGCGGTGATATTTTCATCGGCCTCTTTGGCAATTAAATTGGTGATCGCTTTTCCTTTTGAAGTACGCCCGCCTTCCGGCACTTCAAACACTTTCAGCCAGTAACACTTTCCTTTATCCGTAAAGAATAAAATGTAGTTGTGCGTGCTGGCAATAAACATGTGTGAAACAAAATCATCTTCACGCGAGGCCGCACCCGTAACGCCTCTTCCTCCGCGCGATTGGCGCCGATAGCCGCTGACGGGGAATCGTTTGATATATCCGCCATGTGAAATGGTGATCACCACTTCTTCTTCGGCGATCATATCTTCAATTTTGAATTCCGTCGTCTTCATCACAATCTCTGTGCGGCGCGGATCGGCGTACTTTTCTTTAATCTCAAGCAGTTCTTCTTTGATAATCGATAACTGCAGCTGCTTGCTGCCGAGAATGGCCTTCAATTTATTGATGAGCTTAATGACTTCACGGTATTCGTCTTCAATCTTTTTGCGTTCCAGTCCGGTCAACCTCTGCAGACGCATATCAAGAATTGCTTTTGCCTGAATTTCAGAAAGTTTGAACTTCTTCATCAAACCTTCTTTTGCCGTCTCGGTGTCTTTTGATGCTTTAATCAATTTAATGATTGCGTCGATATTGTCGAGAGCAATAATGTATCCTTCCAGAATATGCGCCCGTGCTTCAGCGGCATCCAGATCAAATTTTGTGCGTCGAACAATAACTTCATTTCGGTGCGCGATGAAGTGCTGCAAGATATCGCGCAGCGTTAACACCTGCGGCCGACCATCAACGAGTGCCAGGAGAATAATGCCGAATGTTGTCTGCATCTGTGTCAGCTTATACAGATTGTTCAGCACAACGCTGGCGTTAGCATCTCGTTTTAAGTCAACAACAATGCGCATTCCATCGCGGTCAGATTCATCGTTGACAGCAGAAATGTCATCCAATTTTTTGTCTCGCGCCAACTCGGCGATTTTTTCAATTAAGCTTGCCTTGTTTACCTGATATGGAATTTCCGAAATGATGATGCTCTGGCGGTCGTTTTTTGCTGTTTCTATTGTAGCTTTTGCACGCAATGTTATTTTTCCGCGCCCGGTTGTGTATGCTTCTTTCACACCTTCGTAGCCGTAAATAATCCCGCCCGTAGGAAAGTCCGGTGCTTTGATCGACTTCATCAACTTCGCATTATCAATATTCGGATCGGCAATCATCGCTATGCAGCCTTCAACGACTTCGCCTAAATTATGCGGCGGAATGTTTGTCGTCATTCCAACAGCGATACCGCTTGAACCGTTCACCAAAAGATTTGGAAAATTTGCCGGAAGAACGGAGGGCTCCTGCAGTGTGTCGTCAAAGTTCGGCGTAAAGTTTACCGTGTTCTTCTCAAGATCTTTCAACATCTCTTCCGCAACTTTTGTCAAACGCACTTCGGTATAACGCATTGCTGCGGGTGAATCGCCGTCGACCGAACCAAAATTTCCCTGGCCGTCTACCAGCATGTAGCGAAGAGAAAAATCCTGAGCCATGCGGACGATGGTGTCGTACACCGACGAGTCTCCGTGCGGGTGATACTTACCAAGCACTTCACCGACAACGCGCGCGCTTTTTTTGTACGCACGATTGGAGGCAAGCCCAAGATCATTCATTCCGTACAGCACGCGGCGGTGAACAGGTTTCAATCCGTCGCGCACATCAGGCAAAGCGCGGGCTACTATGACCGACATCGAGTAATCGATGTACGATCCCTTCATTTCATCTTCAATATCAACAGGTACAACACGTTCGTTTGTGGTTGCCATAAATCAGCTTATGCTTTCTCTGTTTCGTTGTTTCTCAATTTATTTTTTCTCAAGATTTTTTTTCCAAACAAAATTACCCTGGAGATTGATATAACCTTCTTCCATTTCCGTATACACATAGGCAAGTCCGTTACAAAAAGGAAGCGCGTCGGTAAATTTCGGTTCAATTATTTTTACGCCGGCGGTATCAATAAATCCCCATCGGTCGTTTTCCTTTACCGCTACGCACCGATCGGAAAAAAATAGTACATCCTGGTATGTCATGGAAATAACTTCGTTCCCTTTTTGATCAACAAACATCCATCGCCCCTCTTTTTTAACAAGAGCTCTGCCGTCGTGAAAACTTCTTGCATCTTCATATTGCACGGGAATAACGGCAGCATTGTGGGCGTCAATAAATCCGAATTTTCCATTTTTCTTTACGCGCGCAAGACCGTCAGAAAACTCCGCCGCTCCTTCGTACTGAAGATCTATGACTACTTTTCCCGTTGTATCAATATAGCCCTTCAATCCGGTGATGCTGACGGCGGCACATCCTTCGGAAAAATTTCCAACGGTGTTATATTGAAATGGAATCACAAGTTTTCCGTTGGTATCGATGTATCCATATCGGTCAGGAAAAAATTGCGGAAAAAGAAACGGCCGATTGATGACCCAGGCGCGTCCGTTATGAAAATCTCCCGCGTCGGTATACTGCGGGCGCACTATTTCTTTTCCCGTTCTGTCTATAAAGCCCCATTTTCTCAAGAAGAACCAAGCGCCGGCCAATACCCGCGACCTGTCTTCGGAAAAATCTCCGGCGTCTTCGTACGTTGTTGTGAGTGCCGGCTCTCCCTTTTTATCGTAAAACAAAACATCGGTATCAAACAAACTTTTAATCTTTTGTTTTACAAATCCCTCGACAAAGATCGGATTCTTTTCGAAGATGGGGGAAATTATTTCTTTTCCCGTTGAGTCAATAAAACCGTATTTCTCTTCAACCTTAATCGGAAAAAGATTTTGTTGCGCATACGCGCTTGCCGCAAACAAAAATAATACGCTGTATTTTTTTATCGGTACACCGAATGTTAATTTTTTAGATATCAAGATTTCTAACATACTTTGCATTTTTTTCGATGAACTGACGACGAGGTTCAACATCGTCACCCATTAAAATGGAAAATGTGCGATCGGCATCGGCAGCATTTTCAATTGCCACCTGAAGAACCGTGCGCGTTTCGGGATTCATGGTGGTTGACCACAATTGTTCCGGATTCATTTCACCAAGACCTTTGAACCGAGAAATTACAATGCCGCCTTTGATGGTGGCACCTTCTTCGGGAACCGTTTCTTCGAGATCTGCTTTCTTATCACTTTTGTCGGATTTTAATCGCTTTAAAATTTCATCCCGCTCCTCGTCATCGTAAGCATATTGCTCGGACTTCCCTTTTTTTAATTTATAAAGAGGAGGCTGAGCGATATACACGTGGCCGAGTTCAATCAGAGGTTTCATGTAGCGGAAGAAGAGCGTCAGCAGCAATGTGCGAATGTGTGAACCATCGACGTCGGCATCGCACATTAAAATAATTTTGTTGTAGCGAAGTTTTTCGGCGTTAAATTCTTCGCCAACACCGGCACCGATGGCAGTAAAAATATTTCTGATCTCTTCGTTCTCCAGCATTTTGTGCAAGCGGGATTTTTCAACGTTTAAAATTTTTCCCTTCATCGGAAGAATTGCTTGGAAGCGCCGGTCGCGCCCTTGTTTTGCGCTTCCTCCAGCGGAATCTCCTTCAACAATGTACAGCTCGCAGTGTTCGGGATCGGTGATAGAACAGTCAGCTAATTTTCCTGGAAGTCCGGCGCCATCCATGGCATTTTTCCGCCGTGCAATATCACGCGCTTTGCGTGCAGCTTCGCGGGCTTCGGCGGCGCGCAAACTTTTTTCGATAACCCGTTTTGCATCGGGGGAATTTGCATCCAGCCAGTCCGAAAGCGCGGAACCAATAACGGATTCAACGATACTTTTAATTTCGCTGTTGCCAAGCTTTGTTTTTGTTTGACCTTCAAACTGCGGTTCGGGAACTTTGACGCTGATGATGGCCGTTAATCCTTCTTTAAAATCATCGCCGGTTAAAGAAATTTTTTGATCTTTGATTAAATTATTTTTTGATGCAAAGTTGTTCAGGGATCGTGTCATGGCGGAGCGGAATCCGACAAGGTGCGTTCCTCCTTCGTGTGTGTTGATATTGTTCACGTACGAAAGAACATTTTCGGAGTACTGATCGTTGTATTGAAACGCCCCCTCAACTTCAACCACGCGTCCGTTTTCATCGTCACCTGAGCCTTTGGCGTAGAACACTTTTTTCATAATGGCGGGACGCGTAGAATCGATGTACTTCACAAATTCCAACAGTCCGCCTCTGTAATGAAATTTTTCCGTCTGCTCCTGCTTGCTGCGAAGGTCAGTAATTTCCAACGACACGTCGGAATTTAAGAACGCTAGTTCCCGCAGGCGTTCGGCAAGTGTTTCAAACTTGTACGTTCTGTTTTTAAATATTGTGTTGTCGGGAAGAAAGGTAACCATCGTTCCGGTTTTATCGCTCTTCGACATTGTGCCGATAACTTTTACCGGTGCAACCGGATCGCCCTTTTTATATTTTTGGTACCATATTTTTCCATCGATCCGCACGGTGACTTCAAGCCATTCACTCAATGCATTCACTACCGAAACGCCAACGCCGTGCAATCCGCCGGACACCTTGTATGTATTCTTATCAAATTTTCCGCCAGCGTGAAGAACTGTTAAGACCACTTCAAGCGCAGAACGATTTTCATCTTTTTGAATGCCTGTGGGAATACCGCGACCGTCATCAATAACGGTCACGCTTCCGTCTTTATTTATTTTCACATCAATATTTTTGCAATATCCTGCAAGCGCTTCGTCGATAGAGTTGTCAACAACTTCGTACACAAGGTGATGAAGTCCTCTTGTGCTCACATCGCCGATATACATTGCGGGACGACGGCGTACTGCCTCAAGACCTTTTAATACCGTGATATTGTCGGCCGTATATTCGCCGGTTGATTTTTTTGGTTTTGTTTCAGCCACTTATTTTTCCTTTGGTTTATCGAAACTTTATATCTGAAATACTTTGCGATTGTGTTACCGCATGTATTTTTTCCAAAATTTCTTTTTTGCGAAACGTCAATTCGTTTCTCCATGGTGCATTGCTGACGGTAACGGTAAGCGTACCGTTGTGAATTCGCTCCGGTGAAGAAACTTTTGCCACTTGCTCGCCGACAATCTGACCCCACAGATCAAAAATTTTATACTGTTCAACCTGCTGCCCGATACCAAGCGATTTTACTAATGCGTCAAGCACGCTTCCGAGAGACTGCGTATGTTCTTTTCGGTTCATGCTGTGGCTTCCTGTGCAACGGTTCCGTTGCGAATAATAAATTTACGCCGGTGACTATTCCACTCCGCACCGCCGAACATTTTATCGCTCGTGGTTGTAATAAATGTCTGTCCCAGCGATTCAACAATAGAAAACAATTTTCCGCTTCTCTGCTCATCCAGTTCACTGAAAACATCATCCAACAAAAAAACCGGTGTGTCGCTGCATCGTTCTTTTAGATAAAAAAATTCGGCTGCTTTTAGCGCCACCAGAAATGTTTTGTGCTGTCCTTGTGAGGCGTAGTGTTTCAACAGCATTCCGTTCAATGAAAAAATAATTTCATCGCGGTGTGGTCCAACCAGTGTGGTTTGAAAACGCAACTCGTCATTTTTTTTCTTCTGCAGCTTTGTTTCTAATGCTGCGATAATATTCTCAAGCGATAAATCGCCGCTTACTTTTACCGTTGGAGCATATTCTATCTTTGGCGTTTCCCTTTCATCCACAATGTGACTATACGTCTGTGCTATGTACGGTGCAAATTCTTGCAAAAACATATTTCGCTTGTGAATAATGCGCGCGCCGTATTTCACCAGCATTTCATTCCACGGCAACAAGTCTGCCGCGCAATCTTTTCCTCTGGCCTCAGTTAAAATTTTATTTCGCTGGCGAAGAATCCTTCGGTACTCCACCATGTCTTCAACATACGCTGTGCTGCTTTGCGAAATAACAAGATCGATAAATTTTCTTCTGTCTGCCGGTGAGCCGAAGGTAATCGAATTGTTTTCCGGCGAAAGAATCACGACGGGAAACATGCCTATTACCGATGAAAATTTTTCCGTGTCGGCAGAGTTGATGGTAAATTTTTTCTTTTTTTGCTGATCGTCGTACGCAACCCGAACACGCAACTCTTTTCCCGTGTCGGATTGTATGGTGCTTTCTATCTCAAAGAACGTTTTGCCGCGCTGTAAAACCGTTCCATCTGTGCTGGCGTAAAAACTTTTTGTTAAACATAAAAACGACAGCGCTTCAAGTGTATTTGTTTTCCCCATGCCGTTTTCACCAAGAAGCACATTCATGTGTGAACCAAAATTAAATTCTGTCTCAGCATGGTTGCGAAAATTGGATAGACGAGCATTGAGAATTTTCATACGTCAGTGCATATTGAACTTTCTTAATTATTCAAACGCACGGGCATAATCAACATTAAAACATCCTCGCCGTCTTTTTGAACCTGCGGTGAAATGATAGCTGCGCGGTTTGGAGAACTCAGTTTGAATTGAATTTCATCGGCATCAAGGTGTGATAAAACATCAATAACATAGGCAGAATTAAAACCTATTTCTAAGTCTTCATTGTTGTAATCGCACGATATTTTTTCTTTCGCCTCGCTTCCAAAATCAACGTCTTCGGCTGTCACCTTCAGTTCATCTTTTCCAATCGTCATACGAATTTGATGCGTTGTCGAATTTGAATACAAAGAAACCCGCCGGACGGATTGGAGCATTTCGTGTTTATTGACAACAAGAGTTTTGTCGTTATCCAGTGGAATAACCGTTTCATAATTTGGATATTTTTCTTCGATTAATCTGGAAATGAGCGATGTGTTTTCAAATTTAAACAGCACATGTGTTTTGCTGATTAAAATTTTTACGTCGGTTCCCGCGGCAACCTTGTCAAACAGAGAAAGTGCTTTTGAGGGGATTATAATATCTTTTGATTCTTTTCCACCGGACATGTTTTTGTTGATGATGCGAACCATGCGATGTCCATCTGTGGCAACCGCTCTCATCTCATTTTTGCTAAATTGAAGTAATACACCCATCATTGAAGGACGAAGTTCGTCCGCGCTAACAGCGAACAATGTCGTGTTGACGAGTTTTTGTATCAACGTAACATCAAAAGAGATTTCAGATTCTCCTTTAAATTCCGGTGTTGTGGGAAATTCGTCGCTCGATTCACCTGTAAGAGTATATTCTCCATTTTCTGTTTTCATTTTAATTTTATTTGATTCCTTATCTGCAGAAAATGTTATGACTGTATCGGGAAGAGCTCTAACCGTATCAAAAATTCTTTTTGCCGGAATAGCCACCGTTCCATTTTGCATTCCTTGAACCTCCAAAGAAACAGAAACTGAAATTTCAAGATCGGTTGCCGTTATTTTTAATGTGTTCGCATTAACATCGAACAATAAATTTTCCAGAATCGGAAGGGTTGATCGTGTTGGAACAACACTTACCGTTTTAGCAAGAGCCTTTTGCAAATCGATACTGCGAATTGAAAATTTCATTGAACTCTCTCCTTATGTAGGCTGGTAATCACTTTAAAATTTATACATGAATATACTAAAAATGAGCCTTAAACCCAAGCAATGTTTTCTTGTAACAGTATATATTTTAGTGAGTTATAGCTTATTTAATATAGATTAATAAGTTAAAAACACTTTTAATAATAATAGAGTGGATATGTTGACAATGTTTGAATTTGAATGTAAATAAAAGGAAAAGAAACAAATTTTGTGTTCACGAAATGTCTATAAGAATAAAGTTGTAAACAAAAACAAGAGATGTAAATTTAA
>JAQUOA010000301.1 GCA_028749215.1 Bacteroidota bacterium
TCCGTAAGCGAGCCGGTGAGAATCTTCTTCGTATCTCAGACGAGGTGAAGCGCATTGTCAACGAAGAACAAGCAAAGCTTCCGGTAGGCATTAAACTGGATATTTCCAATGACCAATCGAAATTTGTCACACGAATGGTAAAGGAATTGGAAAACAGCATCATCAGCGGAATGTTTCTTGTCATCATGTCGTTGTTTATGTTCTTTGGATTTAAAAATGCCATGTTGATCTCCACGGCAATTCCATTATCGATGTTAGTTGGATTCGTTGTGCTGGCAATCCTCGGCATCACTCTAAATATGGTGGTACTCTTTGCCCTGGTTATGGTGCTCGGTATTTTGGTAGATGATGCCATTGTGGTTATTGAAAATACATACAGGCACCAGCAAGAATATGGCGAGCATCCGATTGTTGCCGCCAAAGCCGCGGCAGGAGAAGTCTTTGTTCCTGTGCTAACGTCAACCATCACGACCTTGTCGGCATTTTTGCCGTTGATGTTCTGGCCGGGAATTGTCGGCAGTTTCATGAAGTTTTTCCCCATCACACTTATTATCACTTTGAGTGCATCGCTGTTTGTTGCCTATGTCATTAGTCCGGTGCAAAGCGCACAATGGATAAATTATAAACGGGAAATCAAGAAGGCGAAAGCAAATCTTGAACATCCGCATTGGTACAAAAAATACAATTTCTTTAATATTTTGTACCATGAAGTAGATACAGTTGTTTTTCCATGGTTCCAGAAAGAATATGTCAAAACTCTGCGCTGGACATTAGAACATAAAGGGCTTACGATCGGCGGTTCATTCGGACTGCTTGTGGTCATCATGATTCTTTTCGGGTTCTTCAACAAAGGTGTAGAATTCTTCCCAACAACAGAGCCGTCGCAAATAAACGTGTCAATTGAAACTCCCTCCGGTACTTCTTTAAATGTCACCAATGGTATCTCTGAGATATTGGAAGACCGTATCAGTCAAATACAGCATAAAGAAGATGTTGAGTACATCGCAACAAGCATCGGCTCTTCCGATGATATCTTTGATATGGGGGGCCAAGGGACGTCGAACAAAGGACGCATTGCGATAAATTTTTTAGAAAAAAAATTACGGAAACAAAGCACGCTTCAAACTGTTGAAGAGGTCCGCAAGACGACGATCGGAAATGCGGGTGCTACGTTACGAATTGCAAAACAACAAATGGGACCTCCGGTGGGTTCGCCGGTAAACGTGGAAGTCTCCGGTGAAGATTATACTCAGCTCGCTTCACTCAGCGCTGAAATACGTGAGAAAATTAAAGATGTAAAAGGCCTGGTGGATTTGAAAGATGATTTCAATACCGGCAGACCGGAAGTAGAAATTATTGTCGATCGGGAAAAAGCCGGCCTTTTCTACACCAGCACGGGTCAGATAGCGTCTACCATTCGCGCAGCAATTGCCGGAGTAGAAGCATCCAAGTACCGTGTTGGCGAGGATGAATACAAAATACGTGTTCGCCTGCAAGAAGACCAACGGCAGTCTCCGACTGATTTAGAGAATCTTCGCATCACGTTTATGAATCGCCGGGGACAGCTGCTTTCCCTTCCATTAACGTCACTGGCTACTATCAAACGAACAACCTCCGTAACGGACATTCGACGCAAAGATCAGAAACGCGTCATCACAGTGAACGGCGACGTCGAGGGACGCGTACAATCTGAAGTCATCAACGAAGTGAAATCTCGTCTCTCCATCATGAATCTTCCGTCAGGATACACCATCAAACTCACCGGTTCACAAGAAGAACAGCAAAAGGCATCAGCCTTTCTCGGGAATGCATTCATTATTACTCTCCTGCTGGTCTTCTTGATTATGGTGGCAGAATTCAATTCGATGAAAGTCCCTTTCGTGATTATGATCTCCGTTATTCTCTCCCTCATTGGTGTCATGTTCGGACTGGTGGTGACACGCACGCCGGCAAGCGTGATTATGACAGGAGTCGGAATTGTGGCGCTTGCAGGGATTGTTGTGCGCAATGGAATTGTGCTGCTGGATTTTGTGAAGCACAAACACGGTGAAGGGGGCATGTCATTGAATGACGCCCTGCTTGAAGCAGGACGTATCCGGTTGCGGCCTGTGCTCTTAACAGCCGTGGCCACCGTTCTCGGGCTTGTGCCAATGGCAACAGGAATTGATTTTGACTGGAGCGAGTTTCATTTTATCTTTGGTGCAGAGAGTGCAGAATTTTGGCGGCCGTTGGCGGTGACAATTATTTTTGGCCTCACAATTTCCACATTTTTAACGCTTGTTGTTTTACCTACCGTCTACTCTCTGCTTGACGAGTGGACGGAACGGCTAAGGAATGCAATTCAAAAAAAATTCCCGAATGAAAATGAACAATAAACCGTTGAGATTATTTTACCATCAACATTTTTTTGGTCATGACATTGCCGCCGCTTGACAAGCAATAGAAATAAAAACCGTTCGCAAATTTGGATCCGTCGAACTTTACCGAATGCGTACCTGAAGTCATTCTCGCATTGACCAACGAAGTCACTTCACGGCCAAGCACATCATATACTTTCAGCGTCACGTAACCGTCCGCTGGTAATTGGTAATTGATCACCGTTGAGGGATTAAATGGATTCGGATAATTTTGTTCCAACACATACCGCGATAATGACATCACGTCAATCCCATTTCCGATAAAAGATACACCTTGCGTACCGTAAACTTCAAATTCATTAAGCTCATATGGCAAATCAACTGAATTATTTTTCAAACAAAATAATTTTAAATACCTCCCATTTCCAGAAAGTCCTACAATTTCATCTATGCCGCCATCCCCTGCATCAGTACCGTAGATTGTATTTGCAACTCCGGAGTCTGACGAAAGAATAAGGTAAAATCTCGTTCCATATACTCTTCCCCAATTTAAAACTACTTTGTTGACAGTAATTGTTTTACCAAGATCGATTGAAACGGATTGAGAATTTCCTGCTCCACTTTTCCATTCT
>JAQUOA010000302.1 GCA_028749215.1 Bacteroidota bacterium
CTCATCGTTGCCCGCGGAAGCCATGCAGAGTACGGAAAAATCTCCAGGCAATTGTATAAACGAATGTGCGACTTTGCACCGATTGTCGAGCAGGCATCTATCGATGAAATGTATATGGATTTTACCGGATGTGAAAAGTTGTACGACAATGACCTTCCCGGATTTATGAAAAAACTGCAGGGAATTGTAAAAAAAGAATTTCGCCTTCCCTGCACAATCGCTTTGTCTTCCAATAAAGTTATTTCAAAAATCGGAACGGGAACGGTAAAGCCTGCCGGTATTATCTTTGTTGAACACGGACTGGAAAAAGAATTTCTTGCTCCGCTGCCCATTGATGTTATTCCCGGCGTCGGGGCGAAGACCGAAAAAGAATTGCGAAAATATAATTTCAACTTCATCCGCGATATTCAAAAGGCTTCACCTGAGACTATTGAGACACTCCTTGGCGAACACGGAACATACATCTACCAAACAGCGATGGGGAAAGGAAATAGCATTCTTGATGTTGAATGGAAACGAAAGAGCATCAGTAACGAAGAAACATTCGGTGACGATATTGCGGACAAGGATGAACTGCTGAAACATCTTTACGAATTGACTGAAAGCGTGTGCTATTCAACGCGGCGCTATGGCTGGAAAGGAAAAACCGTGAAATTGAAACTTCGATATGCCGATTTCTCCACGGTAACACGAAATCTGACGCTGATGGAGCCGTCGAGCGACGATAAAATTATATTTGATGCCGTAAAAAAAATTTTCCTGAAATCGTACACACGAAAACTTGCTGTGCGGCTGCTGGGAGTCGGTCTGACACACTTCGTTGAAACTCAAGACACCACGCCCTCGCTTTTCCAAGCCGATGAAAAAAGATCCCATGCATTACACGCCGTTGATGCACTTCGAAAAAAATTCGGGGAAGATTCGATTCACACGGGTTCTGTCTGATATCTGATTGCTGAAAACTGTTTCTTACGCCATGTTGTGGTACACACTCTGCACATCGTCATCTTCTTCCATTGCTTCAATCATTTCGTTCACTTCTTTGCGCTGCTCTTCGTTCAATTCTTTGGTGGTTGTAGGAAGATATTGCAGTTCTGTGCTGGCGGGTTCTATTCCTTTTTCTTCTAACGCTTTCTGCATTGCACCAAAATCGTGAAAGGATGTGTAGACGTAAATAAATTGATCGTCGCCGGTAAGTTCATCTAAACCATGGTCAATCATTTCCAGTTCGAACTCGTCGATGTCTTTGATCTTGTCAACGGGGATTTTAAACAATCCTTTGCGCTCAAACATGAACGCGATAGATCCGCTGTTCGCCAGTGAACCGCCATTCTCTTTAAAGATGTGGCGCACATTAGAAACGGTCCGTGTCTGGTTGTCCGTTGCACACTCCACAACGACCGCAATACCATGCGGTGCATACCCTTCATAAATAATTTCAAAATATCCCGACGTGTCTTTGTTGGATGCGCGTTTGATTGCGGCTTCAATACGATCTTTCGGCATGTTGACGCTTTTTGCATTTTGAATGGCAATCCGAAGATGTGAATTTGCCTTGGGGTCCGGACCCGCCGCTTTTACGGCAATTTCTATATCTTTGCCGATCCGGTTAAAGGCTTTGGACATTTTTTTAAACCGCGCGAACATTACGTATTTACGTTTTTCGAATATACGGCCCATAAAAAGCTCTTATTTAAAGTTCATGGTTTCTTGCTATGAAGTGCTGTAAAATACGAAATTTGCTGGTGAAGTGGAAGAAATTCACACAGAAAACTGCATATCCATTTATCCAAGGAGGTACACTAAGCATGATAGTTGGAACCAGTTGTGAATAATGAAATTGTATCTTACATTTGAAAGGGCTTGACACACACCGATTCATCACAACTTTCACAGAGACACAACTTCTTACATTGTTGGTGAGGAAAAGTATTTCTAATGTTTACTATCTCTCCCTCTCATCGCAGTATCCGCTTTATGCGTCAATCTATCATCATTGGCGGCATGGCGTTTTTTTTGCTGCTGGCCGTCACTGCTGTTGTTTCTTATAGAATGTGGACATTAATACAGCATGAAGAATATCAAACAGCCTACAATGTTGGGGATGCCGCTCGACATCAATTAGAACTTGTGTTATCAAATGGCCTTTCCGCAACTCAAACATTAGAATTGTTTGTTCAACAGGGAAACCTTCCCGCAGATTTTAATTCGATCGGCAGTAAAATACTTGCGTCGCATAAGTATATGGACGCTGTAGAATTAGCACCCGGCGGAATTGTGCGCTTTGTGTATCCGTTACAAGAAAATGAGCCGGCAATCGGGTTTAATATTTTGGAGAGCACGGTACAGCGCCATGAAGCGATGAAAGCAATTGAAGCACGGGAGCTCGTCTTTGCCGGGCCTTTGCATTTGGTGCAGGGGGGATTTGCGGTTGTTGGCCGGCATCCCGTCTTCATTACAGAAAACGGCAAAGAAAAATTCTGGGGATTTTCTATTGTTATCATTAAATTAAAAACTTTGCTCGATGCAGCAAGATTTGATGAACTTGAAAGCAAAGGATACGCTTACCAGCTTTCACGAATTCACCCCGAAACACACTTTGAAGAAATTTTTTCCGGTAGCAATTCTTTTTTTCCAAAAACCAACGCCATCGAAGTGCAGGTTCCCAACGCTGTGTGGAAACTTTCCATTGTGCCAATAAACGGATGGCGGGCAACCGAAAAAGTTCTGCCCTTTATTCTTCTCGGTTTTCTTGTTTCACTTCTCGGCGGAGTTTTTGGCTGGTTCTGGGCTCGTCAACCGTTAAAACTTCAAACGCTGGTCGAACAAAAAACAGCCGAGCTGCAAGAAAGCGAAGAACGTTTCAGGGCCCTGTTTGAAAGTGCGCCGGTGGCATACATGTCGCTCACTTCTAATGGGCACATTGTTGAAATAAATTCTGAATGGGAACATTTGCTTGGGTATA
>JAQUOA010000303.1 GCA_028749215.1 Bacteroidota bacterium
GACTGCGGGTGAATGACGACATCAATTCTTTCTGCCGGTACGCCGAAGAGCCAGTGTGCTTCGATCACTTCCAATCCTTTGTTCATCAGTGTTGCAGAGTCGATCGTAATTTTATTCCCCATTTTCCATTTTGGGTGATTGAGTGCTTGTTCAATCGTCACATTTTTCAAATCATGTTTCGACGTTGTGCGAAATGGGCCTCCGGATGCCGTTAAGATAATCTTCTGAATTTTATTTGGCAATTCGCCCACAAGGCACTGAAAGATTGCCGAGTGTTCGCTGTCCACCGGCAGCAGGTCAACGTGGTGCTTCTCCACAAGGGGTATCATTATTTCACCCGCAACAACAAGTGTTTCCTTGTTTGCCAGCGCAATTTTTTTCCTTGCCTCAATCGCTTTCATAGTCGGTTTTAAACCTGCAAATCCGACCAAGGCGCTTACAACAACGTCAACATCATTCCTCTGAACGATTTCCAACAATCCTTGTTCGCCCAGCAAGATTTCCGTTGTGCCGTCAAGTTCTTTTTTTACCGCCGTGTACGATTTTTCATCCAACACCACTACGCCTTTGGGTTTGTGCTTCCACACTTGCTCTATCAATAGGTCAGCATTGTTGTTGACGGTAAGGTACGTCGCGGTAAATTCATTCGGGAATTTGGCAATGACTTCCAGTGTTTGTTTTCCGATGGAACCGGTAGAACCAAGAATGGCAATGCGCTTCTTCAAAACAACGTCTCGAAATGTTTATTTTTAATAAAATAGCTAAATATGGTTTGGTATGCAATGAAAGGAATTTTTATATTGAAACATCCGAGAAGTGTATCCGCACCTTTTATCGCAACCATAAAGGTTGCGGATACAAGGTTGCGGATGCATGGTTGCGGATGCATGGTTGCGGATGCATGGTTGCTGGTATTAAAGCCCAGAAGTTTTTCAGATGTCCCATAATTATAACACATGAAAAAAATATTGTTCAGGTTCCTTTTGTTAACGGGATTTCTTGCCGCTCAAACTCCTGACGATCAAAACACGTTTCGTCTTGGACAAGCATTTGAACAATCTGGAGAGTTTGAACGCGCCGTGCAGATGTACGAAAATCTTTTTCACAAAGATTCCAGCAACTATGTGTACTTTGATGCGCTCAGGCGGTGTTACGTTCAGTTGAAAAATTATGACGGTGCGCTCGCATTGTCATATTCCCGATTTCAAAAAACCCCGTTCGATTTTACCCTGCAGGCAAGTATTGGCGGATTATATTCATCGGCGGGGAAAGAAATGCAGGCAGATTCGGTGTGGAATGTTGTTCTCCATTCTGCGAATAAAAATCAAATGTACTACCGTGCCGTTGCCAATGAACAAACGAACCTGCGTTTGTTCGATAAAGCCATTGCAACGTACAAACGCGGTCGCAGTGACAGTGGTGATCCAAATTTATTCGCAAACGAATTGGCGTATCTCTACTCCTTCATGATGGATTATGAGAACGGGGTGCGAGAATACCTGCTGCTTCTTCGTCAGAATGAACTGCAGTTCGATTTTATCCAGTCGCGCCTTGCACAGATCGTTTCAAAAAATGACGGATTGATTGCGGCGTTGAAAATAGTCGGCGAAGAAGTTTCAGCTCATCAAACAATTCCGCTTCTTCGGCTGCAGATGTGGCTCTTCATGGAAGATAAACACTACAACGATGCTTTTACTACGGCAAAAAAGATTGAACAGATATTTAATTCAAGCGGGACGGAAATATTTCAGTTTGCCGAACGCATTTTTCGGGAAGGAGAATTTACCGTAGCTGCCAATGCGTACCAACTTGCTTTAAAAAATGGGCCGACCATGCCATTTGCATCGTTGGCGAAATTTGGTTATGCACGTTGTGTTGAAGAATTAAGTGCACGCGGCGATTCATCGTTGTCGACAAAAAAAGGTGAAACGACAAGCCTTCTTGAAACACAGCCCAGCTTTTCCGGCGCCATGGCGTTGTATCAAACGCTGGCAAAAGATTATCCGTACTCAAATGTCGGTGCTAATTCTCTGTACCGTATCGGCTGGATCCGTTACAAACAATTGTTTGATCTGGACGGCGCTCTGCAAATGTTCGATTCGATCATGATCCTTACTCCCAATTCACCGACAGCGATCACTGTACTTTCGTCGATTGGAGATATTTACGTTACGCAGGGAAAGCTGGATGATGCGACGCAAAAATTTAGAGCGATGAACAATTCGTCCGTAGCAACTCCCGACCAGAAAACTTTTGCACAATACCGGTTGGCGGAAATTCAATTCTTTAAATCTAATTTTGACAGCGCTCTTACAGTTTTACAGCCGCTGACACAAAACTTAAAAGCTGACGAATCTAACGATGCGCTGCTGCTGCAATATTTTATCACCGAAAATCAATTTCAATTTCACGACGCATTGAAAAGCTACGCCCATGCGGAACTGCTTGCCCGTCAGATGAAAGTGAGTGAAGCAATAAAGGAATTTTCGAATGTCGTAGAAGTGTACCCGACGGCGCCGTTAGCGGATGATGCGCTGATAAAAAAGGCAGAGTACTCTCTTCAACTGCATCAGTACGATTTTGCACTTGCGGCGTATCAAAAATTGTTGGATGAGTACAAGAACAGTATTGAAAAAGACAAGACGCAGTTTAAAATCGGAGAGCTCTATCAATATTACTTGACGGATAAACAGAAAGCGATTCAGGCATACGAAGTAATTTTAGAGAAGTATCCTTATTCTCTTTTTGCAGAAGAAGCACGAAAAAGAATTCGACATTTGCGCGGAGACGCAATTTGATCGACATAGAAAAGATGCGAAATCATTGCTTGAAGAAAAAGGGAAAGATCACCGAAGATTTTCCATTTGACGATGAAGTGCTTGTCTTTAGAGTTTTTGATAAAATATTTGCATTGACGAATGTGAATATCCTTCCATTTCGAATAAATTTAAAATGCGACCCT
>JAQUOA010000304.1 GCA_028749215.1 Bacteroidota bacterium
AATTTTGCGTTCCATTTTCATACCGCCGTGCCGTCTCATCAAAATCAATTCGGTAGTTAAAAAAATCACCGAAAAAATTTCGATTGCTCGTCCAACCGGCATGACGCTGGTGAATCCGGTCTTGCAGTTCTTTGGTGATGTATATGAATCCTAATCCCATCATTCCCATTAGCCACTTCTGTCCGCCGTTGGAAAGAAAATCGATCTGAGCTTCTTGCACGTCGAGTGGTGCCACACCCAGTCCTTGAATTGAATCCACGCAGAAAATAATTTGATGTCTTTTGCATAATTCGCCTAAGGCCGCGAGATCAACTTTAAATCCGGAAAGAAATTGGACAAAGCTAACGGACAATACCTTTGTGCGCGGTGTTATCAGTGCCTCAATATCTTCAAGAGTAATTTCGCCATTGCGGCTTTTTACAAAATCAATTTCAACACCAACGCGTTTAAGATTTAAAAATGGAACAACATTGGTTGGGAATTCGATGTCGTTCAACAATATTCTGTCGCCGCTTTTCCATTCAAGCCCTTGGGCAAGAATATTCAAGCCTTCAGACGTATTGCCAACAAACCCAATGCGGTCCGGAGTAGCATGAATGAGTGTGGCAAGATTTTCTTTGGTTTGCTTGGATGATTGCATTGCGAAATGGTAGATATCGATATCACCCGAAGTTCTATTGCTCATGTACTCGCCGACTACATCATTCACCCGTGTTGAAAGCGGGCTGACAGAGGCGTGATTCAGCCAGATCTTCCCAGTGTGAATATGTGGAAACCACGATCTATATTTTTGAATATCGTATATCATATGGCCTTCTTTCAATATAACCTATGCTGTATAGAAATTCAAAACTCGTTCATCAAGAAAAAATGGAAAGTATAAATATCTTTTGAACTTGGCACTGCATTTTTGCATTTTAGCTTATATTCCAGTGAAGAAATATGACACAATGAAAATTGCTTTAGTCCACGACTGGCTGACAGGAATGCGGGGCGGAGAAAAATGTCTGGAAGTTCTCTGCGAACTTTTTCCGGATGCGCCGATTTACACCTTGCTCCACAATAAAGGAGCAATGTCTCCGCTCATTGAATCAAAAAAAATATTCACATCATTCATCAATAACCTTCCCGCAAAACAAAAACAGTACAGAAAATATCTTCCGTTGTTTCCGTTTGCCATTGCACAATTCGATTTGCGGGAATACGATCTCGTTATTTCAACAAGCCATGCTGTTGCAAAAAATGTTCGCGTGCGAAAAGATGCAGTTCATATCTGTTATTGTTTCACCCCGATGCGGTATATTTGGGATATGTATGAACAATATTTTGGGAAAGGGAAAGCAGGAGTTGGAACCCGCACCGCAATGAAAATTATTGCACCACTGCTGCGATGGTGGGATGTAAAAACAGCATCAAACGTTACATATTTTATTGCGATTTCAGATGAGGTACGGGGGAGAATTAAGAAACATTATAATCGTCTGGCGGACATGATTTATCCGCCGGTTGATACAGAACAATTTCAACTTTCCGCAATTGAAGAAAATTTCTATTTAATCGTCAGTGCTCTTGTTCCGTACAAACGTGTCGATCTTGCCGTAGAAGTTTTTAATGCAAACGGGAAAAGATTAGTCATTGCTGGAACAGGACCTGAAGCCAATACATTGAAGTCAATTGCAAAATTGAATATCACATTTCTTGGATGGCAAAGCGATGAAGAACTTGTTCAATTATATTCCCGTTGCAAAGCGTTGATCTTTCCCGGAGAAGAAGATTTTGGCATTGTTCCTTTGGAGGCAATGGCAAGCG
This sequence comes from Bacteroidota bacterium, assembly GCA_028749215.1. GTDB lineage: Bacteria > Bacteroidota > Ignavibacteria > UBA10030 > UBA8401 > JAQUOA01. The sequence goes on from JAQUOA010000304.1 coordinate 1,810, forward strand.
GGAAACCTGTCGTTGCTTTTGCCAAAGGAGGTGCAATTGAAACTATTATAGACGGTAAGACAGGAGTTTTCTTTAAAGAGCAAACTGCATCACAACTCCAATCTGCGCTTGACAGATTATCCACGCTTTCTTTAAATCCTGAAGAGATTCGGCAACACGCGCTGCAGTTTTCACGTCCCACATACAAAGAAAAAATGAAGGAATTCATTACTGCAAAAGTACGACAACACTCATTGAAATAAAGACTTACCAAGATTCCCGCCGTAAAATTTGATTGACTATCGTTCACTTTTTTGCTAAATTTGTAGTCCAATTTAGTTTCAAGTCACATGCTTTGCAGGAGAATTGATGCCACCCGAGCGCAATCATCACGCATCAAAAGATAGTTCGTTTGAAATAGTGCTGATTCCGAACGGTGACTCCAGCTCAACACGCTCCGTCAAAGCCTCTGTCATGACAATCATACTGGTGTGTGTGGGAATTGTGATGGGAATTTCAGCGGTAACCATTGCGCTGATAGTGTACACACCGGCAGGATTACTCCTACCAATGCCAGAAGAACAACTGCGAAAGAGGTATGGTGCAGAGTTGTTCGATGTACAAACACGGTTGACTAATGTCTCTTCCGAAGTACTTGTTCTCCGTGAATACAATAATAAATTACGCAAAGCCTTAGGGCAAAAAGAAATATCGTCTGACAGCGTTTTCGATCTTCATGCAGGCAATATTGCTGCAACGGAAGACATTCAACATTCAGATGTCGCTGAACTTAAAGAACAGCCGGTGCATGCTGCCGAACCAGCTCAACAGGTAACATACAAACCGGTTGTTGTGGTGAAAGAAAACGTTGTCTTCAATGCCGCGTTTCCGATGATTGTGCCGGCGGTGGGATATGTATCGCGCAAGTTTGAACCGGAGTATGGACATAATGGAATCGACTACGCGGGTAAAATTGGTTCCTTAATTGTTGCCGCTGCCGACGGCTATGTAGTCTTTTCTGGGTACACCGTTGATGATGGTTATTCGGTGATGATTTCCCACGGAGGGGGATATTTAACAGTGTATAAGCATAATCAGTCTGTATTGAAATCAGTAGGAGAGTTTGTTAATCGGGGGGAACCGATTGCGTTACTCGGTAATTCAGGACGCACAA
>JAQUOA010000091.1 GCA_028749215.1 Bacteroidota bacterium
TCAATACTTTCAATCTTGTTCTTTGCCGAAACGTGCTTATCTATTTTAACGACCCGCTCACTGAACGGGTGCTTCGATTATTGCAAACAAGCGTAGAGATGTTTGGCTTTCTTGGCCTGGGTGTAAAAGAATCTTTGCAGTTCACTCAGGTTGAAAAAGATTTTGAGGTCGTGGACAGTGCAAACAAGCTGTATAAAAAAATTAGATGAAGAGGTGAATAGTAAAGTATCCGCAACCTTTATGGTTGCGGACGTGCGGAAATTAAGTCTCTACTAGCGCACGCATAAAGCGTGCGGATACAATGGTCCGCTATTTTCATCTTATTCTTAATGACCCCACCCTCCGCCAAAAGATGAAGCACGGCGGACAAGTAACACTCCCCTTGTAGGGGAGGGAAATTGTCTTCTCCCCCTGCAAGGGGGAGATTGAGAGGGGGTCGCGAAATAGCAAACGAAATTTTAAGAATGTTTCAAGGAACGTATGCAGTACCAACTTATTGTCATAGGCACATCGTTAGGAGGCTTCAACGCGCTGAGAAAAATTTTTTCGGCGCTCCCAAAAAATTTTCCCGTTCCTATTGTTGTCGTACAACACCGCGACAAAGAATCGGACGAAACGTTTACGCAGTTTTTACAGAAGGAATCCAAACTCATTATCACCGAAACACACGACAAAGACCCAATTCGGAGCGGTTTCATCTACGTTGCTCCGGCTGATTATCATGTCTTTGTTGAAGATAATCGTCTTTGTCTCTCTCTTGACTCACCTGTTAAGTTCTCCCGTCCATCTATCGATGTGTTATTTGAATCGGCGGCGAGAGAGATGAAAGAACGGCTCATTGGTATTATTCTTACCGGTGCAAACTGCGATGGCGCGGAGGGATTGGCAGCGGTAAAAGCACGCGGTGGATTTACAATGGTGCAAGATCCAAAAAGTGCGGAAGCCCCGCGCATGCCGGAAGCCGCCATTGAGGCATGCCGTGTCGATCAAGTCGTACCGCTTGAAAAAATTGTACCGGTCTTGAAACATCTTGTGTATAAAAAGCAAAGGAATAACTCCTCAACGTAATTTAAAAAAGTTGTCATTCCCGCATGTTTTTAGCGGGAATCCACATAATGGATTTAGTTGTAAATTTTTATTCAAAAAAATATCGACAGTTGCGAAAGGGAATATGTTGTGAACCCCGAAGAACCCAAAGCGAAAATTCTGCTTGTTGACGACACACCGGACAATCTTGTTGCGTTGGAAGCAGTGCTTATCGAATTAGATGAAGAACTTATCAGTATGACCTCCGGTGCTGCGGCGCTTCGCTATTTGCTGGAGCATGAAGATGTGGCGGTTATTCTTCTCGACATTCAAATGCCGGAGATGGATGGGTATGAAACAGCACGGTACATCCGCCAGCGGGATCGATTAAAAGATATTCCGATCATTCTCCTTACGGCAATCTATAAGAGCGACGATTCAATTGAACAAGGGTATGCTGCCGGTGCTGTCGATTATATTGTGAAGCCCTTTAATCCGAATATTCTCAAATCAAAAGTATCGGTCTTTGTGGAACTCCGCAAAAGACGTGCGCGACAGCAATGGTTAGATCGTGAAAACCTTTCAATAACAAAAGCAAAAGCGCGTTTGGTTGATGAGCTTGCCGATCGTGAACGAGAAGTAAAACGGGTAAATGAATATCTCAGTCTTGCCAATCGTGAGCTTGAAGCGTTTGCCTATTCCGCTTCGCACGATCTCCGTGCACCGCTGCGGCATATCAAAAGCTTTATTGCTCTGTTGAAAGAAGAACTGCTTTCTCTCTCTCCAAAGCAAATTGAGTACATAGATTTTGTTGTCGAAGCCGCAAAACATATGGACGCGCTTATTGAAGATTTGCTTCTATTTTCCCGTACAGGCTGGTCGCAAATGAGTATAACGACAGTTGATATGGATCGGCTTGTGCAGGAAATCGTTCAGGAATTAAAACTTCAGTTTGAAGGCCGCATGATTGACTGGAAGCTTGCACCGCTTGGCACCGCACAGGGTGATACCGGCCTTCTTCACATTGTTCTCATGAATTTGATAGGCAATGCTATAAAGTACACCGGTAAACGAGCAACTGCAGTAATAGAAATCGGCACGGTCAAGGAGCAGCTGGATGAAATAACGTACTATGTGCGCGACAACGGTGTGGGCTTCGATATGAAACACATCGATAAACTCTTCGACCCATTTCAGCGCCTGCACAGCAGCAGCGAATTTGAAGGAACAGGTATTGGACTTTCGCTCGTTCGCCGCATCATTGTACGACACAACGGAAGAACATGGGCGGAAGGCGAAGTTGATAAAGGAGCAACGATATACTTTACGCTGCCTGTGGAAAAAAAACAGAAAAAGAGTGAATCGAAGATCGTGGATCGTGATTCCCTATTCACGCTCCACGTTCCACGAATCACGACACTCGAACACTGAACCACAATAGTAATTTAATAGGAGCATGTATGGACACCATTAAACGAATTCTTCTCATTGAAGACAATCCCAAAGACGCTGCTCTTGTGAAATCAATTCTCTCGAAAAAGGGAAGCATGTTCACGCTGGACGTTGCCTCGACCGGTGAGAAAGCGCTGGAGATGATGAACACGTCCCTTCCTGATCTAGTCTTGCTCGATTACAATCTTCCGGGGATGGATGGCTTGGAAGTTCTTCAACGTATAGGGCGCAATAAGTGGCAAATGCCTATTGTAATGCTTACAGGTTCCGGAGATGAGCTTGTAGCGGCAGAAGCCATTAAACAAGGGGCCGCCGACTTCGTAACAAAAAACAGCAATATTGTTTCTACACTTCTGCCGATTATCCAAAAATTGTTGGAAGGTGGAATAGACGCATACAAGAGTGTTGGCATGTTCATTCCCAGCCAGATGAATGTGCTTTATGTGGAAGACAATATCAACGATGCAGAGCTTATACAAAGACATTTTGTTAAGTACTCTTCCCACATTCATATCACATGGATTTCAGATACGGGGAAAGTAATTGAAATGTTGAAATCCAACGTCTCAATTGACTGCGCTCTGCTGGACCTGAGACTTATTCAGACGAATGCAATAGCGTTAATGAAAGACCTTGTTAAAACGGGATATAAATTCCCTTTTGTGGTTATTACCGGCAAAGGGAATGAAGAATCTGCCGTAGCGGCAATGAAGCTGGGGGCATACGACTATATTTCTAAACGCGACGATTATATTTCTAAACTTCCTCACGCCATCGAAATGGCAGTGTTAAAATTTAGAAAAGATGAAATGAATCAAAAATTACGACAAGAACTTATAGAGTTAAACGCATCATTAGAGCAGAAAGTGCAGACACGAACTGCAGAACTAATTGTTGAAATTTCTGAACGAAAAAAGGCGGAAGAAGAACTTAAAAAAAGGGTCAATGAACTTCAGCGATGGTACGATGCCACCTTGGGGAGAGAGAATCGAGTTGTGGACCTGAAGAAAGAAGTTAATGAACTGTTGAAACAAGCGGGTAAACCGCCCCGTTATTCCAACCCAGAATCGCAAGAAGGATAAGATGTAGAAGGAATTTTACACTGATTGTCGCACTGCCCATACAATTTATCACACTTCAACCGGTGTTGCATTTGATACACGGAGGAAAGCACAATGGCAAAGAAACATTCATCAGCAAAAATAACAGAAAAAATTCATCCGCCCACGGAACAATCGCGTTTGGCATTGCTGAGCGTGATTGAAGATCAGAGGCTGGCACAGCAGGCATTGCAAGCGAGCGAATTGCGCTACAAGAATCTTTTGGAAACGGCACAGGATATTGTCTTTACCATTTCTCCCGAAGGTGTAATTACAATGTTGAACGCTGCATTCGAAACCGTTACAGGGTGGTCCCGATTCGAATGGCTTGGAAAAAATATGGGAGAAGGCATTGTCCATTCCGACGATTGGCAGCTTGCCGTAGAAACAGTACGGCGAACAGCACGTGGTACGATACCTCCAATAACGGAAGTGCGTATCAAAACAAAATCAGGCGAGTACAGGCTTGGAGAATTTATCCTGTCACCGCAAATTTATGAAGGTACAGTGACGGAAATTTTAGGAATTGGACGGGATGTTACCCAGCGCAAGCAAGCGGAAGAGCTGTTGCGTGAAAACGAAGAAAAATTCCAACAGTCATTTGAATATGCCGCGGCAGGTATGTGCATTGTTGGACTTGATGCCAAATTTCAACGCGTTAATAATACTTTCAAAGAAATGATGGGTTATAATGAGGATGAGATAACGCATTTTACTATCGCTGAAATCACTCACCCCGATGATGTATCTATCACGGTATCTAATATTAAAAAAATGTTAGCAGGTGAAATTACTCATACATCATTTGAAAAACGTTATATCCGGAAAGATAAAACGATATTGTGGGCTTACGTTTCAACATCATTAGTTCTGAATGCAAATCATCAGCCCAATTTTTTTATTACGCAGATCATAGACATTACCGAACGGAAGCAGATACAAGAGACATTGGCAGAAAGTGAAGAGAAATACCGTACGTTTATTGAAAATAGTTTAGATGCAATTTTGCTCACAGCACCGGATGGAAACATTTTTTCCGTTAATCCCGCAGCGTGTAAAATGTTTGGTCGTACGGAGGCTGAATTATGTTCCATGGGGCGCGAAAGTTTGGTTGATTCAAATGATCCGAGATTGAATGTTCTGCTTGCCGAAAGAGCAAAGACCGGAAAAGCATTTGGAGAGTTAACAATGTTCAAAAAAAACGGTGTGCCTTTTCCGGTTGAAATATCAAGCGCACTATTTTACGACAAAAATGGAAATGTACGGACAAGTATGATCATCCGCGATATTACCGGGCGCAAGAAAACGGAAGAACAAATCCGTTTTCAAGCGTTATTACTTGATCAAGTGGCAAACGGAGTTGCTTCGACAGACTTAGAAGGACACTTACTTTATTGGAACAAATATGCTGAAACGCTTCACGGCTGGACTATGGAAGAATTACAAGGGCAAAATATATTCGAGACTCTTCTTCCGCCTGATCAGCGTGAACTTGTAACGAGTATTGTCGCTTCGGCAATGCAGCATGGTCACGGTGAAGGAGAGTTCATGATGAATAGAAAAGATGGAACTCAATTTCCTGCTCATGTAGGTTATAATGTTGCGTACGATTCCAAAGGAAAGATTATTGGTATTGTCGGCGCTAGTGTAGATTTAACAGATATAAAAAAAGCTGAAGAGACATTGCGGCACCGTGAAGCATATCTTACTGCACTTATCGAAAATCAACCCGGGTTAGTCTGGCTGAAAGATGTTGAAAGCTGTTTCCTTGCGGTCAATCATAAATTTGCAACAGCATGCGGTAAACAGTCTCCCGGTGATGTTGTCGGAAAGTTCGATGTCGATATCTGGCCGAAAGAACTTGCCGCGAAGTACAGTGCTGAAGATGTTCAAGTGATGCAGACGAAGCAATCAATTTCGATGGAAGAAATTCTGAACGATCAAGGGGTCGATAAATGGTTTGATACATTCAAAACAGCGGTGGCAGATGAACATGGCAACATTATTGGTATAACAGGGTATTCGTACGACATTACCCATCGTAAACAGCTGGAAGATGAGCTTCGCCTCTCCGAAGAAAAATTCTCTCGTCTCTTTAACCTTTCACCGGATGCGATGAATTTATGCACCTTACCTGACGGTAAATACATTGCCGTTAATCAAAAATTTTCAGAATTATCCGGATATACATTTGAGGAGGTCATCGATAAATCGTCCCATGAACTTGGATTTTGGATCCATCCCGAACAGCGGGATGAGTTTGGAAAGATGCTTGGAAGTCAGCACGGCAGTGCAACAATTGAAACCCAATTAAAAATGAAGGGGGAAAAAATTATCGACGCAATGATGGCGGGGAAAATAATAGAGATTCATGAGATACCGTATCTCTTAGTAATCACAAAAGACATTACGAAACAGAAACAGGACCAAAAAGAAATATCCATGCTGGCCCAAACAATTAAAGGAATAACAGAATGCGTCACTATTACCGATGTGAATGACAATGTCCTTTTCGTGAACAGAGCTTTTGAAAATACGTACGGATATTCCGCCGATGAATTGATCGGCAAACAAATTGAGGTTGTTCATTCACCAAAAACACCGGCAGGAATCTGGAATGAAATTCTTCCCGCTGCATTGGCCGGCGGATGGAAGGGTGAGTTATGGAATAAGAAAAAGGATGGTGCAGAGTTCCCGGTGCATCTTTCCACTTCCGCAGTCAAAGATCAACAAGGAAATGTCACGGCGCTGGTTGGTATTGCAGAAGATATCAGCAAACAAAAAATAGCTCAACAAGAATTGAATATTCTCAATTTAGCTCTGCAATCGGCGGCAAACTCAATTGTCATTACCGATCGCGAAGGGGCAATTCTTGCCGTCAATCCGGCGTTTAGTAAAGTTACGGGATACGCTTCCGAAGAAGTGATAGGGAAAAAATCAAGTATTCTTAAATCGGGTAAGCAATCTTCCGAATTCTACAAAAATTTATGGGAGACGATACTTGCGGGCAACGTGTGGAAGGGAGAAATTATTAATAAAAACAAAGACAACAAAGAGTACACGGAGGAGATGACCATTACACCGGTGCAAAATTCTGCGGGAGAAATTACTCAGTTTATTGCGATCAAGCAGGATATTACGGAACAAAAAAGCCTCCAGATTCAATTTTCCCACATGCAAAAAATGGAAAGCATCGGTACGCTTGCCAGCGGCATTGCGCACGATTTCAACAACATTCTCGGAATTATTCTTGCGCACGTCTATATTTTAGGAAAGGGAAAAACAGACCCCGAAAAATATAAAACCGGCATTCAAACAATACAGGATTCCGTAAAACGCGGCGCAAGCCTCGTAAAACAAATTCTTACGTTTGCACGCCAGGCCGAAACGACATTTACGCAATTGAATATCCCCGATCTTGTCAGGGAAATTGCATCGATGCTTCATGAAACATTTTCTACCATCATCAGCATTCAGATCGATATCGGATTAAATATCCCGAGTATCAATGCCGATCATACTCAGATTCATCAGGCACTCTTAAATCTTTGCGTGAATGCGCGTGACGCCATGCCAAAAGGGGGGACGATAACGATCCGCGTGGAAACAGTGACACACAGCGCCGTTGCTGTTCATTTCCCCAATGTTCACTCCGATGAGTACGTGTGCGTGAGTGTTTCGGATACCGGGACCGGAATGGATAAAGAAACAGAAGCAAGAATTTTTGATCCGTTCTTTACAACAAAAGAAAAAGGGAAAGGAACAGGGTTAGGGCTTTCGGTAGTTTTTGGAGTGATGCAAAGTCACAGCGGTTTTGTACGGGTGAGCAGTACAGTGGGTGTTGGAACAACATTCTATCTCTACGTACCCGTTAAAACAACAACCGTGGGAAATGGGACAATAAAGGAAAGTAAGAAAATAACCGGATATGTTCGCGGGAATGAAACTATTCTCCTTGTGGAAGATGAAGAATCGCTTCGCAATATCGTTGCGTCGTTAATGGAATCATGCGGCTATACTGTGTTGATTGCAGAAGATGGATTGGAGGCGGTTCAAATTTATAAAAAACGCCAGCAAGAGATTGCTCTTGTCCTTACCGACATAGGATTACCGAAACTGTCGGGAATTGATGAGTTTAAACAACTGAAGGAAATTAATCCAGAGGTGCGCGTCGTGCTTGCCAGCGGATTCTTTGAGCCGGATATTAAATCAGAATTATATAAAGCAGGCGCCAAAGGTTTTATTCAAAAACCGTATGATATGGATGAAATTCTTAGCAAGGTACGGGAGGCGTTGGATACTTAATAATTTGCATCTTACATTGAAGGGTGAGTGTGGGCAATTGTGAAATTTCATCAGTCAATGAAAAAAGATTTCCAATAAAAACAATTCCCGCAGGAATCCCATGGGGATTGGAGCAACGTACTCTCTCTGTCGTCATGCCCGCGGAATTTAAGCAGGTCTCCAAAATAGCCCGCTTCATTTCGTTCTCAAATTCCCCGCCAGGGACGGGCAGGTATGTGGGAACGAGATGAACGCATGACGATCTACGAACGACGATTCACGAGTTTAATCAAAGAGGCACCATTATGAAAAATCTCACACGAATTCTTCTTGTCGAAGACAATCCCAAAGATGCCGCTATTATTAGAACGATTCTTTCGAAAAAGGAAAGCATGTTCACGCTGGAGGTTGCGGTGACCGGTGAGAAAGCGCTGGAGATGATGAACAAATCTCTTCCTGATCTAGTGTTGCTCGATTACAATCTTCCGGGAATAAATGGATTAGCTGTTCTTGAACAAATACGCCGCCATGAGTGGCGCATGCCCGTCGTTATGCTGACCGGAGCAGGTGATGGACTGATTGCCGCTGAAGCTATTAAGCAAGGAGCCGATGACTACGTTGCCAAAGATGACAAACTTCTCTCCACACTTGTACCGCTCATCCAACAGTTGCAAAGCGAAGGTACTCGTGCTTACAAGAGAAATGAGACATTCTTGCCAAGTGAAATACATTTGCTCTATGTAGAAGACAACATCATTGATGCTGAGCTTATACAAAAATATTTCGGCAAAAACTCTCCGCACATTCATATGACGTGGATTTCAGATTCAACGAAGGTAATAGGGATGTTGAAATCCGGCGTGCCGATTGACTGCGCTCTGCTGGACCTACGGCTAATCCAGACCGATGCAATAGCTTTGATGAGAGAAATTGAAGAGAAGGGATATAAAATACCTTTTGTGGTTGTTACGGGGAATGGGAATGAAGAATCTGCCGTTGCGGCAATGAAATTGGGTGCGTACGATTATATTTCTAAAAACGAAAACTATATTTCCAAACTTCCCTATGCAATAGAAATGGCTGTAATGAAATTTAGAAAAGATGCAATGAACCAAAGATTACAACGGGAACTCGTTGGATTGAATGAGTCGCTTGAACAGAAAGTACATGAACGAACAGTAGCACTGACAGATGAAATCGTGGAGCGTATAAAAGCACAAGAATTGCTCCAGAATGAACGAAAGCTGCTCCGTACAGTCATTGATAATATACCGGATTCAATTTACATCAAAGATTTAGCGAGCCGCAAAATACTTTCTAACGTTACAGACGTACAGTTCATTGGGGCGAAATCGGAAGCTGAAGTTTTAGGTAAAAATGATTTTGATGTTTATCCGAAAGAACTTGCAGAAAAATTCTATGCTGACGACCAAGCGATGATACAAACAGGTGCGCCGGTGCTTAACAAGGAAAAATTAATCTATAACAAAAAAAAACAGGAACGATGGGTGCTCTCTTCTAAACTGCCGTTAAGGGATAAAGATAACCAAATCATCGGCCTGGTAGGGATTAGTCACGATATTACCGAGCAGAAACAAGCAGAGATGGAATTGCGGGCATCGGAAATGCGATATAAAAACCTGCTGGATACCGCCAGAGATATTATTTTTACTATTTCAACCGAGGGAACGATCACATCCTTAAACAGTGCGTTTGAAACCGTTACAGGTTTGTCCCGTTCTGAATGGATTGGTAAAAATATTGGAGAAGGACTTGTCCACCCCGACGATTGGCCTCGTGCCGGAGAAATAGTTCGGCGCACTGTGCTTGGAGAGATACCGCGATTAACAGAAGTACGCATCCTATCAAAGTCCGGTGAGTATCTTGTCGGCGAATTTATCATGTCGCCGCAATTTCGGGATGGCAAAGTGACGGAAATTATGGGCATTGGGCGGGATATCACGGAAAGGAAGCGCTCGGAAGAATCGCTCCGCGAGAGTGAGAAACAGTACAGGGGTTTATTCGAGAACATGGTCGAAGGATTTGCGTACTGCCAGATGATTTTTGAAAATGGCAAGCCAAAAGATATTCTTTATTTGTCCGTTAATAAAATGTTTGAAACGTTAACAGGATTAAAAGATGTCACCGGAAAATATATTTCTCAAGTTATACCCGGCATTCAAGAGGCGGATCCGGAACTTTTCGCCATTTATGCCCGCGTCTCTCAAACCGGAATTTCTGAAAGGTTCGAGATGTTCGTTACGGCAATGAAAATGTGGTTTTCCATTTCTGTGTATTCCCCCAAAAAAGGTTTTTTTGTGGCAGTGTTTGATGTGATTACAGAACGCAAGCAAGCGGAAGAGTTGTTGCGTGAAAGCGAAGACCGTTTTCGAGATTTGTACGAGAATGCCCCCAATACGTATTTTTCAGTCGGCAAGGACGGCCGTATTTTGCGGTGCAACAACAAGGTACATACCTTGCTTGGATATGATCCTGATAAACTCATCGGAATGCCGATCTCTGAATTATACGCAAACACGCCTGACGGGAAAGAGAAATCCAAAAAAATACTTCAAAAGTTTTTGTCAGGCGAAAAGATAAACGATGAAGAATTGCAAATGCAAAAAGCAGACGGCACGGTGGTGTGGATCAGTTTAACGGTCAACGCCGTGTTCAATGCCCAAAGGGAAATTACTGAAAGCCGCTCAATGGTTGTGGATATCAGCGAGCGTAAGCAGGCGCAAAAAGCGTTGGCTGAAAGTGAATCGCTTTACCGCACACTGGCGGAAGCCGCGCAAGATTTTATTACCCTCATTAATCGGGACATGATTATCGAGTATACCAATTCGTTTGCCGCTCACCTCTTTAAGAG
>JAQUOA010000305.1 GCA_028749215.1 Bacteroidota bacterium
GCTTTTACTCCCGCAGCTTTTGCCGCTTCGCCGACAACATCCTGAACAAACACTCCTTCCGCTTTATCAAGTCCGTTGGCTTTTGCTATGGTTTCATCAACCGTCGAAATAGAAACACCAATGTATCCGCGTTCAACTTTTCCGTGAAGAATTAAATCGGTAGCGACAGTTTTTGCAAGATTGATCGGAATGGCAAATGAATATCCCTGGTAGCGTTGATTGGTTGTAGCAATCGCGGTGTTGATGCCGATGACTTCGCCGTAAATATTGACAAGCGCACCGCCGCTGTTTCCTGGGTTTACCGCCGCATCGGTCTGGATAAAGTTTTCGATGCCGTAACTGTCTTGAATGATGCGAATGCTTCGTCCGATGTAACTAATAATTCCTGCCGTCACAGTGGATGTGAGTCCAAGAGGATTTCCGATAGCAAGCGCCCACTGGCCAACTTGCACTTCATCAGAATTTCCGAGAACTGCTACCGGCAGATCGTTCGCATCAACTTTTATGACAGCAATATCGGTAAGCGGATCTGTTCCGATAAGTTTTGCTTTGAACCGGCGCGTATCATTCAACACAACTTCAATTCCTTTGTCGTCGGCATTTTCAATGACATGGTTATTGGTGAGAATTAATCCATCCTTTGAGACAATGACACCGGAACCTGAACCCTGAGATTGCTGTTCATCAGGCATCTTGAATTTGAAATCCGGAAAGAAGCGGAAAAATTCTTCGCCGTGCGGATTCTTGACCGCTTTGGTTGTGACAATGACTGACACAACTGACGGCGTCGCATCTTTCGAAACTTTTACAAACGCATCGTTAGCCGCTTGTAAATTCAGTTCAGTTTTTTGAGATTTTCGTTCCGCGCCGAGTTGGACTTGTTTTTGCTGAGCCAGTCCAAGATTCACGCCGTCAAAATCCGACACAAGCACAGCGCCGAAAATAATGCCGATGGTAATAAAAAAGAATGCTGCAAGAATGGATCGTTTCATAATAATTTGTTCTCCTTAATTTTTCTACTTTAGATCAAACATTGTTACTTTGTACTGTATAACAGAGAAAGGGATTTTAAGGTTCGTGTCCCTTCAATATGGTAACGAAGGTACGCTTGTGATGTTGCAAGAATCTCTACACAGTTTTTTATTGGAATATCAAGAATAGCTGATTGTTCAATGCCATGCATTTGCATGTAATGCAGCATCTTCAATACTTCTCCTGAAATTCTTGTTCCGCTAACCAATCCCTCTTTGGAACAGTCCGAGCAAATATATTTTCCATCAGAAAGCCGAAGAAAAGCAGATGAAAAATTTTCCTTTTCAGTCCTTCTTCCACACTGCACACACTCATCAACACTCAATCCAAATCCAAATTGCTGAAACAGCTTTACCATAAATGCTATCAGCACATTAACGACATTTTTCGGTGCTGTGTCAATCTGTTTCAACGACTCTGCGAGTAATAAAAAAATGAGTTCATTTTCTTCTTCATCATGCATCACCATGTTGACCAGTTCAATCAGAGACAGTCCGGTAAACATTCGTTCCGAATCGTCCTGCAGCCGGCTTAACGGGGTGACAATTTCACTCTTTGATAATAAATGAAGATCGCGGTGTTCTTTTTTATACAGCACTACTGACGAAAGCGTCATCGGCTCCAATGACGACCCAAATTTATTTGTTTTTTGATTTCGCGTTCCCTTCGCAATCACTTTAATCTTGCCGAACTTTCTTGAATACAGCGTCACAATTTTGCTTGTGTCACGGTAATTCATCGCATGCAAAACCACTGCCTCGGTTTCAACAATCATACACCCACCGCGCGCTTGATTGATATTTCAAATGGCGGTCGAAGAATCCTTTTTTCTGTAATGATTGCCGTAATAAAATTGTTCGGCGTTACATCGAACGCGGCAGCAAAAACTTTTACATTCTGCGGCGCCGTCTGCTTTCCAAATCCTCGAATTACTTCGTCGGCGGATCGTTCTTCAATAATAATTTCATCGCCGTGATTCAAGGATGTATCAAATGTCGATGTTGGAGCTGCAATGTAAAAAGGAATCTTATGTTCTTTTGCCAGAACGGCAAGATTATACGTTCCGATTTTGTTTGCCGTATCACCATTGGAAACAATTCTATCGGCGCCCACAATAATCAAATCAATTTTTTTTGATTTGATTGTCCACGCCGCAGAATTATCCGTGATGAGCGTTGAAGGCACGCCGGCGTTTTTCAATTCCCACATTGTCAGCCGTGCACCCTGCAGCAGCGGGCGTGTTTCATCCACATAGACATGAATTTCTTTACCTAAAGCATGAGCTGTAGTGATAACTCCGAGCGCTGTTCCAATTCCTCCTGTGGCTAATGCACCGGCATTACAGTGAGTGAGAATCTTCGCTCCGTCGGGGACAAGACTTGCGCCATACTGTCCTATCGAATTGCACATCACCCGATCTTCTTCGTGAATAGCTTTTGCTTCGGCTTCCAAATTTTCAAAGAGCACAGTTGCATCGTGTTCAGAAGTTAGACGAACAACCGACTTCATTCGTTCCAGCGCCCAGAATAAATTTTTCGCCGTAGGGCGAGTACGCACAAGAAGATTTAGTGTCGTATCGAATGCTGATAAAAATTCTTTTTCCGATGAGGATTTGTACTGGTGAACACCAAGCAGTACGCCGTACGCTGCAGAAATTCCGATGAGCGGCGCGCCTCGAACTTTGAGAGAGATAATAGCTTCGGCGAGTATACGAACATCTGAAGTTTCTATGTAGACTTCAGTGAGAGGGAGTTGAGTCTGATCAAGAAAACGAACTTTATCGCCAAGCCATTCAATACTTTTCATAGAAGGGGGAAAAATACCACAACAACATTGCGTTCTCGCGATGCCGTTGTGGTTGTAGAATCAATCTTCAAAACGCGAAAGCGCTTTGAATTCTCTTACGCGGTCTTGAATTTTTA
>JAQUOA010000306.1 GCA_028749215.1 Bacteroidota bacterium
GTTAACTGTCAATTGTATTCATGATTTACGCCATAATCTATATTGCCGCAACGCTTGCCGCTAATTATACGGCAACATGGTTCATCCACTTTCCGTTGTTCGGTCAGGTTTCTATCGCAACATTTATTTTCGGCATCACCTTCACCATGCGCGACCGTGTTCATCATTCTCTCGGCAGAAAAAATGTCTACATCATGATTGCAATTGCCGCGTTGCTTAATCTTGTCATCACCATTATGGGTGCGGTGGCGTGGAGAATTATTACCGCATCGTTCATCGCCATTATTCTTGCCGAAACCGCCGATACGGAAATGTATCATCGGCATCTTGCAGAAACCTGGGCGATGCGCGTGCTGAAAAGCAACGCCGTCAGTATTCCGCTCGACAGTCTTTTGTTTAACACCATTGCATTTGCGGGGGTCATGCCCAACCTGGTAGTCGCTTCAATTATATTTGGTGAAATTGTATTTAAAAGCGTAGTCAGTGCCATTGTTGCGTTACGTCCCATCGATTATTTTCGAGCGCAATCAGCCTCTTAAGCGGTACGCCCGCTCTTGTCATTTCACGTATTGAACTCCTTAACGCCCAAACCGCTTGCGTGACGATCTCTTTTAAGAATCATCTTTTGTTTTCATTTTCTTGATTCTGGCAGATTATTTTTCTATTATTTTTTTGATGAAAGCCAACGCAACGCCATCTCGCAAGCGCGAACATGTCGAGTTAACGGTTCACAACAATGTTGCCTTCCGTGCCAAAACACCCGGATTTGAACGGTGGGAATTTGTGCATAATGCACTGCCGGAGATTAATCTCTCCGACGTGAATACAACGACCATGTTGTTCGCGAAAAAGTTATCGTTCCCGTTTATGATTTCGTGCATGACCGGCGGTTACAAAGAGGCTGAAAAAATTAACAGAGAGCTTGCGGAAGTGTGTGAGGAATTTCATCTGGCGATGGGAGTTGGAAGCCAGCGTCAGGCACTGGAGGATTCGAGATATCACTCATCGTTTTCTGTTGCACGAAAAGCGGCACCGTCAATCCCTTTGGTAGGAAATATCGGTGCGGCTGAAGTAGCGCAGTTGAAGGATGTGTCAAAAATTGTAAAACTTGCAGAGTTGATTCGAGCGGACGCGTTTGCCGTTCATTTAAATCCACTGCAGGAATTTTTGCAGCCGGAAGGAAATACAAATTTTCGCGGCGTGCTGCATGGCATTGAAAAGTTAGTAAAGGGGCTGCCGATTCCCGTGATTGTGAAAGAAATTGGTGCCGGAATTTCAGCTGAAGTTGCACTGCGGTTAGTGAATATCGGTGTTACGTATATTGATGTTGCCGGTGCGGGAGGAACAAGCTGGGCGGGGGTGGAAATTCTCCGCCGAAAGAAAAACGAACAGAAGGCATTACATCCTTTTTGGGATTGGGGAATTTCAACCGTTGATGCGATTCAAGAAGTGGTGTTGATGAAAGAGCAATTTCCGCGTCTTACGGTCATTGCCTCCGGCGGCATGACGAGCGGATTGGATTGCGCGAAAGCGATAGCGTTCGGTGCAGATTTGACGGCATCGGCTCGCCCGATGATAAAAATATTAATGGAGAACGGGAAAAAAGAGTTACATAAAAAAATTAATCAGTGGATGACAGAGATGAAAGGAGCAATGTTTCTCATCGGCGCCTCCACAATTGAAGAATTGCAAAACACCACACGCCTACAGAAAATTGAACCATGAATTCGTTCGATAAAAAATACAGGAAGTATCGTTCTATTATAGATCAAAGACTTGCATCAAGCATCCGCAAAAGCGAACCGGTATCGTTGTACCAGCCGATGAAGTATGTTCTTTCAGGAAGCGGGAAGCGTATTCGTCCTCTGCTTATTATATTGTCGTGCGAAGCGGTCGGTGGAATGATGAAAGAGGCAGTTCATGCGGCGGTTGCTATTGAAGTACTGCACAATTTTACGCTCGTGCATGATGATATTATGGACCATGCCGAATCGCGCCGCGGCCGTGCGACAGTTCATGTTCGCTGGGATCCGAATGTTGCCATTCTTGTTGGCGATGAGCTTGTGGCGATGGCGTACCGTGAGTTACTGAAGACAAAATCGAAAGCCATTGCTCACGTTGCGGATGTCTTCACCGAAGGAGTGGTTGAAGTGTGTGAAGGACAGGCCTTTGACAAAGAATATGAAGGTCTTCATACTGTTTCGTTGAACGACTACTTATTGATGATTTCCAAAAAAACAGGGAAACTTTTTTCGGTCTCTGCTGAAATTGGAGCATTGATCGGCGGCGGAACTGAACGTGAAATCCGCGCTCTGCGAACGTACGCAACATACATCGGCCGGGCATTCCAAATTCAGGACGATCTGCTGGATATTGTCGCCGACGAAAAAGAATTCGGGAAAGCTATCGGCGGCGACATTGTTGAAGGGAAGAAGACATTTTTACTCATACAAGCCTATGAACATGCGACGGGGAACGATAAACGCTTAATTAAATCCGTGATTGAAAAAAAAGGAATCTCAAAGAAAACCATCCCTCTTGTCAAAGAAATTTACGAACGGTGCGGAATCATTGAGCTTGCAAAACAATCAATAGATAAGGATATTCGTCAAGCGAATGTTCAATTAAAAAAACTGCGCGACACACCGGCGCGTGAAATGCTGTTTTGGTTTTCCGGCATGGTGTTACATCGGCAGTTTTAGATTTTACCAATGTAGAAATGATAGAAAAAGAAGTGACGATAAGAAATAGAGCAGGGCTTCACACACGCCCTGCGGCAGCGTTGGTGAAATTGGCGGCAAAGTTTCAATCGGAGTTCATCATTTTAAAAGATGGTTTTGAAATTAACGGCAAGAGCATTATCGGCGTGATGACGCTTGCCGCAGAACAAGGTTCGACGATGTACTTGAAATTTGAAGGATCGGACGAAGAAGCTGCGGC
>JAQUOA010000092.1 GCA_028749215.1 Bacteroidota bacterium
TAAACAACAGCTGTCTTACCATAGGTAAAAGCTTTTTCTGCACTTCTTTGTCATCAATCATCATTGCGGCCCCTGATTCCACCATCGTTTTCGCATTCAATTCTTGGTGGTTTGCCGCGGCAAAGGGATACGGAATTAAAATTATCGGTTTACCAAGCCGCGTTACCTCTGCCAATGTTGTCGCACCAGAACGAGAAACGATGACATCGGCGGCAGCGTAGGCATATTCAATGTTGTCGATGTATTGTTGAACCTTAATATTGGAGTGTTCAGGCACCTCCATTGTTGTTTCCTGTTCTCCCGTTTGCCAAATCACTTGATAATTATTTTTGATTGCATCTTCCACAACGTATTTCATAGCATTGTTGATGGTCGCTGCGCCTAAGCTTCCGCCAAATGCAAAAATTGTTTTCTTATTCGGATCTAAATTGAACTGTGCACATCCTTCAGTTTTTGTCACTTTGGAAAGTATATCGCGTGTCGGGTTCCCGACCAATTCTGTTTTTGCATTTTTTGAAAGCCATTGCTGTGTTCCTTCAAATGTGATGAATACTTTCGTCATCCTGTAGGCAAGCATTCGCGTCGTCACACCTGGATAACTATTGCTTTCATGGACAACTGTCGGAATGCGCAGCAGCGATGCCATATACAATATCGGACCACATACATACCCGCCTGTACCGACTACGACATTTGGTTTCAACTTTGAAATGAGAAAGAACGATTGAATCAGTGAAACAACAACTTTTACAGGAAACAACACATTGCTTAACCGCAACCGTCTGCTAAACCCGCTGATCCAAATGGTAAAGAACTCGAACCCTTTTTGCGGGACAACACGTGCTTCAATTTTTTTCTTCGTACCAACAAACACAATGCGCGCTTGTGGATTCTTCTTCTTAATTTCTTCTGCAATTGCAATTGCAGGATACAAATGACCGCCTGTCCCGCCACCTGCAAAAAGTATTGTCATACTGTTAATAAATTTTACTGACAGCCGGTTCAACACTCACTGTCGGTTCCACGTACATTCGTTCACGAGGATGCAAATCTGTCTGCGACGAAATATTCAGCAGCACGCCAATGGCAAACGAAGAAAAAATAATTGCCGAACCTCCGTAACTCACAAACGGCATCGGTAAACCTGTTGTCGGTGCAAGACCAAGCGTCACCAATGCATTGCCGAGTGCATACACGACAACTGTTGACGTAATGCCGATGGCAAGATATTTTCCAAAATCATCCGGTGCATAGCGTGCGATTTTCAACCCACGGAGTAAAATTGTCAAAAACAGAAACATAAAAATCATGGTGCCGATTAAACCGTACTCTTCACCCACAATGGAAAAAATAAAATCGCCGTAGGATTCAGGCAGAAACAGATCGCGCTGTTTGCTCATCCCCATTCCCACACCGAAAATTCCGCCGTTGCCGAAGCCGATTATTCCCTGCAGCAATTGATAATTTGCGGTTGTCGTTACTGCTTCATCACCGCCGAAGCCGACAAAACTGAGAATACGTTTCATGCGGTACGGCGCACTCACCATGTACACCAACAATGCAGGAATAAGCGCGCTGAGTGAAAGCAGGACGTGTTTCATTCTTGCACCGCCGACAAAAACTAAAATCATTCCCAAAATAAAAATCAGTGCTCCCGTGCTGAAGTTCGGCTGAATCATCACTAAACCAACAACGCCGCTAATCCAAATCATGAGCGGCATAAATCCCGTTTTGAAATCTCCGAGCTTGTCGCGTTTATTCGAAAGCAAAAATGACAGATGGAAAAGAAGCGCAAATTTTGCAATCTCCGACGGCTGCAAACTAAATCCGCCAAGCGAGAGCCATCGTGCCGCACCTTTCACTTCGCCTCCCATCACTCTGGTTGCAACAAGAAGAAGAAGAGAAAAAATCAGAACCCATTTCGTAAGCGGTTTATATTTTTTGTAATCGATATTGATGGCAAAGAACATCGCCACTAAGCCGATGAGAATTTTTATAATGTGTTTGTTCACCAAGCCGCTTGAGGATTGCATCTTCTGCATTGCCCATGTTGACGATGCGCTGTACACCACAAACGTGCTCATCACCATCAGGATCAGCACGACAAAAAGGGTAATGCGGTCAATATGATTTCGTTGGGACGCCACTTGTTAATTTGGGATTTCGGATTTTTGATTTTTAATTTTAGCCATTCCACTCTTTACAGTTTTTCCAGATGATACAAATATTGCCACCAATTCGTCGGCTTCTTTCATTAATTCCATCAATCTATTTTCTGGAATCATTTTTCTTTCTTTTATTAACTCTAGCCAAAATAAAGTTTCGTCTGCCTCTTCCTCAACAATGGTAATCTTTGAGACAAAGTCTGCTTTTAATCGTGCTCGGCAAGCAGAGCGATAGTTTGCTCCAACAGATGTCGCTGATCGCAGAATTTGTTTAGCTACAATGTCAGCCTCCCGATTTTTTGGCAATGATTCCAGCAATGCCATCACTCTCAACGCAAAAGATTTTGTTCTCAGTTTGAGATCATCCTTGTTCATTTATCCAATCCGCAATCAAAATTCACCAATCACAAATCTAAAACAAGCTGTTTGAACACTTTTCCTCGTTCTTCGTAATCTGTAAACCAATCGAACGATGTGCACGCCGGGGAAAAAAGAACTATATCTCCTTGCGCTGCGAGCGATGTTGCCACAGCAATTGTTTTCTTCATTGAGTCCATGTTAGGGATCGCATTGCCGATTGTTGATACTTTTTCCACTTTCACTTTATCGGAAAAATTTTTCACAATGGTATCAGCAGAATATCCCGTTGCAACAATCGCCTTCACTTTTTTCTTTACCAGATCATAGATTGTTGAATAGTCGTTCCCTTTATCTTTCCCGCCCATAATCAGCACAATCGGCCTGTTGTAACTTTTCAAAGACACTTCCACCGCTTCAACCGTCGTTGCCTTGGAATTATTGACATAGGTAACTCCATGTACCTCCCTCACAAATTCCTGGCGATGTTCAACCCCTTTGAAATTCCGCAATGTCGATTTCAGGTAAACCGGTTGGACTCCCATCAACTGCGCCGCCAGCGTTGCCGCCATTGCATTTTGAAGATTGTGCTCGCCTTGAATTGAAATTTCCGATGATTGTAAAATTTTATGCTCCGAATTCTGAATCTTCGTCACTACTTCACCATTTTTTTCAAACGCACCTTCATTGACACTATGCCGGCTGCTGAACGAAAATATTTTTGATTTAGTATTCTTTATGAAAGATTGAGTCCACGTATCATCTGCATTGCAAATCAAAAAATCTTCCGCACGCTGATTCATAAAGATACGTGCCTTGGAGCGCGCATAATTTTCCATCGAGTGATCGTATCGGTCCATGTGGTTCTGTGTAATATTAAGTATCATGGCAATTTTCGGACGAAACGTATCGATAAAATCTAACTGAAAACTGCTCACTTCCAGAACGACAACAGTTTCCGCATCCACATCCAAAACGACAGATGAGAATGCCGTTCCAATGTTACCCGCAACAACGTATTTTTTCTTTGCATCGCTGAACATCCTCCCTAAAAGTGTGGCGGTGGTCGTTTTACCGTTACTGCCGGTAATGGCAATAATCGGGCCGAGACAAAACCAACTGGCAACTTCAATTTCAGCAACGATTTTAAGTTTGCGTTTTTGCGCTTCTACAACAACCGGTGCATTCGTCGGAACACCGGGGCTTATCACCATCAAAGAACAATCGAACACCCGTTCGCTGTGTCCGCCAAATTCACATTCAATATGACTTTGGCGAAGCTCTTCAATATTTTTTTGTGTCCGTTCACTTTTCCCAAAATCACTCACAAATACTTTAGCGTGATTTTTTTTTAATAACTGTGCAACAGCAACTCCGCTCCGTTCAGCACCAATGACCGTAATTCTTTTATCGACGACGTCAGCAATATTCACGTACGTGTTTATCGAACCTTAAACGTTGTTAAACTCAAAATCATCAACAGAATGGCAATGATGTAAAACCGTGTGACAATTTTCGGCTCTGTCCATCCGAGTAATTCAAAATGGTGATGAATTGGTGCCATCTTAAATACCCGGCGTCCTTGCCCAAATCGCTTTTTGGTATACTTGAAATACAATCGTTGCATAATCACCGAGACGGTTTCCATAAAAAATACGCCGCCGAGAATCGGCAGGATTAATTCTTTTTTTGCCATCACAGTCAACGCACCGATCGCACCGCCAAGTGCAAGTGATGCCGTATCTCCCATGAATACTTGCGCGGGGTATGAGTTGTACCACAAGAACCCAAGCGACGCTCCGACCAACGCAATGCAAAACACAATCAGCTCGCCATTTCCCCGCAAATAAATGATGTTGAGATATCGACTAAACTCAATGTTTCCGGAAACATAGACAATTAGTCCAAGGGTGAAGACAACAATTCCCGATGTTCCGATTGCTAAGCCGTCGAGCCCGTCAGTCAAATTCACCGCATTGGATGTTGCGGTGATGATAAAAATCACCATGGGGATATAAAAAATGCCGAGATCAAATTCTAGATTTTTAAAGAACGGAACTGTCGTGACTGTGTTGGCGTGAATCATTTTCAATTCAGGCATCGCAAACAACGCCCAACCCAACACCGCACCGATAGTTACTTGTCCGAAAATTTTATAGCGGGCTACCAACCCTTCTTTTTGTTTTTTCACAACCTTCAAATAATCATCCATGAATCCGACAATTCCGAGTCCGGTTGTAACAAATAAAATTAGAATGACGTACGTGTTGCGAAGATCTGCCCACAATAATGTGGGAACAACGACCGATGCAAGAACGATAATTCCCCCCATCATCGGTGTGCCGGCTTTTTGTTTGTGGCGCTCCGGCGCACCTTCGCGATAGGTTGATACAATACCTTTTGCTTTCAACATGTTGATCACTTTGCCGCCAATAATGAAGCTGATGAATAACGCTGTAATTGCAGCCGCGGCGGAGCGAAATGTCAAATACTTCACCACACCAAAACCGGGCGGATGATACACTTGTTCAATCCAATATAAAAAGTGATAGAGCATAATTAATTCATTGTGACGTGTTCATGAACCGCCGTAAGATGAGCGACAACATCTTCCATCCTCATTCCGCGCGAACCTTTTACCAAGACGACATCTCCGGAGTGAAGAATTGAATTCAATACTTCGGCAAGTTCGTCTTTTGATTCAAAATGTTTTCCGTTATCTCTGTTGTACGCTTCATTTGTATATTTTGAAAAGGGGCCGTACGTAAAAAGATGACTGAATTTCATTTCTGCAGCGATGACGCCGATGTTTGTATGTTCACGCTTCGACGATTCACCAAGCTCCCGCATATCGGCAAGCACCGCAATTTTTTTTCCGTTCGTTGTCAGTGATTGTAACGTCTTCAATGCTACAATAACAGAATCAGGATTTGAGTTATAGGTATCATTTAAGATGGTGACACCGTTATGTGAAAAGATTTCCATCCGCTTTGAGGCTGATGAAAAATTTTTCAATGCATTAATGATCTTTTTTTCTTTCACCTTCATTTTCAAGCCGACAGAAACTGCCGCCAGGGCGTTGCTAACATTGTGGATTCCGGGCACAGAAAGATTTACCGACATCGATATATCCTTCTTTAACCATTTACATTGAAACGTTGCCTGCCCAAGCGCGTTCATGGTAATATTTTTAGCACGGACATCTGCTTTTGATATGGTCCCGAAACTCATCGACTTTTTGATATTCTTACTTTCATCTTCAAGGTAACGGTCATCGCTGTTGATGAATGCAAATCCGTCGTGCTGTTCAAGAAAGCGGAACAACTCTTTTTCTTCTTTTGCAACGCCGTTTTCATCCCCAAAAAATTCAAGATGCTCTTTGCCGATGTTGGTAAGTAATCCATGTGTCGGTTCAGCAATCTTGCATAAGTAGCTCAGCTCGCCAAAATGGTTGGTGCCAAGTTCAATCACGGCCATATCATGATCTGATGTCAAACGAAAAAGTGTTTGCGGCACGCCGATGTGGTTGTTTAAATTTCCTTCGGTGTTGAGAACAGCATATTTTGCTTTCAACACCGCTGTCACCATTTCTTTTGTCGTCGTTTTCCCATTGCTTCCGCCGATTGCAATAACAGGGATGTCAAATTTTCGCCGATAAATCCTCGCCAGTTCACCGAGCGCGATGATCACGTCCGGAACGATGATACATGCACACGGAAATGACTTTAAACGAGCTGCATTTTTTTCCGCCCATTCTTTTCGAATAACAATTGCCGCTACATCATGTTTTACAACATCACCAATAAAATTATGGGCATCGAAATGATCTCCATGCAAAGCGAAAAAGATGTTGGCCTTTCCGACACTTCGCGAATCTGTTGAAATACCGATTACACGATGCCGCGAAAACAATTTCTTGTTCACAAGATTCACACTGGTAAGCTTTAGAAGATCTTTTTCGGTAATCTTTTTCATTACACAGCTTTTGCTATCTCTTCTTTATCATTAAAATGATGTTTTGTTGTCCCTATCACCTGATAATCTTCGTGTCCTTTTCCGGCAACTAAAATAATATCGCCGGGCTTAGCCATCATTTTTCCTTCTTGAATTGCCCTTGCGCGGTCTACCTGCACGATAATTTTCTTTTTGTCTTTCATTCCTGCAAGAATGTCCTCGATAATTTTTTGAGGATCTTCTGTTCTTGGGTTATCCGATGTAACAATGACTGCGTCGCTCAACCGTTCAGCAATTGCTCCCATCTTAGGACGTTTCGTTTTGTCACGGTCACCGCCCGCGCCAAAAATGGTGAGGATGGTATTTGCGCGATTGGCTGGCATAATATCATGGATCGCCTGCAAACAATTTTCGAGTGCATCCGGAGTGTGTGCATAATCAATAATCGCTGTCCATCCTTGTGGAGCGTGAACTTGTTCAAATCGTCCCGGCGCTGGAGCAAGATTTCCAAAACTCTTTTGTTTGTCTGCGGTGCTGAGCGGCATTCCGAACGTTGCTGTGTAGGCTCCAAGAAAATTGTACACGTTAAACCGGCCGACGAGCTTCGTAGAAATCTTTTCTATTGTTGGTCGATGATGTACTTCAGCGGTAAAACCATTGATACTCAATGTGACATTTTCTGCTTTCACATCGGCGGCAGCATTTATTGAATACGTAATAACTTTCGCCTTCGTTCCATTTACAATCGTATTGCCGTATTCCGAATCGGCGTTGATCACGGCAACTGCGCTCTCTGAAAGTCCATCAAACAATATTTTTTTTGATTGAAAGTATGCGTCCATTGTACCGTGATAATCCAGATGATCCTGTGTTAAATTTGTAAATACGGCTGTTGAAAAATCAATACCATGAACCCGGTACTGATGCAATGCGTGCGACGAAACTTCCATCACGCAGTGCGTACAGTGCTGCTCAACCATCCGTGCAAACAACTGATGCAGCTCAAGCGATTCCGGCGTCGTATGAGTGGCGGGAATTTTCTCCTGTCCTATGGCATTCTCAACCGTTCCTACCAAGCCGACTTTATGTTGCTGAAATGATTCGAGCATTTGCTTGATCAAATACGTTGTTGTTGTCTTTCCATTTGTTCCGGTTACAGCAATCATTGTCATTTTTTTTGACGGATGACCGTAGTAGTTTGCTGAAAGTTGCGCTAACGCTTTTCGCGTATTACTGACAACAATCTTCACAACTCCTGCGTGCATGCACTGTGCATCGGGCACCGAAGTATCGTCTTCTACAACAATCGCTTTCGCGCCATTGGCAATGGCAGATGAAATAAATTTATGCCCGTCCGTCCCGACACCGCGAAGTGCTACAAATAAATTTTCGCGTTGCACCTTCCGTGAATCATACTGAATGCCGCTAATCATGACATCATGTGTGACAACCATCTTTCCGTACATTGTTTGAAACATCTTCGTCACGGTTACGCCTTTCAGCAATTCAGATAATGTCATACACGATTTATTAAATTCTAGTTAATACAACTGTGCTGTTGACAACGCTTTCGGCTCGCAAATGATTGTTACTTTTGCGCCGCTCTTTAGAGCTGAGCCGGGATTAGGAAATTGATTGACAACAATTCCCGTCCCGACAATGGCAACTGCATACTGTTCTGCGGCAAGTTTGTTTACGGCGCGACGAACACTCATTCCCCGCAATTCGGGAACCGATGTTGATCCTGCAATGACTGTTCCTTCATTCTCATTCGTCATCAATTGCACGATCGATCCTCGCTCCACTTTGCTTGTCGATTGAGGATACTGTCTTACCACTTCACCGCCGTTGCCAATAACTTTAGCTGCAAGCCCGTTCTTCTTTAATATTTCTATTGCATCTTCAACATCACGATCGGTGACATTGGGGATAGAAACAGTTGCTTCATTTTGCGTTGGAGTTGCCGGAGTTTTCTGATCTGCCGTCACCGTCGTAGCAATCAAGCCGTTGTTGTGTATAATCCGCTCGGCTATTCCTTTGAAAATTGGTGCGCTGGCAACGGCGCCGGTGTAACCAACTTTCGGCTTTTCCATGATGACAAGACAGACGATCTCAGGTTTTTCTGCGGGGAAAAAACCGATGAACGAAGCGTTGTAACTTCCTTCTTCGTATTTGCCATCGACGTATTTGCGCGATGTTCCTGTTTTACCGGCAATCATTACTCCGGGAATTTTTACAGAGCTTCCCGTACCGAACTCGACGACGCCTTCAAACATCTGTTTTACTTTTTCGCTGACATCTTTCGGAACGACGCGCCGGATCATTTCCGGTTGAGTTGATGAAACTTCAATTCCATTTTCATCCATCTCTCGTTTCACAAGGTACGGGCGCATCAAAACTCCGTCGTTGGCAATTGCGCTGTAAGCACACACAAGTTGAAGCGGCGTTACTCCTACTTCGTATCCGTAGGCAATAGAGTTCAGTGATGTGAGCGACCACTCGGAAGTTTTTTTCAATTGACCGTTCGATTCTGCCGGTAACTCAATTCCAGTCGACATACCAAAACCAAAATCACGGGCTTTGGTATATAATTTTTCCGGCCCGATCAAATCGCTTACTTTTGCCATCACGATGTTGCTTGAATACGCCATCGCTTCAAGAAATGTCACATCGCGCAGTGCATGTGTATCGTTGATGTACCGGATTTTTTTGCCGGGATACTCGATTTTGTACTTACCGTTCTCACCGTAAAATTTTTTATCAAGCGTCACCAGTTCATTCTGCAAAGCAGCGGAGGCTGTCACAATTTTGAAGACCGACCCCGGTTCGTACATATCCGAAACTACTCTATTCTTCAGCGCATCAGCGTTGTCAATTTTATTTAAATTGACATGCGGATAATTTGCCATCGCCAGTACTTCTCCGGTCTGCGGACGAAGCATTACTACGAGGCCCGCATCTGCCTGCGCCCGCGCAATTCCTTTTTTCAACTCTTCTTCAGCAATCGACTGAAGCTGCAAATCAATCGTCAATTCAAGCGAATGTCCGTTTACTGCTTCTTCACGCGGATATTCGACGGAAGGGCGTGTTCTGCCAAGCCCGTCTTTTTGCATAATCACGTATCCATCGCGTCCACGAAGAACAGGATTAAATTGTTGTTCAATACCGCTGACGCCGGCGTTGTCAATATTCGTTGCACCGAGCACTTGCCCTGCAAGTTCATCATAGTGATACAAACGCATCGGTTCGTTTGCTTTGACAACTCCGGGCATTTTTTTAAACGGAATTTGTTCTGCAACATCGGGAAGCATGTGCCGTTCCAGGTACACAAAGCGGCGATCTGTTTGTAATTTTTGAAGATACTCCCGCTCCGGTTTCCCGGTGACCTTTGAAAATTCTTTTGCAATAAACTTTGCATGCTCTCCGGCAATTGCCGGATCAGCGGCGAACGATGTGAATAATGAATTTGTGACCAGCACGTTGCCGTTACGGTCATAGATGTTTCCGCGCTGTGCAACAAGCGGTACTTTGGCTTCATACTGCTTTTTTGCAATCTCTTGAAACTTCCCAGCTTCAATCACTTGTATCTGCACTAATCGCGTGCCGGCACCAAGAAAGATTAACAGAAAACAAATTTTCACCATCAGCAAACGATTGTTGTAATCTTTTTGCTGAGGTGTTTCTTGTCCTGCTTCTGTTTTTTTCTTAAATGGATTCCACATAATTATTTTTTCAACAACTCTGCTTCTTTTTCGCGGTCAACTTCAAACCATACCGGCGCTTCCTTGGGATTCGACATTCCCAACTGCTCTTGCGCCAGCAGGCTGATCCTGTCCAAGCTCGATTTACGGTTAATTTCTGCTTTTAATACTTCGTTCATGCTCACAATTTGATTGTGTCGTATGCGAAGGTCATTGACCTCTTTTGCAAGGTTATTGACGGCGATAACATTCCCAACATAGAAGAGCGCCACAATAGCCACGAGAATCATCACCCCCACAACATTGGTAGTTTTTACTTTCCGTTTTGTTATTTTTCGCGCGGGCGGGCGAACAGCATATCCCGGTACCCTGGCTTGCGGATCTTGTGTATATGAAATCGGATTAGTATAGATTTGCCGATCGTTAAATCTCGGCGGTTCTGCTACTCCTATTGGCGTCTGTTGATAGTGTTTAGCCA
>JAQUOA010000307.1 GCA_028749215.1 Bacteroidota bacterium
CGGTTGATATCGGCATCGCAGATGATGCAATAGACCGGCTCGTAATCATTCATGTCCGCGGCAATGGCGGGCGCATAGAACGACGTAACGAGAGGCAAATGTTCGGTCGAAATTTTTTCCAGCATCCCTTTGCACAATCCGTTGTTGATGTTCTTTTCAACCAAGTCCACCTGATACGTACTTCGCGAAAGATTGCGGATGGGGTAGAACGACGGAATGTGCATGAGCGAATCCAGCAGGCTGAAAATCGGCTTGCCGACAAACGGAATACTTCGTGCGCGGGAGAACGATTCGTAGATGTTCAGCAGGCGCGCCCACTGTTTTTTTTCTTTCTCCGATGAATTGTCGTTCTTGCCGACGGTGATAAGCCCGTCTTTGGAGATACTTTTAAGAGGGAAGATGGCGCGCTGGTGCCCGTAGCCCATGTCGGCGGAAACAACCCACGCTTTGCTTGTTTTTGTTCGTGCTGTCATATAGGCTAAAGATAGAATTTTTTATGAAAGGAAAGAAGTGCGGATGTGTTAAGAAATTAAAAACCCTCGAAGCTGGTTGCTCTTCGAAAGTTGAGGGAGAAAAGAGGAATAAATAGAAAATGTTCTTCATTGCTAATTCCTCCTTAGAATGAAGAGTAATGCCTTTTGTTGAGACCACATCGTAAAGACTGCAACACCATCACGAGCAGATGCACCTTTGTACCAACTAATGTCTCCAGTCAGAAGCAATTCTTCTCCAAAGCGTGCACCATTGTAATGAGTAGCATACACTTTGTTATAAATGTTGATATAATTGTGTCCAAAGATAAACACATCATTAGGCGCAGCAACAGCAATGGCATCAAAATGATAAGGGATTCTAGATATAATTGACTGCCCATAATAAGAATCATTAAACATTCCCGTTGAAAGAGAATATGTAAAGACTGCTGTACCGCACAACAGAAGTGTTTCCTCATTCAGCATGTCAACGTCGTTAAAGCTTACATACGCCAATGTTGTTGCAAACAAAATGCTAGTGTTGCCGTGATCTAATTTTACAATAACGTATTCGTTTATTTTTGTATTCCGTCCCACTGCATACGCAACACCTGTTTTCTTTGAACCTGTAATACCAACAAGCTGGTAATCTGCACTGACGGAAAGGTTTTTCCATACCGTCCCATCGTAAAAAACCACCATCCCTTGTGCACCAACCCCCCATACATTATTTTCATTAGATGCCCAGACGTAATCAATGCTTTGTCCGGATGAAAATTGAAGTTGTGTTAAATCGATATCATTAAAAACTCCATTTTTGTACATTGTTAAACCTATGTCGGCAAAATAAATCAAGGATGTATCTACTGCAAACAAAGAATTTATCCCACTGCTATAAGCAATAAAAGGATTAAACGGTTTCCAGCTCGTTCCATCCCAACGAATAATGTTTGCATCGGTATAATGTTGCGGGTTTGTGCTGTCAATCCCCTGAAACAGTCCGACCACCCAAATATTATTTTTATTAAATACCCACGCGTCAGTCGCATAAGAGGTAGTAAACTGTTTTCCAAACTCCCATGTAGATATGGTAAAGTTTTGGCTAGTGGTATCCGGAGGAATGTAATTGTCGGGCGGTATTATAGGGGGTTTGTCTTTGCAGTCCGTGCCAAGCAAAATAGCACTACTAAGTAGGGCAAGAAAGAAAAAGAGTTTCATAATATGCACAAAACAATATGCAAGAATTTACAATTGATACAATGTATAAAACTACGTTTAAAATGACATTATAATTTTTTTTTCAAACTATTAATTGAGGGTTTTTATCGAAAAGGAAGGCAGGAGTAATAAGAAATTAAAAACCCGAAGCTCACAAACAACGCAAGCTTCGGGTTCTCTCGTAGGAGTTATGGTGGGGAATTATAAAGAACTTGTGCCGAACAGTTTGTATTGCATCCGCTGTGCCGCCGCTATAAAGAATGTTTCGGTTTTTGACGCAACAACTTTGTTATCCTGCGCATACCATTCGGGGTCGATGCAAATGTTAGAGACGATGTATGCTTTGTACCGCATTGCATTTGAAGGAGAGGAGACCGCCAAACTATCCACCACCTTTTGAATTTCAACTGAACGGACAGCCGGCTCCTGTATTTTTATTTTTGCAATAAGCATCAGCGCCGCTTCGGCAACGCCGTCGTTTCCTGAGCGCAAGCCCATCATGATATTTTTCTTTGCACACTCAGTCTGCTTTTTATTCAGTGCATAATTTTTTGCAGGGAATGATTCTTGCGCTGCCATCGTTGAAACGGCTATCATCACTGCTAAAGCAATCATCGCTATTCTCGTTTTCATAATAGACTCCCTTAGAATTTAGTCTTTAAAAAATATGTCCATCCATCGTTCAAATTTACTTTTATCATTTTGGCGGCGTATTTCATCATTCAAATTTAATCGTTTATATTCGCGTTCATTGATAATCCCGATCGGCCCTTCACATATTCCACCGTATCTCATTTTGTCATACACACGCAATGCAATTACATTTTTTTGGTTATACTTTATTATTGACGACGGAATTCTGTAAACACGAAGCTCGCGATATTGTTCTTGAATGTTGTCTATCCAGCGCCTGCCTTCCATGCGTCCGGTGTTTCCAATTTTTGTTCCGTTGAGATATGCTTCGTCAATGTCATCAACCTTTCCCAGCACCACAAAAAGTTTTTCGTTTTGCAGATTGTCGGGAACATCGAACGTCACTCGGTACCATCCGAATCCGTCATACTCTTCATATCCTTGATAATCCCACGGTAACGGAACGACCAGCGTTTGCCATTTACTGTCATCCGTTGACGGGTCAGCCCATTGTTTGTCATCGCCTGTTTTAAATTTCCACAGGTTTGGCAGTTGGACGGCAAGTTTCATTTCATCACGATGCTCGA
>JAQUOA010000308.1 GCA_028749215.1 Bacteroidota bacterium
CTGAAGTTGCCAGCTTGATACCTGAAGCAGGCGGACAGTATGTTTTTTTTCGCGTCACGTTCGGACAGCTAACGGCCTTTCTTTACGGATGGACAACGTTCATTGTCTATCAAACAGGCTCTATCGCTGCCATTGCCGTTGCCTTTGCAAAATATTCCGGATACTTCATCGATCTTCCGCATCTCGGTCCTGAATTAGAAGCATGGAAATTGCCTCTCGTAGGAAATATTTATCCCCTGAAAAATTTCGGTGTCACCCTTATCGCCATCGGAGCTATCATTGTGGTAACCACAATTAATTACTTGGGCGTGCAATTCGGCGGAATGATTCAAAATGTTTTTACGTTTTTGAAAGTTCTTGCCATCTCCAGCATTATCGTTCTCGCCTTTACTGTCGGGCATGGAAGTACTGAACATTTTTTTCCGCTGTGGGGTGTTCCTTCTTCTAAATCGCTGCTTGCGGCCATTGGCGTCGCCATGATCGCAACATTGTGGTCGTATGACGGGTGGAACAGCTTAACGTATCTTGCAGGTGAAGTGATTGAGCCGCAAAAAAATATTCCCCGAGCACTTATTGTCGGAACAGTTGGCATTATTATCATTTATGTCCTGACCAACATGGCGTATCTCTATATTCTTCCTATCGGACAGATTGCTCACTCAAAATTAGTGGCCGCGGATGTGATGGATACAATTTTCCCAAGCCTCGGCGGCGCGATTATTTCCGCGATGGTCATGATCTCAACATTCGGGACAGTGAATGCAACCTCCATGACGACGGCGCGGGTGTTTTATGCGATGGCAAAAGATAAAATGTTTTTTAAGAGCATGAGCGATGTGCACCCAAAATTTAGGACACCCGGGAAATCACTTCTGATTCAAGGAACATGGGCGTGTATTCTTTGTTTAACAGGAACGTACGACCAGATTTTCACCTACGTTATTTTCGCGGGATGGATTTTTTATGCGCTTGGCGCCGCTGCAGTCTTCATCTTGCGGAAGAAACAACCCGATGCGCACAGAGGATATAATGTTCCGTGGTATCCTGTTGTACCGATTGCATTCATTGTCGTTGCAACATGGTTTGTCTTCAATACTATTGTAGAACAAACGGCGGATTCAATGGTTGGATTGCTTTTGCTGGCAGCAGGAATTCCGTTTTATCTGTACTGGCAGAAACAAATGGTGAAAGTGTAATAAATTTGTATAATATGTTGCAGCTAAAGCGATGGATTTTAGTAATAAATGTAAATATAAGCACACCGGCTCAGTTTTTGACAAAATATCGTTATTGGCGTTTATTATTTACAATCATTCGTCACAATATATCTTGTTGTCAAATACTCTAACCATTTTTTGTAATTGTTGTCGGGGCAATGTGTGCTAAGAAAACCAAAAAAATCTTCGTAAGTCAATGGAATAAATTTATTCTTATTGTTTAAAAGTAGGTCAATATACTCCCTGCTTGTTTTGATAAAGTGAGTATTTCCAGATGGAAATAAAGTAAGTGAGGTGAAATGTTTGAATTTTTCCTTGTCGGTAAGTAAAATGCTTTCTCCAAGTAAATGGTTTCTCCAGATCTGTCTAAATTTATCAGTTCGTAACCGATTAATTGCATTTGATGTATAAAGTTTACAACTGTTGGTTACAGAAAAGTATTTTGAACATTTGTCGTTTAGGTCTTTTTCTTGTTTGGAATTAGCAGGGAGTTTATATTCTTTTTCTGTGTATTTGACCTCAATACCAATTATTCCTTTTGAATTATCGGAGTTTGTATATTCAACGTACGCATCAAAGGAAGTCTTATCATTCAAATAATTCTCTTCAGGTTTTGGAGCATATTCAATCTCCACTTTGTCAATTGAGAGAATACTTGTTTTTAATAAGTTAGAGAAAATAGTTTTACAAAAGTTACGGTCTTGATTTAATGGGATAAAAAAATTAAAAGGAATATGCTCACTTCTCAGCATATTAGAGTACAAAGGTTTATTGTACTTCCTATATTTTTTAACTGCCTCAAATATTCCAAAACCTTCATAGAAGTTCTTACCTTGCTCACCATCCGTCTTTGTCAAATAGTTACCGTATGTGTCAGATGGCAAGTCTAGAATATTTGCTCTAAACTTTGATTGATGAAGTCGCGCTCGTCTTAAAAAACCTGAGTGATCTGTCTCCTCATCCTTTAGATATTGCTTACCTATTTCTTGCAATGTTGTGTCGTTTTAAATCACTTTGTAGATTATTTTTTCTCTAACTTCGTGACTTTATCCTTCAATATCATAATATCTTCGCCGTGCACCTCAATCACTTTTTCTATTTCTTTATCATGCCGTTCGACAATGGCGCTTAGTTTTGAAATTTCACGCGTACTTTCTTTGACTGCATTTTCGACACTTATTAACCTATTCCCGACATTTGTCAATCCATTTTCAACATTTACGAGCCGGCCATCAACTTTAATAATTGTTTTATGTTGATCTTGTATTGCAAGCAATATGGCTTCCAAAAGTTTGTTGGTTTTATTGTCCATATATTCCTCTATGTTTAGAAATCTCCGCCGAGCGAGAAGTAATATTTCGGCGGCGAGAAGGTGTCATAATTGTACGACCAGGCAACGTCAATCTTCAGCGGCATACCGAAAATAATTAACCGCAGACCAAAACCGGTACCGACAAGCAGATCCTGCGTTACGGTTGTTCCCTGATCATTCTTTCCAATTCCTTTAAATGCTTTATCCTTCGTCCACGCAGAGCCGACATCCAGAAACGTTGCGCCGGTAATATTGTTAAAGGCAATGGGCAAGCCGCCCGTGACTAAATACTGAATGAACGGATACCGAAGCTCGTAGTTGATTAAACCGAATTTTGTTCCGTTCTTCACATTATAATTGTATCCGCGCAGAG
>JAQUOA010000309.1 GCA_028749215.1 Bacteroidota bacterium
TCGTCACCGGCTTCATGCATGACAAATATTTGTGGTCGCAGTGCTTGCACATCAGCGAGCAGCCGCTGCCGCTCATTGAAAGCGACGGGAACTTGGGCCAGACGTAGTATGCTTTGAAGATTTTTTCCGGTTTTTGAATATTAGATGACATTGTAAGCAGGCGTGAATCCGGTAGGGGGTAAAAGGGATTTCGTATCGGTCGTAAGTAAAAAAATCCTTTTTATTTATCACGGAGGGTTTCTACAACGTCAATTTCTTTGCTGGAAGAACTTGATATGAAAAATCTACACAATCATCCCACGCCGATTGTGCGTGATACTTCCTCGGACTTTTAATTCGTATGAAAAAATCACTTTGACGCCCGATATGATTTTCTTCTATTTTTACAGTTAAATTGTTTGATTTTGTCCATATGTTTCTACCCTGTTCATTAAAATTCTCTACTTGATATTCTAATTCTAATCCTTCTGGATCTGATCCAGTAACAACGAATTCAAGTGTGTCGCCTACTCTCAAAATGGATTTTGTCATAATCGCATTTCCTTTCCCTGCAACCCAAGTATTGCCCAAGTTGTCAATCACACTCTCTATTCTCGGAAAATAATCTTCTCCAGTTTCTTTCTTGCTTCTATATTTAATCAGTAAATTTCTAATTTCGCCGGATATACCAATTATGAGATGTTTTTGATGTTGGAGTAATTCTCTTCTATGTGCATCAGAGTCCCTAAAGCCCTCCAAGATAGATAGTAACGCCTCAATTCTTTTCAATTCGCCTAGAGCTTCGGAGAATTCACCATTCCAATTCTTCTGCAAAATGGTCTTTAGGTCATAGAAATCTGCATAATAGATGGGCCGCTCTTCGGCAGTTCCAGAACGAAATTTCGTCATTTCAATTTCTTTTCTTTCTTTCCATATCTTAATTCGTTCTTCAGAAATCCCACATTTGTTTATCCAATCAGAGGCAAATTTTCTTTCCAATACGCATGCAATGAAATCGCGCAATGAATTTTCAACGTCTCTCAATGCATCTGTTTCTTGCATAAGACTCATCTTCTTTATCGTTTTTTACCCTTTACTGCAAATAGTAGAACGATTGCACCAAGAAGCGCAATGAATTCGAAGCCGGGCATATCCGTGATTGTATTAATTATATTCTTTTCCTTCACGGTTATTGTCTCTGTATCAGAAACAGCCGCTCCTTGGTCGTCTGTAACCGTTAATTTTGCAATATATTCCCCGGGAGTGTCATAGTTCAATAGTTCTGACCTCCATGCGATTTCTGGTATCGCGGTCGGCGGTACTCCATAATCAGAGTACTCTGCATTTCCATCGGCATCTAAATCAAGACTCCAAGAAGCGATGCGACTATTCGTATGTATTGCACGCATTGTAAATTGAACTAATAGCGGTGCAATTCCCGATGTTGGATTTACTGATAATGAGCAACTCAGCGGTTGATTTGTCGGCTGTTTTACATTTATTATTATGAAATCTGAGGATGTTGCACCATCGTTATCTTTAACTGTGATATATGCACAATAATCTCCTGGCGTTTCATATGTATTATGTTGTGTTGATGGGACTTTTTTGCCGTTGTTCTCTCCATATCCACCATAATCGATAATCTTCAAAGCATATGACGCAATAGAACCATCGGAATCAGAGGCAGTCATGGAGAAAGTAACATCAAATGGCGCATACCCTGAGAGCGAGTCTGCTGTTATTGTGCATATCGGAGGTTTGTTTGATTGAGTTGGAGTTGTAAATGTGCAACCAATATTCATGTTGGCGCTCAGAGAATTTGATGAATATGCCCTAACATAGTATGTGGTTCCGGGGGTTAGGCCTGAGATACCTGCGCTAAATAAGCCTGTGGTTGTCATAGTTTGACGTGCGGTCTGTGAGCCGTAGTTTTCATTCAATCCATATCCAAACAGAACATCGCAAGAAGGGGTTCCACCAAGATTCGAAAGGAAACCGTTTAAAGTCGCACTTGTTCCCTGAACATTTGTTGTTGCAAGTGCATTTACAATCGGGGACGTCTGTTCAGTTGTAAATGTCATATCTTCGCCATAAGACGCGCCAGCGCCGTTGGATACGCATGCTCGAAAATGATATGTGGTATTGGGTCTCAACTGAATTAATTCCCTATCATAAACTTCCCCTGTTTGTATTGTTATATGATGTGATGTGGAATAATCATAGAACTCCGTGACTCCGTATTCAAACCAAAATTTACAAGAAACATATCCACCAAAGTCCGTGATATTTCCAACTAGACACAGACCATTTGTTCCACCGTGTGAAGTCGACGCATCTAATGTAGAAACAATTGGCGGACTCGTAGCAGTTGCAACATCACTTACACATACCATTGCCAGAGATACCGCGCAAAACATCAAGGCGACAATTAGAACTGAAATCCTCCGCATTTAAGGCACCGATTGCACATCCTGCGCCCGCTTATAAGGATAATTGTTGGTATAATGTGTTGTTCATTTTGTTGTTATACTGTTTAATTTTGGCGCATCTGTTATTGTTGTTCAGAATTGTTGTGATAATATGAGCCTCGAAGGTGAAGGTGCAATTTATGAACATGCCAAAGGACGAGTTGTTGTTTACATTCCGGCAAAAGTCCGTAGTGATTCGGCTTTTCCGTTTGAAATCGGTCAAAAAGTAAAGATCAGAATCGACGGCAAAAAATTAGTTGTTGAAAAAATTTGATTTCTCGGCTTGCTAGTAAAATGAATTTCGCATATTTTGCTCTCCAGATAACCCGATAATCAACTATATAAGCTTCCTTTCGATTCAGGTGTTGGTAGCCTTAGGAATTCTTTCGGCTGTTTCGACCTAGAGAGCAAGACGCCTTTTTTAGACGAATTGCGCCCTAAA
>JAQUOA010000310.1 GCA_028749215.1 Bacteroidota bacterium
CACGGTGCCGCACACACTCTTCCACAAATAGATGCAAGCGGGTTCGGGCGGCGAGCAACATGATACGCCTCTCGATATTTCCCTTCTGCTATCAATGAGACATAGCGTCCCGCTTCTGTATGCACCGGACATGCCGTCATACAGGGAAAGTTTGAATCGAGCCACTCAAGGTTTACAAATTTGATCTGATCTGGCATCTAGTCAACGATGTTTTAAAATTTTCATGATATCATTAAAATAGAGTCCGACAAGCGCAATTGCTGCAAAGAAAACGATTGCCGTTCCAATAAGCGTCTCGGCATTTGAGGAAAAAACCAGTTTAAATGATTCCAACGATTCTCCACTTGAATGAGCATCATTCAACAACAACATCATCCCTGCAGCGAGAACCAACCAAGCCATCACTTGCACGATAGTTCTTTTCGATTCAGTTATCATTATGCACCTCTTTAGATGGACAAAAGTTCCGAGTCACTTTGAGAAGCTTTTTGCAACCTTAAAGGTTGCGGATACCATGATCGTTTGAATTTTTCAGTGGCTCTTGGATTACTTCTTAATTTCAAAATTCATTTCGGCATTACCAGATTCCGGAACTGTTACTTCCTGCGGACTGCCCTTGAGCTTTTCGTGCCAGATCTTTAAAGTGAATTTTCCTGCTGGAACATTTTTTATTTCATAACTGCCATCTTTATCACTTACAGCAAAGTATGGTGTCTCAGTAACTAAAACGTACGCTTCCATTTCGGGATGGACGTTACAAAGAATTACTGGAGCACATCCTGCATTTTTATACGTATACGATCTAATTTGACCCTTTGGCCACGTTCCAAGATTAAATTTCTCTGCACATTGGTCAGGTGAATACACATTATGTAACACATCGTCATCATTTAAAAAATCAACCGTTGTGCCAGCAAGAACCGGAAGAACATGAGGATGAAACATCAATTTTTTTTGATCCATTTTCCCGTGCTCTTTGGGTGGATCAAACTTTTTTCCTGCAATTTTATCTATATAGATAATGGCATCCCCGCTGTTTTTTACTCCTTTTGCTTTTACTTTTCCTATAATATTTCCTGCATTAGCAACTGTAAGACATACGCTAAACGCAATAACGAATACCAGCATATTTTTTTGCATAACTTTCCTTTTTGTATGGTTTATATAATTCCGTTAAATCCCTACCGCAAGCATTAACATTACTTGATTGAAATGAAAATCTTTGTCACTATTTAATCCGAGTTTTGCAATGCTTGTTCGAAGAGTTGCCTTAACATTTGGTCTGACAAGAGCGACGATTCCCGGAACGATTTGCGTGTCGGTGTACTTATCGGCATTGCCGGTACTGGAATTCATCGTCTGACTATTCCAAGACTCAAGTCTTATACCGGGTAAGAGCCAAGGGAAAACTGTTACATCGACTTCACCAAACCAGACTGTGGTACTTGCCGATTTTCCAGGCGTTCCCCAAAATGGCTGTGCGTCGTTTCGAATTCCAATTCCGCCGAAGAAATTAAATCGTTCATAGTACGCATTCACATCACCGCCCACCATTGTCATATTATTATCTTGTGCAACAGAATCCGTGGGAGCAAAAAATGAAAATCCACGGTATGCAAACGCTCCGAGCGTAAGGGAGTTATCAATGTACGGCTGAGGGTTGTTCGGAGCGGCACCACCTTCAACAACACCGTCGAGCGGTAATCCGCCGATTTTGTACGTTACGTGTCCATAAAAATCTTTGTCAGCATGAATGTGTCCGAAGCCTTCGACAACGCCGGCACTGTACCCAAAGCGTCCATTGAGAATTCCATTGACTTCTATTCCTTTTTGTGTCTCCTCAATAGTCCATCCCATATCGCTGCTGAACGAACGTGTGGTAAACCAGTACCCTTCCATCCACGCGCGGTGAGTTGAAAATGAAAAGAGCGAAGGTTCAATGACACCGACTTTCGCGTTCAGACCTAAAGAATTGCCTACGAGGTTGCTGAACGTTAAGAAAATTCTGTTTAGTTCAAGACCGTCGCTGTTGAGACTTGCCTGTCCCCAGAACGAAATGTCTTCACCAAGAGAGCCACCGGCTATTGCCTCGATGCTGTTGCCAAGGCCGTCAAAACTTATTCTCGATGCTGTTGCCGGATCACTCGGATTCACATGAGGGTTGTAATCAACCTCGCTGTTGAGGAATAATGAAATTGGCGATGAACCCGGGATACTGCCAGGCCAAATGGCTTCGGGAAATGCGCGCTTGTTTCCTTCAGAACCGAGTGGAACCGGCTCTTCTTTAATAAATTCCGGATCGGTTCCGCCGGGAAATTGATAACCGTTTCTTCGAAATGCATCACCGAACGCATTGAGTTTAGGAAACCCGTTATGGCATGTTGCACAACTTGTTTTGTATTTTCGCGCGAAGGCTGGTATCGCTTTGCTTGTTTCAGTAAACAAAACGAAACAGAGAGCAACCATCAAGAAACTTAAGAAACCGTTTTTCATAGGAACCTCGATATATTAGTTGTGAGAATTAGTGTGGTTCGACGACTGTTTTCCATAAAGACACTTTCTTACAGCATCGCGAAATTTTTCCAGATTCAACGGCTTCTGGAAAAAAAAGTC
Source organism: Bacteroidota bacterium (assembly GCA_028749215.1). Taxonomy (GTDB): domain Bacteria; phylum Bacteroidota; class Ignavibacteria; order UBA10030; family UBA8401; genus JAQUOA01. The sequence goes on from JAQUOA010000310.1 coordinate 2,614, forward strand.
TGCTCCATATCTTTTTACTTCGCTTTCGCTGATAACTTCGGGATAGCCCGTCATGACAATCACTGGAGTTGACGGATAAACTCTTTTTACTTCCAGAAGAAAGGTCACCCCGGATTGCCCTTTCAATCGAACATCTGTAATAATCAGATCGATGCTGTTCCGTTTTAGCAATTCCAGTGCTCCTTCTGTGCTCGACGAAGTAATCACATAACATTCTTCCTTCCTAAAAAACTCTCCAATAGCTGAAAGGATGTTCGGATCATCATCAACGACTAAAA
>JAQUOA010000093.1 GCA_028749215.1 Bacteroidota bacterium
CGGTAAAATCCATATACATTTCATCGATAGATGCCTGCTCGACAATCGGTGCAAAGTCGCACATTCGTTTATACAATTGCCTGGAGATTTTTCCGTACTCTGCATGGCTTCCGCGGGCAACGATGAGATGCGGGCAAAGCTGAAGAGCTTTTGCCGTCGGCATAGCAGAGTGCACACCGTATTTTCTTGCTTCATACGATGCGGAGGCAACGACGCCCCGCCGTCCATAACCGCCGACGACAACAGGTTTCCCGGCCAACGAAGGATTTTTTATTCGTTCGACTGAGACAAAGAAACAATCCAGATCGAGATGAGCAATGTATTTTTTTTGGGAAGGCATTGCTTGAATGTACGGAAGAAGAAAGGGAAAAGAAATTCAAGGGTAAAAAGAAAATGATGAACTTTGCGTAAGGAATGATCCTGCGATTTTTATGAGGGAAGATGTTTAGCGATGTAACACAAAATCAACTTCCAGCATTTTGTAGGCAGTTTCTTTCATTCCAAGTTTTCTGTAGATATGATACGCACGCTCGTTTTCTTTGTCAACATACAATCGTAAACCACAAACATTCTTTTGCCGTTGTGCCAGGTCAAGTGTAAAATTGTACAAGGCGCGAAAAACACCCTGGGTGCGATAGTTGGGCAGAACATACACACTTTGAATCCACCAAAAGAGGCCGTTGCGCCAATCGCTCCACTCATAGGTGATCATCGTTTGGCCGACGGTGGTTCCATTCACTTCGGCAAGAATGTAAACTCCATACATCGGCGCATTCAAGAGACCTTCAACACCCTGTTGCAATCGATCCATGTCGAGTTGGATATGTTCAGTCTCTTCCGCCATTGCTGCGTTAAAGCGGGCAATAGTGCCGACGTCTTTGAGTTCTGCTTTTCGAATAGAAATTTGTGCTGTCATAGTAATAGTAAAAAATCGATCAAGCGGAAAATGATTGACATATCGTATAATAATAGAAAAAAACAATATATTCTGGTATTAATGTATGATTCAATCAACCTCAAATTCAAAATTTACACAAACACTTTTGCTTGGTGCGCACATGTCTATATCTGGCGGCGTGCACACGGCTATTGACCGCGCTACATCGATTGGATGTACAGCATTACAAGTTTTTACAAAAAATAATAACCAATGGAACGGCAAGCCGTTCGCCGAAGACGATATTGCGCAGTATAAACAAAAAATTTCCAAAGCCGGTATCGCTCCCGTTGTATCGCACGATTCTTATTTGATCAATCTTTGTGCAACGAACTCTGACGTCTTAAAGAAATCACGCGCTGCATTTATTGATGAACTGGAACGGTGCGAGCAACTAGGAATTCCTTTGTTAAATTTTCACCCCGGTTCTCATCTTGGAGCAGGAGATGATGAAGGGATAAAAAAAATTTGTGAGAGTTTAAATATTGCCCACGATAAAACGAAAGGGTTTAAAGTAAAAAGTGTTATCGAAACAACAGCGGGACAAGGAACAAATGTTGGATATAAGTTCGAACATCTTCGTGCGATCATTGACGGCGTTGAGAATCCTGAACGAATGGCGGTCTGTATCGACACATGTCACATCTTTGCGGCGGGATATGATATTGCCAGAGAAAAAGGATACGAACAAACATTCAAACAATTTGATGCAGTGGTTGGATTAGATCGTCTGGTTGCTTTTCATATCAATGATTCAAAGAAAGGTTTGGGTTCTCGCGTCGATCGTCACGAACATATCGGGAAAGGTGCTATTGGATTGAACGGATTTCGAATGTTGATGAGCAATGAACGGTTCATCAACATTCCTAAAATTTTAGAAACGCCGAAGAGCGAAGATCTTCACGAAGATGTGGAAAACATGAACACATTGAAAGGCTTGTTAAAAAAGCAATCCTCTGCAATAGAAGAATCTCCGCAGAGATGTAGGTGGAAAATATAGGCACACTATCGTCTTCTTTCGGGAATTTTTGTCTTCGCTTTAAATAATCCGACCGCAACAGAGTATCCAAACAAAGCGCCAAATCCCATTTGCGACATCAATCCGAGAAGATCGGTAGTTTGCCACTCCTGAATGACTTTACCGTTTTCGATCTTCCGCATAAAGATTCCGTTGATAACGACATCCTTCTTGCTGGCGGGCGCACCCATAAATTTTCCCGTATTCTTAGCTCTCGTAATGAAACGGATAGAAACAATGTCTCCATCAGAGATAACATGAGTAAAATCCATCGTCATATTGCTCATTGCATCTTTTAGCCCCTGCATAAATCCAATGTATTGATCCTTAGTCAATACAAGTCCATCGCCGGTGTAAGTAAAATTATCCGCGAGCAGTGTATCTAGTTCGTTGAACGTACCATTCAAAATTGCGCGTGAGACTGCAAGCGCCGTTTCTTCGTTATTCATCGTTACTGAATCTCCATACTGTGTTAAAAATTATATTTCATGACATTGACAAATTACACAGAGGACATTCATTTGGCAATATACATACCAAAATGAAAGCACTATCTTTTTGGTAAGTATGGTTTGTTTTATGCCATACGGTATGTATATTCAAACTATGGACAGATATAAATTACACGGTACATATTTCTATTGCCCGGTTGATCTTACGCTGCGTATCGTTGGCGGACGCTGGAAAGGGTTAGTGATTTGGAATTTGCGGGACAAACCGAAACGTTTTGGCGAATTAAAAAAGATCCTTGTGACAATTAACGATAAAATGTTAACGCAAACTCTTCGTGAATTAGAATCGCACGGAGTGGTGACACGGAAAGTTCACACCATTGTTCCGCCGAAAGTCGAATATGCGTTAAGTAAAGAAGGAAAGAAGCTTCTTCCAATTATGCAGGGAATGAGTAAGTACGGCAAAAAATTTAAAGTAAAGAAGACGGTTGTTTAAGAGAGAATATTTTTTTCTAATGCGGCCCCAGAAAAAAATATTCTCCCGTTGAAACACTGTATATATCCAGCACTACTTCATCAAAATCATTTTCTTCACGGAAGAATAATTACCCGCATCTAATTGATACAAGTACACGCCGCTTGCAAACCGTGACGCATCAAATTGCACCTGATATTTTCCCGCTTCTTTCTTTTCATTCACCAGCGTTGCCACTTCTTGTCCGAGAATATCAAAGATTTTGAGTGTTACTATACCGCTTTTTGGTAATTGATAATTAATTGTTGTTGTCGGATTGAACGGATTCGGATAATTCTGAAATAGTTCATACGATGATGCAATTTGAGACTCATTGTTCCATACAGAAGTCGGTTTTGAAGCCGTTGTAAATCCATAAATGCCGTCGATAAATGTGATCGCGTAAGTCGTGTCATCCATACTCACGAGGGAACTAACACCGACGCCATTCAAACCTACATATTTCCACGTGATACCGTTGTCACTAGAAAAATAGACCCCATGAAGTATTTGACCAAAAAGATCAAAAAACTCTGTCCATAGTACTCCATTTCTGTCAACGGAAAATGCACCTAACCTTCCTAATCCCGAAGGCAAAGGAATCTGAGCCCATGATGAGCCATTATATCTGAATAATTGTCCTGTAGAAGTTTGAACAAGAATATTTCCCTGCGCATCGCTGACAATGCCTCCAGAAAGTTTACCCAAAGTGTCCGCATTAACCTTTGACCACAATGAATCATTGTAAGCACGCCCATAAATTGAATATGTCGAATTGGAAAAAACATACTTCGTTGCGTATATCACACCTTTTTTATTGTTGTTCGATATGCTGCTAATTTTTGCAACATTTTGCAAGTTTAATCCAAGAGTATCCAATTTCCATGAACTTCCTGGCTTCTTTGAATACATAATATAGGTTCCAGTGAGATATTGCACTCCTTGTTGATCTACATTGTAGATGAACGAATTAATATTTGAAACATATTTTGAAAGACCTAACGTATCAGGAAGCCATGTAGTACCATGATCGGTAGATTTATAATTTTTATATGTTGTTGTAAATTTATCGACTTGTTTCGGTAAAACAGAATAGATGTTGCCAACAGAATCTGTTGTCATTGATAAATTTGACTGGAATCCTTTTTGAGGAAAGATTTTTTCCCAGGTAGTGTCTCCGGAGATTACACGAAAAATACCGCTATTTGTAGAGACCAAAAAATAATTTCCTGATTTTACAAGACTATGAAAATTGTATGCATACGCTTGAACATTATCTGACGTGTATTTCCAGTTCATTCCATGATCGGCACTTTCAAAAATTCCATAATTTGTTGCAGCGTAAATAACAGAATCGCCCGAGATGGAATTGATGGAAATTGAAGATGATGAAGTGTAATTAAAAGTGTTGAGTGAATCGGATATCCTTATCCAGGGAAGCGTAAGATTTGATAGTCGATACGCTCCATAACTATTTATTGCATACACATTTCCTAAAGCATCATCCCCAAATTTGTCTACTGTTCCACTCACTGTGCCTGATATTTTCTGCCAGCTTAAACCGCGATCTGTCGATACGGCAATGTCTCCCCCCATTCCTACAAAAATCCTTCCTTTTCTATCTGCAAAAATGGAATAAGAACCTTGAGATGCAGAAGGAAGTAAAGCAGCTTTATGCCAAATTGAAGAATCAGGATGTTGATAATAGACACCGTCATATGTAGATATCCATGCGTAAAAATTGGTATCTATGGAAATATCAGTAACATACGTTTTGCTGATATTTACAGAATCAGGTTCCCATGTCTTTCCGGTGTCACGACTGACAGAAACCTTATTGTCCCCATATATATATAATGCATCTCCAACAATTTTTTTAGGATAAGAGATATTTATACCAGGTGCTAGTTTTACAAGTGTAAGATTCAGGCTCTCACCATTTTCCCGGGAGTTCAATGCTTGGGTAATATCAAGTATTCCAGTTGTATTGTTAGAAAGTAAAACTATTATTTTTGTCTGATCGTTAGATTTAAAATTTGCATTTACAATTTTTACCTCATGCGGAGGGTAATAATGTGCAATATCATCTGAGCTATCAATAATATTGTTACGAAATACTCTAACCCACAGTGCCTTTTCAGATAATAACATTCCAAGTGTAAATTTATGACCAACAAGGGAAACTTCTTTTTGGTCAACTTTCACAGTAAAGTCAAAAGCAAGAAATGCTAAAGCTCTTTGTAACGGTGGAGTGTTGTCTCCATATCCATAATTTGAACAGAGAATGAAAACCAAAACAACAGACTTCATAAATGAATCAAATCGTAACATAGATCCTCCAAAATATTTATTTGATTATCGAATTACTTTAGTATCAACATACTTCTCGTCTGTACAAATTTCTTTGACGGATCGTCAATAGCAGAAGACTCAATGCGATAAAAATAAACTCCAGATGCTACTTTTGCATTCCATACCGTCTCATGAAAGCCAGTTGTTTGTTCGGAGTTAACGAGGTCTGCAATTTTCTGACCGACCACGTTGTAAACTTTTAATGATACTCGACTTAAGGTAGGTAAACTATATCGAATCGTCGTTGTCGGATTAAATGGATTTGGATAATTTTGGAACAAGGCGTATGATGTGGGCAAAGTTTGAATTTGCTGCACACCAGTTGTTCCGGCTGCTTTACGAGTAAGAATGTACAGACCATTATTGGTCGCCACGTACGTGCTATCTCCATACGAAACGATTTGATTCACAGTGATGCTGTCAAGTCCGGCGTATTTCCATGTTGTACCTGTATCTACAGAAAAATAGACGCCGAGTCCCCGATAAACATAGTTTACATCATTGCCCATAATAGCGGCAAACAGCGCGCCGCTTGAATCCACCGACAACTTCGTCGAATTGATTGAACTGCCGGCAATAGAAGGTGTATTGAGATTCGACCATACACCGTTCGACCGATGAAGCAGGTGAGGACGGTAGGTGCCAAACATGTCGCCATTCTTCCCGGGGAGAATTGCATCTAAATAGCTGTAACCGGAAAGTCCAACAGTATCCGCTACCCACGTACCGCCATCAATCGGTCTGCGAATCACTTGTCCACTCACCTTTTTTGCTCCGTTGAGATAGGTTCCGGATGCATACAAATATCCTTGATGATCAGAGGCAAATACTGCCGTGCTGCTATAACTGTTTGGGCTCGTCGTTCGGAATCCGTTTGTGTCAACTGACCAGCTACCGCCATACGGTTTTGTGTAGAGGTGGGCAATGCCTGAGTAAGGATCGAATGATGCATGTTGCCCCCCTTTTTCATCGATAAAGAATTTTCCACCACCAAGCACCAATGATTTTCCTAAAGTGTCGATGTTCCATGACGCTCCGCCATTTGTGCTTTTATACACCGGCAAGAGATTATTATTATTTCCAGAACCAAAGGTATAGATGTTGCTAAGACCATCAGCAAAGATTGGCAAACCTCTCTGGTATCCAGCAGTTGGATATATTTTGCTCCACGCAGTGTCTGTGGGATTCAAAGAATACATTGCGAGGTTCGTTGACGTAAACCATTTGCCGCCGGTGCCCTTGGCAAAAGAATAGAAAGTCTGAGCTGAAATTCCCGCATTGGATTCTGTCCAAGTATTGCCTTGATCTGTGCTGGCGTAAAGTCCAAACGATGTTGCGGCGTAGAGTACGCTGTCTCCGCCGACAGAATTAATTGCTGCGGGATTTATTGTAATGGCAGTAATCCCGCCGTCGATGCGTGTCCATCCCGGTGTATTGTTCATGCGTCGATATATCTGATTATATCCGTTGGCAATTGCATACGTGTTGCCGTACGCATCGTCGGAGAGTTTAAGGATTTGATGTGTTCCGATTCCTGCCGAATCAAGTGTCCACGAAGAACCATTATCGGTGCTGACGTACGTTCCTTTTCCGTTGTAACTCACATAGTTTGCAGCAAAAATTCTGTTGCGTCTATCCACAAGGATTTGTGAAAAATTGCTTGAAGAAATATTTGTGATCTGGTGCCACACATTAGAATCGGGATGCTGTTTGAATACTCCGTTCGTCGTTGCTGCATAAACAAATTGGGATGTGTCCAGAGAAATGTAATTGATAGAGGCGCCAAATAATCCCGTCGTATCCAGCTTCCACGATGATACAGAATCGCGGTAGACATACAGGAACATGGTTGAAAGAACATATGTTGCGTCTCCGAAAATGCCTTTGAAACTCTGCGTTCCTCCTTGAATCACAACATTCTTTGCCCCATTGCTCACGTCCGGACCGCGACCCAGTACACCCCCGCCTTTTGGATAAATAATTGGAGAAGCATTCCAATAATCCAAGATATAAACAGAGTTTTCGAATCCATTGGATGTTAAGACCTTCAGAATCCATCTATTTCCGTAAAAAACTCGCGTTGCTGCTACAATAATAGATCCATCATTAAGTTTCCACTCTGGATATATATCAAGCTTCAATCTATTTACATCTTTATACCTAAGAGCACCTACGGTTGTGATACCTACATTAACTTCCAAGACACCATCACTACAACTTACATTTGTAGTATATCCCCATTGATCGCCATCAGGCGTGGAAATTTTCCCACCCCCTTTTCCTATTTGTTGGCTGTAGGCAATCGTTGAGAAAAAAACAACACAAAGAAACATCCCCACAAAAGAGCGTGGCAAGATTTGGAATCGAGAGTTTTTCATACAAACCCTTTATGAGTGAATGAAATTGTGATCAAGATAAATTTTTATTCTGTTTCTTAATTGTCTGCTCACTGGGTTTTCATCGAGCAAGACAAATGAGAGAGAAAATGAAACTATTCGATATTATGGATGTGTTTATGAAAAGTATAACCGACCAACGCTTGAAAATTGTTTTATTTGAAAAACAAAATATCTTACCGTCTACGGAAATCCAGAAGTGTTTATTGTCGAAAGGAATAATGGGTGGGGAATTTCTTGATTGTATATGACATGCAGATTAAGAATAAATACTCCCCCAACAACCCGGCTACAAGATAAATTTCTCCGAAATCAATCTCAAGTAATATTAATCTTTGGTGTGATAAGGAACAACGGTTGGAAGATAAAAATCTGTGTTAGCGATGCAGTGTTTTTCCAATCACAGCCGCGCGTCCTCCCATGCCGGAAGAATTTTGTGCTTTGATATATGCCTCAGCGTACGGTACATCTGCTGCGTATCCGTTCACAATTGCCATGCGTTCGTACATTCCCCACCAATCCGAGGGACCTTGCGACTTATGCCTGTAGAGAGCTTCTTGTTTTTTCTTTAGCACATCCGTTATATCTACATAATCTGTCGGAACAAATTGAAAAGATTTTGTATGAGGGCTATTGCTCGTTTCGTAAAAATAAAGATCGAAAGTAAAAGCTCTATCTTGAAACACTCGCCAAGCAAGAAGACCTGTTGCCTGATGGTCCGGGTGAACATCAAGGGGCCAAGGAGCAAGCACAATTGTCGGATTGAGTCGTAACAAAATTTCCTTTAGTTTGGTCGTTGCAACGGCGTCAACAGCAAGCGATCCATCAATGGCGCCGAAGAATTCTATTTTTGCACCAAGAAGCGCTGCTGCATTTTGAGCTTCCACCGTGCGGATGCCGCGCGCTTCTTCCATCGTCTTTCCTCCAATGCCAAGTTCACCACCCGTCATAGTGAGAATAATAACCTGGTCGCCCGCTGCGACACTATTTGCAATCAATCCGCCGCACGACGCTTCCGCATCATCAGGGTGAGGCGTGATGACGACAACAGTTGTTTTTTGTGATATTTGGCCGCATAAAATCTGAAATGAAATTGCAAATGAGAAGAACAATACACGGTATTTCATTTTAAAATCTTTCTATTTTTAGATTTAAAAAATTTCCAAAACGCAAAGAAGCTTTCTCAATTAGGTTTTTTGTTGATTTGGTAAGAGGCTGAAAAAATTCTGTCTCGATGACAATTGTATCTTTCGTCATTGTTCGCCTCCACTTTCCCGTTACTTTTCCGTTGATCACAATAACGGGCCAGAATATTCCGTTGTCGGAAATTGTTTTCTTCTGAATATCAGATGAAAGAGCAGCACTTCTATCTTTATAGCTGATGATAAATTCATCATAAGCCGGCAATAAGTGAGCTGATTCCCTAATATTTTTTGTAGGGGATGCTGAATCTCTGAACCAGTATGTTTGAGAATTGATTTTTTCTGAATAAAAATTTGCCCGCACCATTTCTAAAGCATTTTTTGCATCGGCAACTGGCAAGCCGGACCACCAAATAAAATCTTGCACTGTTGCAGGGCAATGACTGGTGAAATATTTGTTGGCAAGTTGGGCTAATGCTTCATCTCTTTGAAATAATTTCTTTTTTGGCACGCGTTCTTCAAGCAAGGCATACGTCTGTTGTTTTTCTTGTGAAGTGCCGCTGCATATTATTCCGTCTAATTCAGCTCGAAGCAAAATATGAATACCCCGCTGATTACCGGTGGCAACGTTAGCTTTTTCCAATTTGCTAAATATTTCATTGCGTGTAAAATGCTGTCCGTCTATTAGAGCTTTTTCAATAATCGAATAACTTTTTTTAATTACCGATTCAGTGAGCTCTAATTGTTTATGGCGAGATTTAAGGGACGATTTAATGCGAGGTGCCGTTAATTCAAGCATCCAATAAATATCAGCAGGCGAAACAAAATGCCACGTTGGTCGCAGTACATGTGTTCTGATAATGTCGCCTTTGTTGACGGCTGTTTCTATATCTTTATCAGTTGAGCCAGGCAATCGCACTCCAACCGCCCATTTTGCCATGCTGTAATCCTGAGCCTGCATGGCACCCATCCAGCAAACGATTTCTTTCGCAGTTTTAAATTTTGTTCCTGCAATCTGCTGGCTGGCAAGCCGAACGTATGAAATGTCGTTGAACGTCATAGTAAGAATTTGATGGTATGTAAAATCCGTTGGGAAATATATTGCAAATTCAACCAACTTTCCAATAAATGCAGAATAAAACATGCGTGCAATTTGTGAAAGACAAACATTCAGCAGCCTGTATTTATTTTACTATTCTTTATTGAAATCGTTTATATATTGTGGCAGAACATTCCTGCTATAAAACAAAAAAGGATCTCTACGATGAATATCCGTTTTGTTTTAAGTTTCTTCTTGTTGCTGTGTACATTTCTTGTGCACGCACAGACAAAGCTTACCGACAGTCTCTCTTCCCAGTTAGGAAAATCCACCGTTGATACAACAAAAGTACTTTTGCTTGTTGAGCTAGCAAAAGAATTTGTACCGATTGATTTGAAAAAATCGGAAGAGTACGCCCAATCTGCACAACAGCTTGCAGAGAAAATAAATTATATAAAAGGCCTCAGCGCCGCGCTTAATATTCACGGGCTAGTTATTGCCTACCTGGGAGATTACACCAAAGGAGTGGCGATGCTGAAGAGAGCTCTGGAGATTCGGAAAAGCCTGAACGATCTGCACGGTGCTTCAGGAACGCTGA
>JAQUOA010000311.1 GCA_028749215.1 Bacteroidota bacterium
AGCTCATCCAATCACCATAAGTCCTATGGCTATTTGAGGACACCGGAGATATCAAGATGCATTGACGGTTTCTTAAAATAATTTGAAACCGACAGAGGGATAACCTTCCATTAAACAACAGTGGTGGGGTAAACAGTAGCATACAAAGATAATGTTTCTTGGTTTTTCCCTTTGGAACAAGGAGTCAACATTACCTTAATATTGGGTTATTCAATCTTCTTGTTTTCACCAGCAAGAGAATGAAGGTTGGCGGCATTAAGCGGCGAAACCACTTTTTTGCCGGTTTCCGACTCAAGCCTGAGCCTCGCTTCCCGAGCGACATTGCCGCCGCGTTTGGCAACATCAATATGCTCCGGAAAAATTTCAGGATTATCGGCTTCCGAAATTTCTTTAGTCGACAGTTCCGCCAGCATATTCAGAACCAATTCCTTATTGGTCATGTTATCACGGAGGTTCTCCTTCTTCAACCCTTTGAATTTTTTGTATTCCCTGGCCGTCTTATCCGACCATGCCTGGTAAATGACATCGGTCAAAGCCGCAAAATGCACACTTTCTTTGAGCCCGTGCTTTTTCCATTCGTCAGTCAGCTCTTTGCGGATTTCGATGCTCTTGAGACGCTGATTGATCCAGTTTTCCGAATATCCCAGTTGCTTATAGTCATGCATTGCCTGTTGAATTGACAACTCGGGATCCTGAATTTGATCAAGGCGTTCAGCGGCAACTTGCGCCATCCACAATTTAAACGGTTCCGCCTTAGGCGACGGAATTGACTGAATCAGTCGGAATAATGCCTCGGTAGTCGCACAATCGGTTTTATAGAACTTGCCGTCTTGGGACTGCATTTTCAGTTGACTACAATTTGTAGTCAACTCACTTCCTTCTTTCTTGAGGCGTGTTTTAAGGACGCTCCAGTATTTACGCGGGTTCGGACTGTCGGTTAGGATCGCCACAACATCAACTATGGAAAAATACCATTCTTCTTTATCATCATCCCATAAAGTACGAACCTTGCGGTCTTCAAAAACTTTTATCGCATTTTTCCGTGTCATATCCTTTCCCGCGCTTTTCTCAATTTCAGAACAATGGTCTGGTTCAGCATTTGATTTCGGTTTATCACCAGACCATGGATAAACCTAATCGGGAAAATGGAAGATTTCAATTGGAAATTCCATTTTTTCTTGCCAAATCCATAAATACTGCTATAGAATAGCAACAAAACTACTTGTAATTATATTTATTATTTTGAGGCCAATAATTGATTGTTTATTACAACAGATTAAGTTTCGGAGCAATAATGTACTAATGCTGAATTATACAAAGTTGCGGTATGTATCCGGATGAAGCCGCAATACGAACCATTGAAATGCAACAACCCCAAGAGTTAAATAATAAAAATATGAACCAAAAAATCAAATCATATTGCCACTTTTGCGGAGCGGAAGAGGGTGATATTAGCGACAGGACAAATGAAAAAGTATCGGCTATTTATTATTGCAAAAAATGTAAAGTGAACTACTGCGACCAATGCAGTTATCCGAAAAAAGACGAGCCCAATGTTCAATTATGCTTAAGATGTGATTCGATAATAGAAAAAGTCGTGAAGTAAGAATACGGGAATTCGAACATTAAAATTATTAAAACAAAGGATTATTTTCATGGCTTCAGGTGACGCGGCAAGAGTATGGTTCCCGGAAATGCTTGACGACTTGAAAGAAAAATGGGGAAAATCTATGGACTGGGCCTCTGTTATTTCCCTCTGTAATGAAATGACAGAAGCGAGAGAAATGATAAGAAAAGAGAAAGGAATAAAACCAGCAAAATTCAAATGCAAAAATTGTGCGGGAAACATGGTGTTGCCTCCTGTTTCTGTGAGATCACTATTGTTTGCATTGATGAAAGTTGGTAAAATAAAAAAAGAGACATTCGACAAACTCGATAAAAACTGGAAAAGTTATCAGCGTAAAAATAAGCTTGATGGTTACGGGAATAAAAAAATTAAATCTCAAGAAATTTGAGCTCCATCATTTCAATATTATTAAAAGACCAGTTTATCGCCGCCGGAGGAATAATCAATCCTCATCATAGTCCGAATACTGATCCGGAGAATCGCCGTTAACCTTGATTATTCGCGGATATTTCGTATCGGCTTCGAACGGGACAACGCCTTTAACTTCAATTTCATGCCACCATTCATCCCCGAAATCGAACAAGTATTCAAATTTCTGTTTGGCTTTCAGTTTGAATTTCTTAAGCCGGCTTATTGATGCGTCATAATGATTCTCATCGTACAGATTACATTGCGGACTGGAAATCCGTATGGACGGCGTTTGCCTTTTCGGAGTACGGAATCCTAAACTGTTCATCAGCGCCGTGAATTCTTTTTCTTCTGAATTGACCGGCAGGTGAGGCGTTTTTATAATGAAAGAGTAAAGGTGCTCGTCGTAGCGGTCAAAAGCAGAATAAATAATGTCGTGCAATTTTTCAAAAGTCTGGTCGTCCCTGATCAAAATATCCCTGTATGTACGTTTGTCAAATTTCAGTTTCACTCTGAGGTGATATACTGCCGGGGGTTGTTTCGTGCTCATTTTATATTACCTTTATTGTTTCAGGTTATTCTTCAAAAACTTGTGCAGCTTGCGGCAGACGCCGTCAAACTCATTTTGCCATGTTTCATTGTCCATGAAAACCAACGGGCCTTCATATTCGTTAACATATTCATCAAGCAACTCTTTCGCCGTCATTGAAAGTTCCGGTAGGTGCTACGATAAAACTCTGTAATAAAAATTAGCTATTTTTCGAGTGCTGTTTAGTTTTTCATCTTCTTTTCCTGTTCTTTTTACAGAGCCTACAAGTTTGCTCCAAATTTATCAATGTTCTTCCAG
>JAQUOA010000094.1 GCA_028749215.1 Bacteroidota bacterium
CAGCAGAAAAATACCATCCAACACGTGCATCAGGAACAAACAAATTCATCCGTATCCATATAGCAAATCGATGACGGACACCGGTATTGGTTAATGAGATTGTTTCTGAAGCAATGAGAGGTACGTCGGATTTTTTACCAAGAAATTTTCTGTAGATATCGAATGGTTCGTTTGCAGATGTTTTTACTACTTCTAAACGCGGGTCTATTTCTTTCAGTAAACTTTCGTCACGATGAGAAAACGAATCCTCATCAGCAGTTAACACAAACGGTTGCCACCCAAATTTTGGAAGATGTTTAATAATAAAAAGGGGCCAGTGGAGTGATGCCTTACCGGAAGGGGGCCAAAAGTATGTGATGAAGAGAGCGTTTTTCATTTCGAAATTGACAACATAATAAAAATTATAAGATTGCTAAGGTTCAATCATTTATCCGATACACCTTACCGATATAAGAATCTTGAGATTTTGATAATCATAACAATCATGAAAACCTATGAGTCTTATTTTTTCAACCATAACTCTGTGATTGACATCCCTTTCCAATGAAGGTCAAGAAAAAGGTCACACACTTCACGGACGCAGCCATGTCCACCACCGGCTTTTGTAACATAGTCTGCGATTTTTTTATTGAGCACGGTTCCGTTTGCGGGAACAACTGCGAACCCGACTTTTTGCAGCACAGGGATATCGTTGATATCGTCCCCGATAAAAGCCACTTCATCCCATGAAAGAGAATATTTTTTTAAAAGATCTTCGATAGCGTCTGTTTTCTTTACTGCGCCTTGATAAAGATCGGTTATTTTTAATCTCTCAGCACGTTTTTCGACGATCTTTGTGTTTTCCGTTGTGATGATAGCAATTTTATATCCTGCTTTTTGCATCAGGTTCATTCCCATGCCGTCACGAATTGAAAATTTTTTCAATTCAATACCGTCTCCTGAATAATATGCTCCACTATCAGTCAAAACACCGTCAACATCGGTGGCGAGCAGTTTAATTTTTTTTAGTTTGGAAAGGTTAAGTTTCTTCATCGTTTTATGAGTTTGTGCAGTATCTATGGTCAACGAATTTTTATATTCCACAATGCCAGAAGAGTTTATAGGAACATCTTTACCTGTTGCACTCTTTAAAATTTGCGTCTGTTTTTTTATACATGACAAGCTACGAAATTATTCGATGATCTGGAATTAAAAAGAGGATTAATGTTCGGGAGGGACAAAAAAATATTTCCGTGCAAGCAGATACGAGGTGTCCTTCAATAAAGGAATGTTCTGATTAAAAAATTGATTCAAGACGACACGGAATGTATTAACCGGGCTTATTGATGGATAGAGGGACTGATACTGCGAATCCGGGAAATAAAAAGCATTAAGGATTGACGTCGCTTCATCATCCCCTTTTTTTCCCGGAATTATCCTCGAACCGTGATCTCCCTGCACAATAATTATTGGTGCAACATGGGCGTGGTGAAGAATTGCATCGACCGTTTTCAAAGCAAGCGTATTGGTATAAATCAATTGTGAAAGGTAATAGTCTTTATTGAATTCTTTGATCGCTTCTGATTCCGGCCGAATCGATCCATTCTCAGTAAAATAATAGGGCGGATGAGGTGCAACGAAATGGATATAAACAAAACGAGGTGCATCAGATTTTTGTTGAACAAGTTCATTGACCATTTCTACAGTTTCTAGATTATCTTGCCATAGGGCAGCAGTGTTCTTTTGCAGTCTAGAAAAAGCTTTGTCGTATATTTTCCCGAAACAGGTTTGATAAAAAACAAAAGAATAAAAATTATGTAACGGATCGATATTGAAGGTTATTATGTGGTGAATCGCTGGTACTTTATTGTATTCAAAAATTGAGTAATTGATGAATGAATATCCAATACTTTGGAAGTAATTGATAATACTGCTGGAATACTTATGTTTAAAATAAAACTGTGCTTCGTCGGGAATATTTTTCACAATATCGTTGAATGAATGGTAGTTGGAATTTAAGGAGGATGAGACTGAAAGAGGAGTTAACTCGTAGTTGCTGTGACTGTCCTTAGCAATATAAAAACCTCGGTTAGTCAATGCTTGCATAAAACTTGAGTTATCATAATTCCAATACTCCTTTAAGCTTTTTGAATTTGTATATGCATCAAAAATGATATAGTACACATCTCTTTTTATGTTTGGAGAAGCTTTGGCAAGCGGCGGGATTTCACTCTTTGCCAGTGCGGATGATACATTACCAATTCTGCTTGTCTCAACGACATCGGCAACTTCATTAATAAAAAAAACAAGAAACATGACATTAAACCATAACGTCATCGTCAAAAGGTCTTTTTTTGTTTTTTTCAGAATAAAGGAAATGATTATCCATATCGACAGGAAAATGGAAAAAGTCGCAAAATTGTGTTTTGGAAATGATGAAACGAACCAGTTTAGATTTTCAAATGCCGCCAAAAACTCAGAATATGAAATCGCAAAAATCAATAAAGATATGGCCGCCAATCCGCTTTTCCTAAGATTGTCCATTAGTAGATTAATGACGCCAATAATAATCACCGTAAATGCTAGAAGAAGAAAATAACAACCAAATATTTCTCCATATGTATTATCACGGAAAAAATTATAAGCAATATTCCGTTTCAGTACAATTGTGGTGATAAAGAAGAACGGATAAACCGGGAATGATTGTGCAATCTTTAAACCATTGCGGCGAAACTGAACAAAATCCATTTACATAGACTCCATCAAGTACAATGTTCGAGATAATGGGACAAGCGGTTCTTTCTTAATCATTGAAAAATATTTTTTGAACTCTCGTTCAAAATTATCTTCATTATATTCATCAAATAAGGTTTGACGCAATTGGATTAGCTCTTGAGCTTGAGGATCTTCTTTTCCGACAAATTCTATAATAAGGTAGCGGCAGTGATGAGCAAACTGTTCTGCGATCATTGAGAAGCTGATGTGATTCGTAAGGACCAAATGATGAATGAGTGCATAGGAAAGGATGCAATCGACACGTTTAATTCTATCCCAAAAATTTATTTGAGTCTGGTAATTCCACCCAAACGATGGTGATGGATTTACCAAATTGACAATAAGCGGTGTCAACAATTTCCTCTCTTCTCGTTTTGCAATTAAAAACAATTTTTCAACACAGTTGGGATCAGAATCAACAGCAATCGTATGCACACCATGTTTACTTGCCAGAAGACTAAACATCCCCTCATTTGAACCGACATCTAACAATGAATTGATCTTGCACGTGGTCAGTGCGTTTATTAAAAAGTTACTTTTCTTTTCAACATAAGCGGATGTAACATGATCGTGTTCATAATAACCATTCCACAGTGTTTTCTTTAATTTTGGCCGTAACGAGCGGATGGTGTCTTCAAGGCTTGAAATAATTCTCTGCAGTGAAGCCATACTCACTTTCGTAGAGTGGATTTTTTCCCCGTTTGCACGGCGTGAAGAAAATCGTGCATGCCAGAACAGATGAAGCAATAGACCGATTTTTAATTTACTTTTTAGCGGAAGGAGGGATGGTACAATGTCAAGCGGTATTCCATCGGTATAGGTGCGAAGAATATTGTTCAAACGATTATCTACTTGAGACAATACGGCAAGCGGAGCGATGAAAGCTTCACAGAATTGTTTGTACGCAACCCAAGGGGTCCCTTCCGTATATTTTTCGAATGACAGGGTATCAATCAACAAAGGATGATTGTCAACAAATTGAATGTTGAACGGATGCGCATCTTTTAAAATCATCCCATGGTCTAAAGAAATACGAAGAATTTTTAATGTAGCGAGAGCGGCGTCTTTTAATTGTTCGTACGACCACTCGTACGGGTAGCTGATGAATGGCAGTGTTTTCGGCTTTATAACTTTATAAATATCTTCTGGGTCGATAGGAAAAATGGATGTATCATCGACCTCATGATGGGCGATAATGAGTGAGTGCGATGTGAGTTTTTCACTGAGACCTGAATCTATGAAATGTTCATAATGATTTTTATACGCTGGAGAAACACAACGGAAAACTTCACCATGGTACCAAAAAACAAACCCGCTTTTGTCTTTATAGGAAGATGGTTCTTTGGTAAACATCAGAATTTATTTTTATCATTTTTCTGCGCAAACAATCCACCAATAAAGATTTTAATGCTCCTAAAATAAAAGATAACCCCTGTTACTAAAGCAATGACGGCTTGATAAACATAACTTCCAACTCCGGGATCGACATACATTCCATATAACGGAGTAAGTGAACTTACAATGATCAGCAGGATAATAAATTTTGTGATCAAACATCCTCCTTCAAAAAAATTTTATTTTTTACTTCAACTATGTCGAGTATTTTGCTACTTTTAGCATATGGTTTTTAACACCCAACAGGTAATACACTATTGATACCACGTTGTCTGTTTTTGACAAGGGCTTTTGTACAAAGGTTTAATACTAAATGAAAATTGCAATTATTTCAGACATCCACTCAAATCTTGAAGCGCTGACAAAAGTGATGGACGAGATTCACGAAAGGAAAATCAGCGATATCATTTGCCTGGGAGATGTTGTGGGTTATGGGGCAAATCCGAACGAATGTGTTGACGTGCTTCGCAGTAATAATATTCCAACCATTGCCGGGAATCATGATCGTGCGGTGACAGGTGCAAGGGAAATTGACAACTTTAGTGAGCATGCGCAGGCGGGGGTTGTGTGGACGAGGAAAAAGATTACAAAAGAAAATTTTGAATTTTTGTCGAACCTGCCGTACATCCTGCACGCTTTTAATGCTTTCTTCACTCACAGTTCACCCGATTTGCCGGAAGAGTTTCGATATCTTTTTTACCATGTCGATGCGGCGGAGAGTTTCCAATATTTTTCGGAGCCGGTTTGCTTTGTCGGTCACACACACCGCCCTGCAATTTTTTGCGACGACGGAGAGACAGATCATTTAGTGAAGGGAAAAAAATTTATTGTGAATGCAGGAAGTGTCGGGCAGCCGCGCAACGGCGACTGGCATGCGTGTTTTGTTGTTTTTGATGTTGACAACTTTTCTCTAGAGTATGTGCGGGTAGAATATGATGTTCGCAGTGCACGTCAAAAAATTTTAGACGCAGGGTTACCAAAAAAATTAGGAGATAGGTTGTTGAGTGGGGTGTAAAACAAAAAATGGGCATTTGTTCACCCCCTTTTTTGTTTTAGAGCAATGCGTTTAATTCTGTTGTAAATGTTTCTTTAGACTGAAGACCAATTAGTTTCTTTACAATGGTTCCTTCTTTGTTGATGTAGAACGTTGTCGGATATCCGCGAAGTCCGCCGAATGCTTCTTCCATTCTTCCATCGTCAATAATAATCGGATATGTCACTTTAAATTCTTTTGTAAAATCTGAAACTACTTTCACAGCATCGTCATCACGGTCCGCAGAAATTCCAATCACGACAGCACCCTTTGTTTTATATTCTTCATTCAATGCAACAAGGTCGGGCATTTCTTTTCTGCACGGACCGCACCACGTTGCCCAAAAATTTAACACCACCGGTTTTCCTTTTGTCACTTCGGCGAATGATACTTGCTTTCCGGTTTCATCGTACCAGGTAAAATTAGGGGCATGGTCTCCCTGATTTTTTTCAACGGCAATGAGCAACGATACATTTTGGGTGTACTTCGCTTGTGCTGATGATTGTTTTGCTTCTGATTGAGCACCGCTTTTTTGTTGATTGCATCCGAAAATAAAAAGGAAGAGAAGGGGGAGAAAAAAATTTTTCATAGACAATATGTTATTGAATATCTTTTTCTGTGAGAAGTGCAACAAGCTGTTCTTTATCCATTCTGCTGATTGCGGCACACAGCGTATTTTTGTCACGCCACATCACCAGCGTCGTACTGTCTGGAAAATCTTTATAATACCAATCTGTTTTTATCAATTCATCTTTTGCTTCTTTTGGTAAACTTATGGTTGTCCCGTCCATTGCGTCTTTCAAATCCGCCTGGTAAATATAGACCATTTTTTTTCCGCCCAAACCATATACAACATGAGCAAGCTTTGTTCCTTTAAAATTTGACAGCACACCCCCGCACCACGAGCATCCCGGCATTTTAGGGACGTGGACATCAAATGAAACTTCTTTTTCAAGGTAGGCATGGACATTTTCAATCTCGCCAACCATTGTAGGTTTTATTGATCCGCCAACGACAGCTTGATAATTCTTTAATGATTGTACGATGATGTCACCATCTTCCGGTACAGTAGGTTTTGCAGGGATGAAGAGTGAATACACGCCAACCACAATAAAGGCAAGTACTACAAATGCAATTGCAGGATTGAAATAGGTTCCGAAAATTTTTTGCAGCCACGATTCTTTTGGAGCATGGACGGCAGCATTTACAACCGCGTAATACAATTCTGTTGGAACGTTCTGCCGATGTATTTTTGTTTGAACAATGTTTTTGGTTGCTTGCAGCGCTTCGTACTCGTATTTGCAATGCGGGCATTTCTTTGCATGTTCCAGCAGTTCGGTTGTGCGTTCAGCACTTAAGCGTTTGTCAATGATTTCACAAACACATTCAGTAAATTCATTGCAGTTCACGATACACCTTTTGTATCAAGATTATTTTTCTTCATCCTTCTTAACCATCCCCCGATCTTTAGCATAATCATACAGCCTTGTGTAAAGAAGTTTTCGTCCGCGATGCAGCCGAGAACGAACTGTTCCTACCGGTATTTGAAGAAATTCGGAAATTTCTTCGTAGGCCAATCCTTCGATATCGCATAAGATGACCACGGTGCGAAATTCTTCCGGCAGTAATTCAAGTGCTTTTGATACTTCATCATCCAATAACTGATTGAATAATTTTTCCTGAAGATCGTTCGGATCAGCAGATTCAGCACGGATGATATTGTAATAATTTTCGATCTCTGCGTAATCAACCTTGTCCGGTTCTTTTACTTCCTTACGGTACAGATTGATGTACGTATTTTTCATGATCCGGAAGAGCCACGCACGGAGGTTCGTACCTTGTTCAAACTTATCCCAAAACCGATACGCTTTCAGGAACGTTTCCTGAAGAAGATCCTTCGCATCATCAGCATTGTTGGTCATTCGAAGCGCGTAATTGTACAGTACTTCCATATGCGGAAGCGCCTGTTGTTCGAATTCCTTATGCTGAGGATTTGGCGTTACGACGGCTACAAAGAAAGGAAGCATGAAGAATTACTTTCTTGCCTCCATTGCCGTTGTAATTCTACACTCCATAACAGAGGACAACGGAAGCAAGTTCCAGATTTTTAATTAATTTGTTCTCAGCAACTTACCAAAAAGAAGATTGAGTTTCAAGAAAT
Organism: Bacteroidota bacterium; assembly: GCA_028749215.1. Taxonomy (GTDB): domain Bacteria; phylum Bacteroidota; class Ignavibacteria; order UBA10030; family UBA8401; genus JAQUOA01. Next base: position 7,344 of record JAQUOA010000094.1, read on the forward strand.
CTTATCTTGCTCACGGAGCAGAAGATTGGTATATTTACCATATTTTTCAATAACCTATAGAGAACAAAACACATATGCACATAGCCATTCCTAAAGAAGAAAAACCCGAAACACGAGTATCAATGTTGCCGTTGAATGTCGACAAGCTTGTGAAGAAAGGTGCGAAGATCACCATTGAAGCAGGCCTTGGCACGGCGCTTGGTATTTTGGATGAAGAGTACACAAAAGTCGGTGCTTTGGTTGAGAAGAATCGAAAAAAATTGCTTGCAACAGGTGATATCATCCTCCGTTTACGCAGACCGAATGAGAAGGAAGTTTCATTGATCAGGAAAGGTGCTCTCCATATTTCCTATCTTGATCCGTTCAATGAACCAAAACTTCTTGCTGTGCTCGCAAAGCAAAAGATTTCTGCTATTTCAATGGAGATGATTCCGCGATCGACTCGCGCGCAAAAATTAGACGCACTGAGTTCGCAGGCGAGTCTTGCAGGGTACGCCGCCGTTGTGATGGCAGCCGATAACATTCCAAAAATATTTCCGATGATGATGACACCGGCCGGTACAATTCAACCCTCGCGTGTTTTCATTATCGGTGCCGGCGTTGCGGGTTTGCAGGCAATTGCGACGGCAAGACGTCTTGGTGCTAAAGTCGATGCTTTTGATACCCGTCCGGTGGCAAAGAACGATGTGTTGTCGCTCGGCGCAAAATTTGTTGAAGTTGATCTTGGTGAAACAGGACAAACTGCACAAGGGTATGCCAAAGCGTTGACGGAAGAGCAATTGAAGAAACAGCGCGACGTGATGAAACAGTACTGTGCCCAAGCCGATGTTGTGATTACCACAGCGCAGGTGTTTGGACGTAAAGCGCCAATTATCGTTACCAAAGAAATGGTCGATGCAATGAAACCCGGTTCCATTGTTGTTGATCTTGCCGTCGAAACCGGCGGTAACGTTGAAGGTGCCGTACTTGGAAAGATCGTCGTTAAAAAAGGTGTAAAGATTATCGGTTTGGCAAATATGCCGGCGCGCGTTGCTCAGAACGCCAGCTTGATGTATTCAAATAATTTATACAACCTGCTCGATGAATTTTGGAACAAAGAAACGAAACGTTTCGACCTAAAACTTGATGACGATATTATCAAAGGGTGTTTGATAACGCATGGAGGATCGATAGTTCATCCTACTTTTGCGGCGAAGAAAGAAGAAAACATTATTGTCAATAAAAAAGTGAAAGGGATGTAATATGCCGAATATTGTTGAACTATTATATATTCTTATCCTTGCCGGCTTTGTCGGTTTTGAAGTGATCAAGAAAGTAACTCCGACGCTTCATACACCGTTAATGTCTGCAACGAATGCCATCTCCGGTATCTCGCTGGTCGGCTCGCTCGTTGCCGCAGGAAGCAGTCATCAGGTCAGTCAGATGCTTGGCTTTGTTGCAGTCACGGCAGCATCAATCAACGTCGTTGGCGGATTTCTGATTACCGAACGTATGTTAAAAATGTTCAAACGAAAGGAGCGGAAGTAATATGGAAGTTATGAATTATCCGCTCGAAATTACTTATGTGATTGCTTCGGTTCTATTTATTTTAGGGTTAAAAGGATTAAGTCACCCCGAATCGGCGCGGCGCGGCATGCATTATGCAGAGATCGGTATGCTGCTCGCCGTCATTGGAACATTGCTCAGCGGAGAGATCGTTACATGGGAATGGATCATTACGGGTATGGTTATCGGTTCGGTCATTGGGACGGCAATGTCTGTGTGGATGCCAATGACGGCAATGCCGCAACGAACTGCAATCTCCCACTCATTTGGTGCACTCGCCGCAGTGCTGGTCGGCGTTAATGAGTATGCAGTGCACACGGAGAAAGCATACGGTATAATGCCCGCGTTGGGATTTGAAGTATTGTTCGGCGCACTGACGGTGACTGGAAGTTTGATGGCCTTTGGAAAACTGCAGGCCATCATCACAAGCGCCCCCATCACGTACAAAGGACAGAACTTTGTAAACATCGCGCTTTTCTTTATTACACTTGTCATGTTTGTCTATTTAATTTTCTTTCCGAACAATGCTACCATCTTTTATGTGATGATCGGGCTCAGTTTTCTCATTGGAATTTTTGTTGTGCTGCCTATCGGCGGTGCCGATATGCCTGTTGTGCTTTCGCTCATGAATTCGTATGCAGGACTTGCCGCTGCCGCCACGGGTTTTGCAATCAATAATAAAATGCTGATCATCGCCGGTTCTCTCGACGGCTCGTCCGGATTTATTCTTTCTATTATAATGAGCAAAGCAATGAATCGTTCGTTTGCCAACGTGTTGTTTGGTGCTGTCGGTACACCGCAAGTGGATACCTCGCAGTTGGCCGAACAGCGCCCCATCAATCGCTTTACGATTGAAGATACAAAATTTGCATTGGAACAAGCAGAACGTGTCGTTGTTGTGCCGGGATATGGTATGGCAGTTGCACAAGCACAATATGCGGTGCGTGAATTGAGTGATGAATTGGAAAAAAGAAAAGTGAAAGTAGAGTTCGCCATTCATCCTGTTGCAGGGCGTATGCCTGGGCATATGAACGTGCTGCTTGCCGAAGCGAACGTGTCGTATGATCAATTGTTAGAAATGGAAGTCATAAATCCTTCCATGGATACGGTTGATGTGTGTATCGTGATTGGTGCGAATGATGTCGTCAATCCAGCGGCGCGGACACAAAAAGGGAGCCCAATTTACGGCATGCCTATTATTAATGTGGATAAAGCCAAAACTGTGATCGTTATGAAGCGCTCTATGGCGACCGGTTTTGCCGGAATTGAAAACCCGTTATTCTATGAACCTAATACCAAAATGTTATTTGGCGATGCCAAAAATGTCCTGCAGGAATTGGTAGCAGAGTTTAAAAAGAAATAAAACATGTCGCGCTATATGTATAACGAAGGGCTTTGCTTTAACAGCAAAGCCCTTTTTTTTACTTCGGTAAACATACAGGATGAAATATCCAGTCTATATTTTTGTGAAATTATTTTCCAAGGTGAAGTTTCAACTCTTGTTTGTGATTTAAACCACAGTTAAAAAAGTGGTATTGACA
>JAQUOA010000312.1 GCA_028749215.1 Bacteroidota bacterium
TGACAATAATTTTACCTTTCCCAATCTTTGAATATGCCGCGACCACGGCAAAAGGTATTGGCGTAGGGTGAGAAATTGAATCTTTAGGATTGATTGAAAAGAGCGACGATGAGCGCACCGCCAAAAGAGGCTCAACATTTTTTACCGTTGTATCAATAGATAAACTGCCGGAAGTAAAAAGCACAACGCTGTCAACATTGTATGTAAACTGATTATTGCTCGCAGGTTTGGCAACAATTGCATCATATACCAATGTACGCTGTGCACTCGTATCCATCAATAGATTTGAATTAAATTTAATACCCGTCTGCACATTGTACGTTTGCAGCCAGCTTGGAGCCTGCAAAAAAGTATTGAATGGCGCCAACGACTTATCGCCGTAATCTCCAAGCAACACCAATGTTCCGCCGTTGATCACATATCGTTGTAATGAATCAATGACCTCTGTTGGCGGCGGGCCGTTCGGCTGAACGTACACCGCGGTATTATAATTTGAAAAAGCTCCGGTTTGCCGATAATCCACTTTAATATCTGCGCGATTCAAACCGGCAGCCCAGACTTTGTAATATTCTTTAAGCGTCGTACTATCAGGAGGCCGGAAGCCTACCGTTGTATCCAACAGTACTCTTCGCGAAACAAAATTTTTAGCAATGCCAATCCCTTGGCATCGGACAACAACAAAAGGATTTTCCGGTGCAGATGTTGCAAATTTCAGATACCCTATTGCTTCCCCTTTGACCTTTGGAGTAAATTGAAAAGCAAAGACATTCGTTTTTCCCGTGTCGATAATAACAACCGGATTACCAAGATATTTAAATGAGAGTGAATCTGTACTTCCGAGATACGTTATTTGAAGAGGTGTGCTTCGGTACTGATTACCGACAGTATCAGTAATAATGGAATCACGTCCAATCGTCACCGAACCAAAATCGAATGTTGCTTTCCCGTTAGAATAATTGGAATTGCCTTGTCCAAATAAAATAATTTTTATCGAATCGTAGTATGCTGCTGAAGTTGAAAATGTTCCCACGCCAAAGAAAAATCCTGAACCATTCGGACGAAATTTTACCTGAATTGAATCTTCACCCCCCGCCGGAATGAAAAATTCTTTTGGACCGATATAGTGAAATGAAGAGTCGGTGATTCCCTCAAATCGCACAAAACCGCTGCGCAATCCAAATTTGTTACTGAATATTATGGTCCGGAAACTGTCTCTGCCGACGCTAAGCGTTCCAAAATTGTGGACAACTGAATCGACAACAACATCCGCAACATCGCCCAAAGAAATTTCGTAGCCGCCGTTTTCGCTTCCCACAAAAAATTTGTTGGGATCATACACATGAGGGGATAATAATAAATACTGAATCTTTTGAAGAGAGTCGGATATCATCGACCACGATTTTCCACTATCTTTACTGCGATACACGCCAAATGGTCCCGAAGCAACCAGGCGTGTCTTATCATATTTATCAAAGTGAACATCGTATGTCGGCACCGCCTGCGGAAGCGGATCCCAACTCGATCCGCCATCGATCGTTTTAAAGAGCCGGTACGGCAGCCCCGGGTCGCTAAATACCAAGGAAAGAAAAATTTCTTGGTTATTTCTTGAATTGATTGTCGGGCTCAGCATTTCAAGTGTGACCTGTTGATGGAGAAGAGGATGCAAAGCAGATTTTGGTAAATTCGCTGAAATGTCCGTCCATGTTTTTCCAAGATCAGTCGATCGATATAATCCATTCCCCGCAAAATAAATTGTTAGAGAATCAATGGGATCAAATTCTATATTCTCAGGCGCATGCAAAGTGTCGACAGGAAGCGGTGATTTAACGAATGTCCAATTCACTCCTCTGTCTGAACTTATTCTCATTCCGTACGCCGGCGAACGGAACATAATATAATTTTGATTGACGGGTGAGATTCGCACCGTCATGTCGTTGCTTCGGGTCGTAAATCTGGAAAAATTTATTATCGTAGAGCTGTCCGGATTAAAAATCGGTGTCCAGGTTATTCCCGCATCATCCGATCGATACAACGCCAGCATGGATCCGGCATACACGACATGATGTTTGTCATCTACTTTTACTGTGGTAATGTAAGGATTCGTTATGCCGATGTTCGAAGAATTCCAAGACCATCCTTCATCGGTAGACCGATATATTCCGCCGCCATTCACTCCGGCAAACAATGCCATTAACGGATACGTAGAGAGACGCATGGAAGCCAAATTTCGCACATGATTGTGGGCGATGCCTAAATCTTTTTTCTGCCATGTTGCACCATCATCCATCGTGATAAAAATTCCCGCTGTTGTTCCGGCATACATTTTCGATTTATTAGTATCGACAGGAATAGAAATTGAAGTGATATCGCAGAGTTCATTAAACACATTGGTTACCAAAGAGCCTGCATTGGAGATCACACCCTTGTATGAACTAATTCTGTAAATGCCGTTTTGGTTTGTGGTAGGCTGCGGTCTTCCATCATATTCCGAACCGTTGGAGGCAACGTAAAATTCAAATTTATGTTCAGGAGGAACTGCCGCCGCATCAAAATAGTCGTACACTAATGCACCGTCGGTGATGACCCCGTTAAAGGGAATAAAATTATGCGTAATAGGCTGCCATAATGTGCTTAAATCAGTTTGCATCATGAACAATCCGCTGGCAGTGCCAATGACCACACGAAAATTTGTTTTCCCCAATCCGGTAGAATCCATCTCTACAGAATAAATTCTTCGGGCACCGCCGGCCGACAATCCTTGATCGTATGGCTGCCACGTTGCCCCGCCATTTGGACTAAAATAAATTCCGGTGGAATCATAAAAAGAAGTTGTTGCAACCAAACGAATGTTGACCGAGTCTGCCGGATGGACC
>JAQUOA010000313.1 GCA_028749215.1 Bacteroidota bacterium
GGCAATGAAAAAAGCGTATGTTCGATTTTGATAAAGGTGAGGTATTTTTTCAATTTTCAGATAGTCAATTGGCAAATTAATTTTTAAAAGGTACCGAAAATTTCTCTTTTAACAAAGACGTTTTTCCGGCATTTCCATCGAAGCAATTTTTGTTCGTCCGGTTAACTTTTCGTATATTTGTAAAAATAGTGCAAAAGGAACTTGATGTACAACATTACGCTTATTCCCGGCGATGGCATTGGTCCAAGCATCACTGAAGCTGCAGTCCGCGTTATTGAAGCAACCGGCGTAGAAATTAAGTGGGATGAACAATATGCGGGGATGGCTGGAATTGAAAAACACAAAGATCCAATTCCTGAACAAACGATTGCTTCAATCTCACAAAATAAAATTGCATTGAAGGGCCCTTTAACAACGCAATTAGGAAAAGGATTCCGCAGCGTTAATGTTGCGCTGCGAAAAGAGTTCGATCTCTTTGTGAACCTTCGCCCGGCAAAGTCATTTGTAGGGGTTCCTTCGCGGTACAGCAATGTTGATCTTGTCATGTTTAGGGAGAATATAGAAGAATTTTATTCCGGTATTGAACATTACATAGACGCGCAGAAAAGCGCTGCGGAAACAATCGGTATTATCACGCGATTCGGCTCAGAAAGAATTGTCCGAGCGGCATTTGAGTACGCCAGAAAATTCGGCCGAAAAAAAATAACGATTGTTCACAAAGCCAATATTATGAAATATACCGGCGGATTATTTTTGGAAGTGGGGAAGCAAGTGGCTGCTGAATTTCCTGAAATCCAATTCAACGATGTCATCATCGATAATATGGCGATGCAGCTTGTGTTGAATCCGAATCAGTATGACGTGATTGTGACGACCAATTTGTTTGGAGACATTCTTTCAGATCTGTGTTCAGGATTAGTGGGAGGATTGGGAGTTGCGCCCGGTGCAAATATCGGTAAAGATGCGGCGATCTTTGAAGCGGTCCACGGCAGTGCGCCGGATATTGCAGGAAAAGATATTGCGAATCCATCTGCACTTATTTTAGGTGCGGCAATGATGTTGAATCATTTGGGAGAGACCGCAGCGGCGAATAAAATTTACAAAGCAATAAGTGATACCCTGAAAAACCCGAACGAGGTAACAAAAGATTTAAATCCGAACTCTAAAGTCGGGACAAAACAATTTGCAGAATTCATTGTGCAGCATATAAAAACAAACTAAGGTATTGGGAATTAGAGATTAGGTGTTAACGACAAGAAGCAAAGAACGATCTATTTGTCCGAACGCCAAAGATCTACAACTCAAAACCCACTCTACATGAAGATAGGAAACATTGAAATAGATAAACCTCTTATTCTTGCGCCGATGGAAGATGTTACGGACCAGCCATTCCGTCTTCTTTGCAAAAGGTTAGGTGCAGATTTAATGTACACGGAATTTGTAAACTCCGACGGCTTAGTGCGCAATTCCGAAAAGACTTTTAATAAAATGATCTTTTCTGAAGAAGAGCGTCCGTTTGGTATTCAGATTTATGGGGGTAATGAAGAAGCAATGGAAGGTGCTTCAAAGATGGCAGATTCGCTCAATCCTGATTTAATCGACATTAACGCAGGATGTTGGGTAAAAAAAGTTGCGGGGCGCGGTGCAGGGGCTGGATTGCTAAAAGATTTGGATCTCATGGAACGGGTTGTTACGAATGTCATTAAGTCGACAAAACTTCCGGTGACAGTGAAAACTCGTCTTGGGTGGGATGAAAATTCAATTCGTATTGTTGAAGTGGCAAAGATGCTTGAAGGAATCGGCGTGAAAGGGCTCACGGTGCATTGCCGAACACGCGCTCAAGGGCATCAGGGTATTCCGGATTATTCGTGGATTCCCAAAATAAAAGAAGCGGTGGCGCTGCCGATTTTTGTGAATGGAAGTATCACTGAACCGGAGCAAATTGCAAATGTGTTTGATGAAACCGGCTGCGATGGTGTAATGATTGGACGCGGCGCTATTGATAATCCATGGATCTTTGCAGATACAAAACATTATTTTGCCACAAAAGAAATTACTCCCCATCGATCGCTGGGGAAGCGCATTGATTTTTGCGTGAAGCTTCTTATGCTTTCAGTTGAACATAAGGGTGAGCGGCGCGCGGTCAATGAAATGAGAAAATTTTATTTCGGTTTTTTAAAGGGAGTTCCGAATGCCGCGAAACTTCGGAACCATCTCATGATATATTACGAAGCAGAGCCGATTATTGAGATATTACTTTCTGTCAAAGAAAAAGGGATCATCGAAGAATCACTTTTCGAAAGTGTTGCCACGTAACAAATTTCAATCAAGGACTGGAATTATTTCTCTGATGTAATTTCAATCAAAAAAAAATCTTGAATCTTACGATTTTCTTCATTACCTACAATTACCTTTAATAAATTTTTTGGAATTTCATGATTGCTTTTGTTGTTGGATTCATCATCGGCTATTTGACGACTATTCCCATCGGCCCGATCAATCTGGCTGTCATGATGAAGGCACTGCATAATCGTACCGGTCAGGCGTTGATGATCGGTGCGGGTTCAGCATTTATGGATATCTCGTATTGTGCGGCAGCGGTGTTTGGAATCTCAACTCTTATCACGAACGCTCACCTTGAATTAGTCTTTCGCATCGCCACTTTTGTTGTCTTTCTTTTCTTTGGAGTGAAAACAACGTTCTTTAAAATTCCCGAGCCGCATGTAGTGGCAAAAGAAGAGGATGCTCCTGGTTTTAAACGATATTTTTTACTAGGGATGGCGATGTATTTTTCCAATCCATCATTCTTTGCGTATTGGGTGACAATTGCCGGTATTGTTCATGGATACAATGTTATTGAA
>JAQUOA010000314.1 GCA_028749215.1 Bacteroidota bacterium
GAGCTGCAAGAAAGCGAAGAACGTTTCAGGGCCCTGTTTGAAAGTGCGCCGGTGGCATACATGTCGCTCACTTCTAATGGGCACATTGTTGAAATAAATTCTGAATGGGAACATTTGCTTGGGTATAATCGTGAGAATGTTCTTGGAAAATCTTTTCACGACTTTCTTTTACCCTATTCAATCGATTTGTACACTTCAAATTTTGAAAACTCCGTGCATAGTGGCTCGATACATAATGCTGAATATGAGATCCGACGAAGCAACAGTTCGGTAGCAACTATTTCTTTAGAAGGACGAGTATGGAGCGATAAATCCGGAGCCTTCAAACAAACACACTGCCTGCTGTATGATGTTGGGGAAAGAAAACACTCCGAAGAGTTGCTGCGTAACAGCGAAAAAATGCTTCGCGAATCTCAGTCCATCGCCGGACTTGGAAGTTTTATTTTTGACATTGTAAAAGATCAGTGGAGCAGTTCAGCCATTCTTAATGAAATTTTTGGCATTGATGAAGGCTATACGCGTTCGTTTCAAGGATGGGCAGCGTTAATTCATCCGGCTTCACGGGAGCAATTGATAGAGTATTTTAATACCGAGGTACTCCAAAAAAAGAAACGCTTTGACAAGGAGTACAAAATTATCCGCGTAAGTGACGGGGCTGAACGATGGGTGCATGGCATGGGCGAGTTGAAATTTGATCACCGGGGTGCGCCGATACAATTGATTGGGTCGATCCTTGATATTACAGAACGTAAACATGCGGAGGAAGTTCGTCTGCTTCAAACAACCGCACTGGATTCTGCGGCTAATGGTGTTGTTATTACAGACCTTGGCGGAAATATTGTCTGGGTCAATAAAGCGTTTGTTAAAATGACTGGGTATGGATTTGACGAAGTTGTAGGAAAAAATCCACGATTGTTAAAATCGGGAATACAAAATAATTCATACTATACTAATCTTTGGAGTACTATTGCCGACGGCAATGTATGGTCGGGAGAGGTAACCAATAGACGTAAAGACGGAACACTTTATACCGAAGAGATGACTATTACGCCGGTTCGCGGCACCACCGATAACATTACACATTATGTTGCAGTCAAGCAAGATATTACCGAACGAAAACTTGCCGAAGAACGTTTGCAGGTTTCAGAAATCAGTTATAAGGGTATCTTGAACAGCGTGAGCGAAGCTATTTATGTTCAGGACGAAAAAGGAAGATTCATGGATGTCAATCGTGCTGCAGAAGAAATGTACGACTACACGCGGGAAGAGTTGCTCGGGAAAACACCGGAATTTTTATCGGCTCCCGGTAAAAATAATCTTGCCGCTTCGGCGGTGGCGTTAGTTAAAGCTTTTACGGGCACTCCTCAATATTTTGAGTTTTGGGGAAAAAGAAAAGATGGGACTATTTTTCCGAAAGATGTCAGCCTCAATGCCACAACATATTTCGGCCGGCGGGCCGTTGTTGCGGTTGCACGAGATATTACCGAGCAGAGGCGTTCCTATGAACACATTAAAGAACAGGCAGCGCTGCTTGCGGAGGCACACGATGCTATTGTACTTTTGTCGACTGAGTATACGATTCTTTATTGGAATAAGGGGGCTGAGCACACGTACGGATGGCATGAAAATGAAATTATTGGAAAAGACATTCGAGAAATTTTATTTAAGAATGTGCAAGACTACACCGAGGCTTTTCAAACGTTACAGACCAGCGGAAATTTTATCGGTGAATTACACCATCGCACAAAAAATGGAAGTGAACTTATTGTTGACGTCCGGCTCGGCGTACTGAGGGATTCCGATGGAAAACCAAAATCAATTCTATCTATTGCCACCGATGTGACAGAACAAAAAAAACTCGAAACTCAATTTCTCCGGGCTCAGCGCTTAGAAAGCCTTGGCACGCTTGCAGGCGGTGTTGCGCACGATCTCAATAATGTCCTAGCTCCCATCCTTCTTTCGATTGAAGTCTTGAAGCGATTATCGAACGATGAGAAAGCATTAAAATTATATGAATTACTTGAAGCAACTGCAAAACGTGGAAGCGATATCGTAAAACAGATTCTGAGCTTTGCGCGCGGTTTAGAAGGAAGTCGAACAAATGTTCAGCCTCGTCATATCATTCGAGAAATCCTGACTATCATCAAAGAAATATTTCCGCGGTCGATAACCATTACAGAACAACTGTCTCCTGATCTTTGGATGATTACGGGCGATCCGACTCAATTTCATCAGCTGATAATGAATTTATGTTTAAATGCTCGGGATGCAATGCCGAACGGCGGGACACTGATTCTTTCAGCAGAAAACAAAATCATCGATGAACAATATTCCCGCATGAATATACAGGCAAAGCCGGGGCGCTACATGATGCTCTCAATTGCGGATTCAGGTATAGGAATGTCGCCGGAAATTCTTGATCGCATTTTTGAGCCATTTTTTACCACAAAAGAAATTGGAAAAGGTACCGGCCTTGGATTATCGACGGTGCACACTATTGTAAAAAGCTACGGCGGTTTTGTTGATGTAGAAAGTGTGCCCGGAAAAGGAACTTCCTTTAAAGTGTATTTGCCCGCCTCGGAAGCTCTGGTTGCCGAGGAAAAAGATGTCGATAATCAAAATATGCTGCAAGGACATGGTGAGTGTATTTTGGTGGTTGATGATGAAGTATCAATTTGTGAGATCACCAGAGAAACTTTAGAAACTTTCGGATACACGACGTTCGTTGCGCACGACGGCACCGAAGCGGTAGCATTGTTCGCCTCGCATAAAGAAAAAATCGCCGCTGTTCTGACGGATATGATGATGCCGTTAATGGATGGTGCACATCTAATTCGTGC
>JAQUOA010000095.1 GCA_028749215.1 Bacteroidota bacterium
TTACTTTTCGTCCGTAGGACATACCTATGATTGCCCGCGCAGGGCCAACCAGCCAATAGATCAAACCTGAAATTATCGTGTAGCGGTAACCGCCAAAGGCAACAGTTAGAACTGAAATCATGCCGATGCTGATATTAGCCAGTTGTCCTGCCATCTCCCCTTTCGTTTTAATGATTTCAGTTTCAGAAAGTTCGAGTTCTCCCCGAAGGCGGAACGCGTGAAGGTACAAAAGGAAAAATATTGCAAAGATAATGACGAAACCAAGACTGTACGTAATCATCATTGTCGTCCATTGTTCATTCTCAATAATCTTTACCATCGTTCCATTCGGGAGAGCGATTTCATTATTGTCACCGCTAACCATTCCCACCAGAAATGTGAACAAAAATTTCAATGGATAGACGAAAAATACAATCATAAATAATAAAGCAAAATTCAAAACCGTAACATAGCCGTCATTTAACCCATATCGGCGAAAATATTTGTAGTGATCGTACCAAATTGCGGCAAGAAGAGCAAAGGCTAATGCAAAGGCAACAAATCCGTGTAAAGATTCTTCGAGCTGGGAAAATGTTCTCGGGACTTCCAGTGTAACAACAAGAAGTGTTAATGCAAATCCAAACACATTGTCACTGAATCCTTCGATTCTTGAAATATCATCCCCGCGCCAGCGAAAACCTTTTTCTTTTCCTAAATTTGTTCCTGTAATTTTTTCCCTGATCATTTTATTACCATCATCCGTTTCACAGAGGTAAATTTTTCGGTTGTCAGGCGATAAAAATATATCCCGCTTGGCACATTGGCAGCATCAAATAGTACGGTATACCGTCCGACATTAAGTTTGCTGTTTATCAGTGTCGCAATTCCCCTCCCAAGAAGATCGTATACTTTTAAATTTACATAGCCGGCTTCGACAATTGAAAATTGAAGATTCGTTGTCGGGTTAAACGGATTGGGATAGTTTTGACTCAAAGAAAATTCTGTTGGAATAACATCACTATTTTCATGTACACCTGCGGGATTTTGCTGGGTTTTAAATGGCAGAACAAAATCATCGCCGGCGATGCTGTCTTTATTGCCATCAATAAAAACACTGTCGAAGGAAATGGCTGTACCCAATATTTTTGCAGAGTATGATGTTTCATACTGTAACGATGAAGCTGGCTTAAAGTATAGCACCGAGCGATCGGTACTAAAGCTCACCACCCCTGTTACAACTGGCAGGATGGTAAATGCATTTTTTAACGATGTTGTATCCATCGCCTTGGAAAATTTTATTCCAATGGTTCCTGTAATGGAATATGCCGAATCGTTTACCTTCGGAAGGCTAAGCAATACATACGGCGGTATTGCTTTTTTAATTTTAAATGTGCTCGCAAACGTATCCCCGGCAACACTGTCTTTGTTCCCATCTAAAAATAAACCGGTGACCGATTTTGCAACGGCTGTAACTTGCACGGTGTACTGCGTTGCATGTTGAAAATAATACTTTGGAGAAAAGAGGAGTGTTGCATTTCCATTCGTCCATGTTAAACTTCCTTCAATGGAAGGAGAAATAGAAAAGGCCTGCCGTACCGTAGCGGTATCCATTACCTTAGAAAATGTTATTGACAAAGGATTTGTGTTGACAACATTCGTATCTCCATATGCCGGCAAGATAGATTGAACAAAAGGCGGAATGAGTGTTAAAATAGTCTTATCAACAAACACCGTGCTGCTGTCTCCCACATTGACGGCAACCGTTTCTTTTGCAAATCCTTTTGATTCAAAAATAATTTTATACGCGCCGGGCTGTAAAGAATCGAACATATAGAAACCATTGTTAAATTGATCACCGGTATAGATCTTATTTGATGGTATTACTCTTACGATGGTAGAATTTTGAGGTTTATTATCATCACTGTTGAGTTGTATTCCGGCAATAATGCCATTGGTATCTTTGGGAACACCATAGTAAGAGAGGAACCCGTTAAGAATTCCGTATGCTTCCATCTTGCGGTAGTCATTGTTCAGCAATCGTCGTGCCTCGGGAAGGTAATCGTGAAACGATCCTTCGGATAATTCTCCCGGCATCGTCAATCCTCCAAACACACCCAAATTATATCCACCACTCGTTCCGCCGTAAAAAGTATAATCCTTGTACACTCCGGGCACACCGGAAATATTACCTCCCGATGCATTTGTTCGCATGTTCGCTCGGATGTTTTGATAAATATAACTGGACATCGTCACTGCCTCAGGAAAGACCGGTTGGCGGGATGATTTATCTTCTTTCAGCAATACCATCGTATAATTACCGCCGCCGGCATTGCTGTGAATTGAGTGCAACCAATGCACGTTGTTGGCATTTGCGTACGTCCATCGCGCTGTCAAACTCGGCTCATCATTATCACTATTATCATACACACTGTCTTTATTAGGCCGTGTCAAAAAAACTTGAGCACCTCGCGCTTCCAAAAGAGCTTTTACCAAAAGGCCTTTATAAAAGTTACTTTCAGATTCCCAAAAATTTAATCCAGGGTCGGTTTGAACATTGCGATCGTTAGAGTTGTAGCCTCCATGTCCTTGGTCGATGCAAATTTTTATGCCGTTTAAATTAGAAGGCGGTTGAGCTTGTAGTGTGAAGAAAAGACTGACAACGAGAAAGTAATATGAATATTTTTTCATGTTACTGTACCTCCTCATACGTCATCATGTAAACCTCGCCTTTGTCAGTCGTGAAAATAATTTTATTTTCAACTGATGAGCAATGAGGAAACATCGCCATGGCATCCAAATTCTCTGTTAGAGTAAATTTTTGTTTTCCGTCAACAGAAACAACAATGATGTCAGATGATAAAATTCGATGGCCATCATCTCTATCATCCATTCCAACAATCCATTTCCCATCGCGGGTCCAACTCGGGCCGTTGCATTTTCCTAAGCGCTGAATATTTTTTCCCGTCACATCGCAGATGAAGGCACCGCGTTCCATTTCGACTGCCACAAGCAATGACTTGTCGGGTGACAGAACAGGCCATATGTATTGCCCGTTTCCAAACGGATCGAGTGTGACACGATCACCATTTTGCAACAGGAGAATTTTCGTATCCTCGATTCCAAGCACTATAGTCTGCTGTTGAATTGGAGTCGTTGTTTGACCGCTCTTTTTAACAGTGCCCATTGTCAACGGCATGTTGTTGATAAACACAGGTGAAGCAACCGACGAACCGGATTCGATAACTTCTTCAGTTTGAGTACTTAGATTTTGAATAACCGATTCTTGACGGCGTGAGAGTTGAGACACATCGCCTATTGTTCTGCGATAGGCAATTTTAGATCCGTCTTCTGAAAGAGAAAAATTATATCCCGTTTGAGCACCGCGTGCAACTTCTTTCAGCACTTTTGTTTCTAATGAGAATTGCCAAATGCCATTGTAACTTTCGTTGCTCAGGTAAATTTCTTTCCCTGAATGAGAAAAGATTGCGTTGGTCCAATGTTCCGTCGTTGGCAGGTTTATTTTTTCTACCGAGGTTACCTTCAATTGTGCCAGGGTCACAAAAGAAAAACATACCAATAGTAAGACAGCTCTTAAATATTTCAACATAGCTCAGTCTCCGTTATTTCTATTCATAAAAAAGTTTACGTTTCCTTCCCTGCAACAACGATAACAAATTCACCCTTAATGGTAGTTGTAGAAAAGTGTTCATGCAATGATTGTAACGTGCCGCGTCGAATCTCTTCAAACTTTTTTGTCAACTCCCGCCCTATCACAGCTTTTCTATCACCGAGATGCTCTTGTAAATCTTCCAGCGTTCGAATAATTCGATGGGGTGATTCATAGAAAACAATTGTGCGTTTCTCGTGCTTCAATTGTTCGAGTTTCGTCTTTCTCCCTTTTTTGTGAGGAAGAAATCCTTCGAAAACAAATTCGTGTGTCGGAAGCCCGCTGGCAATAAGCGCAGGAATGAAGGCAGTTGCACCGGGAAGAGGAATAATGGTGATGTCATTTTCAATTGCCGCCGTGATGATTGAGTAAGCGGGATCAGAAATTCCAGGCGTACCGGCGTCGGATACTACGGCAATTGCCTCGCCATGTTTCAAACGATCGATAATTTGCGGAACTCGGATTTGTTCGTTGTGAGAAAAAAAACTGATGAGCGGTTTTTGGATCATGTAATGGTCGAGAAGAAATTTTGTTGTGCGGGTATCTTCTGCGGCAACGGCATCAACACCTTTTAAGATATTCAACGCACGCAAAGTAATATCTTCCAGATTTCCAATGGGAGTTGGAACGATGTACAAGACACCTTTTTGTATTTCTTCAGCCATAATGGTTGTTCGTCAATGGTAATTGGTGATCCGTCTCTCATGACGAATTACCTATCGCCACTAACTAATTAGATGCCCCAATCTCTCACATACCGAAAATCCACATTCACAGTGCGGTGCGATATTTTTGCAATGATCGGCGGGCGGCGTTTAAATTGATTGACTTGAATTTTTTTACGAACCGTTGCAATGAAGGCCTTAGCAAATCCGGCCTTCTCTAATTCCGCATCGGTTCTTCGTTCGTCAATCATGTGATACAATAATTCATCCACATCTTTATAACTAAAACCTAACTCTCCTTCATCGGTTTGTCCATGCCACAGGTCGGCAGTCGGTTTTTTTTCAATAATTTTCTTGGGGATTTTTAGTTCTTCAGCTAAATCCCAAACATGTGTCTTATACAAATCTCCAAGAGGATTAATGGCACATGCCATGTCGCCGAACAATGTTCCATAGCCAAGCAATGATTCTGTTTTGTTCGAAGTGCCGATGACGAGCGCTTTTTCTTTCTGAGAAAAATCATAGAGCACAATCATCCGTTCACGTGCCATAATATTTCCGCGACGCAGATTATCGTTAATTTTTTGTTTCTCGAATAACGCATCCACCATCGGCGTGATCTCTACCACTTCGGAACGAATACCAAGCTCCGAAAGGATGAGCTTCGCATCACTGGTACTTTCGGGACTGCTTGTTTTGTACGGCATAAGAACTGCCAACACATTATTCTTTCCGAGTGCTTCTGTCGCAAGATATGCGGAAACGGCAGAATCAATTCCGCCGGACAATCCGATTACTGCTTTTGTAAATCCTGCATTGTGCACCTCATCTCGAATAAAATTGACAAGCATTGAATGAACAATACCCATATTCAATTTTAAAGGATGACCGTTGTGACTTGTTGCTTCCATATTACAACCTTAGCTTTGTGTATTATTTTAACCTTTGCCGGAGTTTAATTCTTTCAGTGCATTCCGAATAATTCCTAATCCTTCTTTCAACTCATCTTGACTGATATTCAACGGTGTTCGGAATCGAATCGACCTGTCTCCACACCCGATTAAAATCAATCCTTCTTCGTACGCCCGTGTCTTTAGTCGATTTCTGTTTTGCGCCGTATCTAAATCAATCGCGCACATTAGACCTCGGCCGCGTGGATTTGAAAGCAAACGCGGAAACTCTTTTGACATACTGTTCAATTCACTCAACAAGAACTCTCCTTGGATGCGCGCATTCTCTACAAGATTATCTTCATGAATGATTTCAAAAACCCTTTTGGCACGCACCATGTCCACCAAGTTTCCACCAAACGTCGAATTGATACGGCTCGCTTTCTTAAAAACATTTTCATGAATATCGTCGATCCGTTTGCTTGCCATAAAACCGCAAATGTGCGTTTTCTTTCCAAACGACATAATATCGGGTTTCACGAAGTATTCGTGTGCCCACATTTTTCCTGTGAGGCCGACTCCTGTTTGCACTTCATCAAAGATGAGAAGTATTTCACTTTCGTCGCAGATGGTGCGAAGCTCCTGCAAAAATTCTTTTCTGAAATGATTGTCGCCACCCTCTGCTTGAATCGGTTCGATAATAATCGCTGCAATATCATCCGGATTGTTGATGATAGCTTCCTTGATTTGCGCGATTGCCAGCTTTTCTTCTTCCTTCACCTCTTTCAAATGATCTTCATTGAGAGGAAATTTTATTACGGGATTGTGAATACGTGGCCATGTGAACTTTGGAAAATAATTTGTTTTGATCGGATCGGTATTGGTCAACGCCAATGTATAACCGCTTCTGCCGTGGAAAGAATGCCGGAAGTGAATAATTTGTTTCCCGCGTTCTTCGGTATATCCTTTGGCGAAATTCTTCCGCACCTTCCAATCGAAAGCGGTCTTCAATGCATTCTCATTTGCTAACGCTCCGCCGTCAATGAAAAACAGATACGGTAAATATTCCGGCTGCGCAAGCTGTGCAAATGTCTCGACAAACTCCGCCATCTCCACCGAGTATACATCGGAATTCGAAGGTTTGTTCAGCGCAACGTAGGCAAGTTTTTCCATAAACTCCGGCGTCGCAAGTTTCGGGTGGTTCATTCCTAACGCAGAAGATCCGAAGAATGAAAAGAAGTCGAGAAATTTTTTGCCGTAGCGTGAATCGTAAATGTACGATCCCTTGCTTTTTTTAAGATCGATGACCATATCAAATCCATCGGCAAGCATGTGCTTGGATAACGTCTTATGAACTTCCGACGGCTGAATGGAGACGGGGAAAAATTTTCTGGTACCGTTTGATGCTTTCGCAGCAGGTGTGGATTCAATAACAATTGAGCTCATGGCTCTCTCCTTATCTTTTTATGTTGGATGAACGATAAAAGGATAGGAGAATCAGTAAAACTCCTGATGTTCGTAGAGGGATGTTATATAGGGACGACCGTGCATAATCAAAAATACATGATCATTTAGTAATTATCAATTTGTGCGCGCTGTAAACTTCCGCTGTAGTCAACGTAAACCGCTTTCCATTCGGTGTAAAAATCATACACTGTCCACCCGCCTTCACGATGTCCGTTGCCTGTTTGCTTCACTCCGCCAAACGGCAAGTGCGCTTCTGCACCAATGGTCGGTGCATTAATATACGTAATCCCTGATTGAATGTCACGAATTGCCTGGAACGCTTTATTAATATCACGTGTATATATGGATGAAGATAATCCGTAGATGGTATTGTTCAGAACTCGTATGCTTTCAGAAATGTCTTTTGTTTTTATTACAGAAAGTACCGGCCCGAAAATTTCTTCCTTCGCAATACGCATTTCCGGTGTTACATTTGTAAAGATCGTCGGTTGATGAAACCACCCTTTCGCGAGGTCGCCATCGGTCGCTACTTTTCCACCCACCGCAAGTGTTGCACCCTCGTTCTGTCCAATCTGAACGTACTCTTGAACAGTATTCCGCTGGCCTTCGTTTACACACGGACCAACCTGTGAACCCGGAAGCAGCCCGTCGCCAAGTTTTAATTTCGTTGTACGGTCAACCAGCATCGACATAAATTTGTCGTACACTTTTTCATGAAGGATCAATCGGCTGGTGGCAGTACATCGCTGACCGGTAGTTCCGAACGCTCCCCACAGCACACCATCAAGAGCAAGATCTAAATCAGCATCGTCCATGACGATCTGTGCATTCTTTCCGCCAAGTTCGAGCGACACTCTCTTCAATGTATCAGATGCGACTTTCGAAATATTCTTTCCGATGACGGTTGAACCGGTGAATGAAATCAAATCCACATCAGGATGGCTGACGATGGCATTCCCGACTTCACCGCCGCCGCCGTGAACAATGTTCACCACACCATCGGGCAATCCGCCTTCCATCATAATTTCTACAAGCATCGTGGCCGTCTTTGGTGTGTCTGACGCAGGTTTAAATACGCATGTGTTACCAGAAAGAATAGCGGGAAACATTTTCCATGTCGGTATCGCCATCGGAAAATTCCATGGTGTAATGATTCCTGCAACACCAATCGGCACGCGAATTGCCATTGCAAATTTATTTGGAAGTTCCGACGGAACAGTGTTTCCAAATAAGCGGCGGCCTTCAGTTGCGGCATAGTACGCTGTATCAATTCCTTCTTGCACATCACCGCGAGTTTCATCGAGCACTTTCCCCATTTCACGGGTCATCTCGCGTGCAATCTCTTCTTTGCGGGAAACAAGCAAGTCGCCAATCTTCCTCATGATGTCGCCGCGTTTTGGCGCGGGAACCAATCGCCACTTTTCAAAAGCCAAGCGTGCGGCTTTCACTGCTTCTTCAACATCTTCTTTCCCCGATTTAGGAAATAGCCCCACCACTTCATCCCATTTTGCCGGATTTCGGTTCTCAAATGTTCTTCCGGATTTTGCATCGACCCATTTTCCATTGATAAGATTTTGAAATTTCTGAGGCATTGTTACTCCGTACTTCTATTTTAGTTTGTACACTGAACTGTGGTGCCCGATGTGTTCGATTGTTAAAATTCTTTGTTTGGGATTGAGAGAATAAATAACTCTATAATCACCAACTCTTAACTTATATTTATGATTAAACCTTTTGCCCTCTAACGATTGATGCGGGATTTCCTCACAATTATCACAAAGCCATTCAATCTTTTCTTTTATCCGAAAAATTTCTTTTGTCCCAATACCTTGGATATCTTTTACTACTCTCTCATCATATACCAGATTCCATTTCATTTTGTTATTTGATTCCAAAAGTCAGCATGCGATATTTTTTTAGTCCTTTTTTTGTCGAAAGTCTCTCGATTGTTGCCTCAGATAAACTTAACCCAGTATCTACATCATAATATTTTTCAAGAATTTTGATTTTTTTGTCAAATAAATCATTGACATAGTTTTTAATCATGCGTAGTTGAGTTACGGTTAGCTGTGATGCGTTTTGCATATTTTCCCCTATTCTAATCCAACTCGTTTAAAAATGTAATCTACATTTGTTAAGCTTTTTTTAGGATCAAAAGCTTTCTCAAGATCAGCATCATTTAAGAGAGCCATTACTTCTTTGTCAGATTTCAGCAGTGTTTTAAAATCTTTTTTCGATTGCCACACGTCCATTGCATTTCGTTGAACAATACGGTACGCATCTTCCCGCTTCATTCCTTTCTTAGCAAGCGCAAGCAATACAGGCTGGGAATAAAGCAAGCCGTGAGTAATATCCATGTTCTTTTTCATATTCTCAGGATATACCAACAATTTGTCTATGATGTTCGTGATCTTCGCCAGCACATGGTCGAGTACAATGCAGCTGTCGGGAACAATGATTCGTTCTACTGATGAATGCGAGATATCCCGCTCATGCCACAGCGCAACATTTTCCAGTGCGGCTTGCGCATTACCCCGAAGCACTCTTGCCAGTCCCGAAATTTGTTCGCTGGTAATCGGGTTGCGTTTATGCGGCATCGCCGAAGAACCTTTTTGTCCTTTTGAAAAATATTCTTCTGCTTCAAGCACTTCCGTCCGCTGCAAATGTCTTATCTCTGTTGCAAATTTATCAAGCGAGCTTCCTATCACCGCAAGCGTTGTTAAAAATTCCGCGTGCCTGTCTCGTTGAATCACCTGCGTAGAAACCGGCGCAGGCTTCAATCCAAGTTTCGCGCACACATATTCTTCCACTTTAGGACTTAAATGAGCAAATGTTCCGACGGCACCGGAGATTTGCCCAACTGAAATTGTTTCGATGGCATGTTGAAGTCTGATAATATTTCGTTTTATTTCATCAAACCATAATGCCAGCTTTAATCCGAATGTTGTTGGTTCCGCATGAATGCCATGGGAACGTCCGATCATCACCGTCATTTTGAACTCTTTCGCACGGCGTGCAAGCACATCACGAAGTTCAATCAAATCTTTCAGCAATAATTCACCGGCTTGTTTCATTTGGACGGAAAGCGCCGTATCAACAACATCCGATGATGTCATGCCCAGATGAATGAAGCGCGAATCTGGCCCGACAAATTCTCCTACGCTCGTTAGAAAAGCAATCACATCATGCTTCACCTCAGCTTCAATCTCATTGATTCGATTGATGTCGAATTTTGCTTTCTCGCGAATAGTTTTAACTGCATCTTTTGGTATTGCACCAAGTTCAGCCTGCGCTTCGCATGCAAGAAGTTCTATCTCAAGCCAAATTGAAAATCGGTTTTCGTCAGAAAATATGTTGCCCATTTGCGGGCGTGTGTATCGTGCAATCATTAGTTTTGTTTTTCGAGTTTCATTTCAATGGGGACAATTTTTTTAGCGCGGAATACTTTCATCTTCCACACATCTCCGGAGCGGCTGTCCTGCATAACGCTGATAAGTCTTTCTTCATTGACAATACGTTCGCCGTTAATTTCAACGATGATGTCGGCAACTTGCAGCCCAGC
>JAQUOA010000315.1 GCA_028749215.1 Bacteroidota bacterium
AGAAGTTCTTTGGCATTATCGGGTTTCACACTGCCGCCGTACTGGATAACGACTTTTTCTGCCATCGCCCACGAATATATTTGCGAGATGACTTTGCGAATAAGCTGGTGCGCTTCTTCTGCTTGCTCTTTGGTGGCTGTTTTTCCCGTGCCGATTGCCCAGACAGGCTCGTAGGCAACAATTGACTTTTCAACATCAGATGATGATAAACCAGCAAGGACACCTTTGGTTTGCGTCGTCAAAATTCTGTCCGTAATATTTTTCTCACGCTCATCAAGCGTTTCGCCGATGCAGATAATCGGAAGAAGTCCTCCGGCTAAAACCTTTTTTGCCTTTTGATTGATGATGGCATCTGTCTCAGTGTGATACTGACGGCGTTCAGAGTGTCCGACGATAACATACTCACAGCCAACAGACTTTAACATGGCAAGCGATATTTCACCTGTATAAGCGCCGCTGTCATACAGCGAGACATCCTGCGCACCAAGCTTAATGGATGATTCTTTAAGCAGCTGCTGCGCGACTACCAGCGACGTAAACGGTGGACAAACAATAACTGTCGACTGTGTTGATGAAACAACGGATTTGATCCCGTTGATGAGTTCAGTTGTTTGGAAAACATCATTGTTCATTTTCCAGTTTCCGGCGATAACTTTTTTTCTCATAGTAAAAGTCTTTAAGTAGTGAAGTAATGGAGTCTTTGAGACTCATTATTTATATTTCTTTTGTAACCCATACATCATTGCAATGAGCTCATTAATTTGATTATACAACGTATCGTGCATATCTTTTTCAACAAATTTATTTGCTAATGCAATATCAACACAAGCCAAACATTCAAAAGCAGATCGAATGGAAAAATCTAAAAATCTGACAAATTCTTTGTCTGATGAATTGCCAGCACCTTCAGCGATATTGAGCGTGATAGAGTCGGCAGCTCTTTTGAATTGCGAACTTAATCCAAACAACTCTTCTTTAGGAAATCGAAACGTAGTTTCTCTTACTGTCTTTGTAAAAGTGAGAGATTTCTGATAAACAATCAAATCTTGAAATTTGTGCATTGCTTATCTCCACGACTCCATTACTCAAACGCTTAACTTCTTCTGCAAGATTTCATTTACTACTTTTGGATTCGCTTTCCCTTTCATCACTTTCATAGTCTCTCCTACAAAAAATCCCATGAGCTTTACTTCGCCGGAACGATAGCGGGATATTTCATTCGGAAATTTTGAAAGAATGGCGTCAATCTCTTTTTCGATTGCACTTGTGTCAGAAATTTGCGTCAATCCTTTGCGCTCCACGATAACTTTCGGATGCTCTTTCGTTTTCAACATTTCATCAAATACTTCTTTTGCAATTTTCCCGCTGATTGTTCCCTCAATAATTAAATTCACCATGGCAGCGAGATGTGACGGTGTAACGGAAAAATCCGCAAAGGCCATTTTACTTTCATTCACAACACGAAGCACATCGGTCATAATCCAATTGCTAATCGTTTTATAGTTGTCCGATGATTTTTTCACGAGTCCATTCACTGTATTTTCAAAATACTCCGCTAATTCTCGCTCTTGCGTAAGAACTCCAGCATCGTACTTCGGCAAATTAAATTGATCAATAAAACGAGAACGGCGTTGAGCGGGCAATTCAGGTAACAATCGTTTCGCTTCTTCAATCCATTTTTCTTCAACAATCACCGGCACAAGATCGGGATCGGGGAAATAGCGGTAGTCATGCGCTTCTTCTTTACTGCGCATCGGAAGCACAACATTGTTTGCCGCATCCCATAACAATGTCTGCTGAATAATACGTTCTCCGTCTTCGAGCATCTGAATTTGTCGATTGATTTCGTACTCAATCGCCCGTTCAACATTGCGGAAAGAATTCATGTTCTTCACTTCAGTTTTCGTCCCGAATGTCATCTCACCTTTCAAGCGAACGGAAATATTCGCATCACATCGCAAGCTTCCCTCTTCCATATTCCCGTCACAAATGCCGAGATACTTTACTGTCTGCCAGATTGAGTATAAATACTGGTAGGCTTCATGGGCAGAACGCATGTCGGGTTCACTCACAATTTCCATCAACGGCACGCCGCACCGGTTCACATCCACCAGTGTATCCGTATCCATATCGTGAATAGATTTACCGGCATCTTCTTCCATGTGAATGCGTGTTACACCTATCCGCTTCGTGCTTCCATCATTCAATTCAATATCAACGTAACCGTGCCGGCAGATAGGCTCTTCGTATTGAGAGATTTGATACCCTTTGGGCAAATCAGGATAGAAATAATTTTTGCGGGCAAAAATCGACTTCGGAGCAATGGTGCAATGAGTCGCTAAACCCATGCGTATCGTATATTCCACGACCTGTTTATTCAGCACCGGCAAAACGCCGGGCATTCCTAAACAAACTGGGCACACATTAGAGTTTGCTTCATTCCCAAATTCCGTCGAACAGCCGCAAAAGATTTTCGACTTTGTGGAAAGCTGTGCATGAACTTCAAGGCCTATAACGGCTTCGTATTTTTCGTTTAACGGCATATCCTACGCTGCTAACGCACTCGTTACTTTTTCGGCTGCATCTTTCAAATTGTCCGCAACAAGAAAACTCAATCCGGAATTTTTAAGAATATCCGCCGCAATATCGGCATTGGTTCCTGCCAAACGAATGACAATTGGAACGCTGACATGCACTTTCTTTGCTGCTTCAACGACACCGGTCGCTACGCGGTCACAACGAACAATGCCGCCAAAAATATTAATCAGGATTGCTTTGACATTTTTATCGGCGAGGATAATTTTAAAACCATTTTCAACGGT
>JAQUOA010000096.1 GCA_028749215.1 Bacteroidota bacterium
TCGATTTTTCGATTGCAGGATCTTTAAGTTTATACTCCGGTTATTATCTTCTGAATATGGGAGTCGTTTGGGAGTTGTAATTACGGTAAAAAATGAAGGATGAAGAATCCATTAAAAGTTTTACCACAGAGACACTGAGGCACAGAAAGTTAGAGTTGTTCCCGCACTGCATAGTGAAGGTAAAAGGATGAAGTATGAAAAAGCAACAATATAGATCCTCCCAAAGGGATCCCCTCAGGATTCGACGCGTTCCGATAAACAACATCGGAACTTGCTCAGGATGACTAATATTCTCCCCTAAATTTAACATTTCCTTTATTGCGTCAATGGTTGTAGACTGTTACATTTGGTTACAGTGAATGTGTAGTGCTAAGACCCAAGCTTTTCTTCAGAACATAGCTATTGCAGCGGATGTCATTTCGATAAGTGCCCGTGTAAGGTTGCAGCTTATTTCTCAACATATCATAAGGAGGATTCTTGTATGACAGCACGACTGGTTGTTTTCGTTACCGTGGCAACGGCAGGGGTTTTGCTTCAGGCACAAACAAATTCCTATGTTTCGCCGCTGGGGCATCGCTACACGTATGATACAAGCAGCGAAACCGATAATCAGTTTGACGGCACCGATAGAAAAGCCTCGAAAACCTCTTTTGTTTCCGGTGCAATGCAAAAATTTAAAAATCTTGAGGAATTTGTCGTCACGCTTCCGAGTGACAGCCTCATGCTTCACCACAATCCGCCGATCTCAAAATCTGCAACGTCCGAACGAGTTGCGGAAGAAAAACATAACGTAATGGTGAATGCGTTTGTGTATGCAATTCAACAGGAAGCGGACAATGATTATCATATCATTCTCGGATCCGACCCGAAGAGAAGTAAGAAAATATTTTTCAATATCGAAGTCTCAGGATTGCCAGATCAGCAATCTCCGTATTACAAAAAGCTGTCGTCCATTCGTGCATACTGCGATAAGTACTTGGGAAACTTCATCCAATCCGGTAAATACCATAAATTTCAACAACCGATATTGGTATCGGTGGGGGGTTCAATCTTTTACGACATTGATCATAAACCGGGAGTTGTGGGGCCGGCAGGGATGAGGCCTAACACTGCATGGGAAATTCATCCCGTAACATTTTTAAAATTTGAACCGAAAATGAAACCTGCCGGACAATAAACAGCGATAAACTGACAGCGCTTAGTTGTTAGTAATTGTTAAAAAACTCCCGCGTGCGTGGTTTGTGCGTGGGAGTTTTTTGTTTTGCAAGGGAAGAAGTGCTGGTGAGCGAAGTGCCGCAGGGACAAGCCGAGCCGTGACAAACAGAGAGCAGATTGTTCTGCAAACACGGAGTAATTTTTCCATTTTCGCCTGTTACTCTTTGTTATTGTATTGAATGAAGCGCTGAAAAGAGTTACATTTTACGGGATTGATTCCGCCTGAGGCGGACAGGTCCGCAGGGAACGCAAAAGGTGTGAACTGCGGATTTTTTGTAAATGATCAAAACTATGGCCAATTTCCGCGATACCCTCGACGAATTATTTGTAACCAAGCTCAATTTTGAGTTTATCGGGACTCAACTTCCTATTCCATTAATATCCGGATCAGAGAATATTCTGAAAATATCGAAAGAATATTCTGCTCGGGGAATCGATGTTATCCTTGCTGAATGCAAAGACCGCAGTTTTGAATTTCAAAAGCAAGTTATAAAAGCACATAAATCGGATTTCCCGAATGCTCATTTCTTATTCATTTCAAATGAAGGGAAGGTATTCGATCTCTATAATGTCAGCACCGCAAAGAAATTAAAACCGATAACGTACAATGAGATTGAACGTAATACTAGATTATTCAAAGAAAAGATTGAATTATTCAATGTTGAAGAGGCGGAAGGAACTGTTGACTTAAAGATTAAGATCGATAAAGCGTTTGATGTTAATGATAAAGTCTCTAAAAAATTCTTCGATAAATTCCAGAAGATACACGAAAAACTGCAAGGGGGAATTTCTGACAATTTAACAAAAGAAGATAAATCGTGGTACGCATCTGTTCTTTTGAACAGAATAATGTTTATCTATTTTCTTCAAAAGCATCACGTTATTCAAAACGATACGAATTTTCTTCTCAATAAATTTGATGAAGTATCGATGCGCGGGGAAGATTACTATAAAGATTTTCTTCTTCCCCTGTTCTTTCTTGGTTTTGCCCGTAAAGACCGAGATCCGCTAAAAGAAGTGTTCACTAAAAAGTTTGGTCCTATTCGCTATCTGAACGGCGGATTATTCTATCCTCATCATATCGAAAACAAATACACCGTAGTTAAGGAAGAAATTGTCGATTCTATCCGTGTTAAACCGATAAACGATCCGCTTCGTTCAACAATTTCGGTGGATGCAACAGTTCTGCAAGAAATTTTGGAATTCTTGAATGGTTACACCTGGTATTTAGATAACCGTCCGATGAAGGATGAAAAAGATATCAATCCCGATGTGCTCGGATATATCTTTGAGAAATATATCAACCAGAAAGAACTTGGCGCATATTACACCAAAGAAGATATAACCGAATATATTTCCAAGAACACGATCATTCCTTTTATCTTTGACAAACTTCGAACGAAAGGATATGATGCACCCGATCCAGCACCGCTCATTACCAAGAATGAAGATATTAAACAGGCAATTGCCGATTATGTAGAAAGCATTACTGATTACGAACAATTAAAGTATTTGTACAACGATATACTGTTACCTCTTTCCGTGCTCGATCCTGCTGTTGGTTCAGGTGCATTTTTGTTTTCTGCACTTAATATTCTTCTGCCGATCTATCGTAAAGTGGTGTTCAAATTAAAATCGTTTAGAAGCCAAGTCACCCTGAGCGAGAAGTCCCGCTTAAAGCGGGACGACGAGTCGAAGGGCAAACATTCGCAATCATCCTTCGACGCGTCCCGTAAAAAACAACGGGACTTGCTCAGGATGACTTCACCCGATCCGTGGCTTGAAACGCTGTGCAAAACATTGGAAGCGCACAGCGAAGAGTATTTTCTTACCAAACAGATTATTCTCAATAATTTGTACGGCGTGGATATTGTAGAAGAGGCAACGGAGATATGCAAGCTTCGTTTGTTCCTGCAGCTTGCTTCGCACTTACCGAACATACAGCATATTGAACCGCTGCCCGATATTGATTTTAATATTTATGCCGGAAACTCGCTTGTTGGCGGATTAAGCTGGGATGACCTGGAAGCAAATTATTCGATGAAATTTTTTGATAAGCAGGGAGAGAAATTAGATGTTGACCTTATTAAAAGCGAAATACAAAAGGTAAGCGAAAAGAAAAGGCAATACAGAATTATACAGCAAAGTGTGGATGATGAAGCTACGTTAAAGACGATGAAAGAGGAAATACAATTTTTCGAGAACCGCTTGAACGGTGAATTGATCGATATTGGTGTTTCAAATCCGTTTCACTGGTTTATTGAGTTTAATGATATTATCGGACGTGGCGGTTTTGATGTTGTAATTGGGAATCCACCGTATTTAGAGAAGAATCAAATCAACTATGAGATTCACGGCTTCAAAACTTCAGATACTGGCGCGATTCACGCTATGTTTGTTGAAAGAGCGATGAATATAGTAAATACAAAGGGTTGCGTGAGTATGATTCTGCCTATGTCAATCGTTTCAACACAAAGAATGGATGTCGTTCAAGAATTATTTGAAAATCAAAGAAGTTGTTGGTACTCTAACTTCTCTTGGCGTCCGGCAAAAATGTTTGATCAAGTAAATAGAGCTCTGACAATTGTTGTCTCAAATCCATCAAAATCGCCAAATACATTTACAACAAATTATCAAAAATGGGTTGCTGATGATCGTGAGGGTTTGATTGATAGGATTCATTACGTTAAAGTAGCAAGAGAACGAAATTATTTCTGGGTCCCCAAAATTGGTTCGACAATAGAGCAAAAGGTTCTTAATAAAATCATAAAGAATAAGATAAAGCTTGTAAATTATTTTGCGAAAACCAATCATCGTGTTTACTATAGAACAACGGGTGGTTTATACTGGAAAATATTTACTAATTTTTCACCAAAATTTAATCTAAATGGGGTTGCGGGTCATTCTTCGCGTGAGACTTGGTTTTCTTTACAAAAAAAAGAAATGGTTTATACATTACTTGCAATTTTGAGTAGTAATACCTTTTGGTGGTGGTATACGATTTCTTCTAATTGTCGCGATATGAATCCTTATGATGTCCAAAATTTCCCAATTCCCGAGAGTTTGATAGCTGACAAAAAATTAGAGAAACTCGGCGAAGAATATATTAAAGATGTAAAATCAAATAGCTTTATGCTTGCACGTTTACAGAAGAAAACAGGAAAAACTGAAACACAATGTTTTAGGCTTCGCTTATCTAAGCCTATTATTGACGAGATTGATAAAGTCTTAGCGAAGCATTATGGTTTTACTAAAGAAGAGTTGGAGTTTATTATCAATTACGATTTGCGGTTTAGAATGGGAGCTGAGGAAGAGGAAGAGTGAAAAGTAAATTAAGAATGATGAATGAAGAATTATAAATCGAGCATCCCGAAAGTTTCCGTGTAAGGAATATGCAAATCAATGAATTGAAAAGTTTGTGGAATTTGTTTATGAAGAATATTATAAACTTTCTGGCTTTCAGTATCTGAAGAAAGATAATAGTTAATACTTAGCTCCGTATGTGCTTGGGCGAATAATTTTGTATCGTTAGGAATAATGTTTCGATTTGCAAGTTGTAATTTGCCCTTATGCTCGAAAACGACTCTTGCAAATTTTCCGGCAGTTTTAGCGTGGTCTAAATTATAGGGGAGGATTTGCAAATTTTTTAGCGGCAATTCGTGAATGTCACCTTTTACACAATATTCACCAACTGAAACCGTTGAAATAACCATTGCAATATCTTTTTGCAAAAAATATTTAAAGTAGGCATCAGCGTTTGCAAAAAGTGGATCGGTATCATTGAGAAATCGCAGGAAAAAACTCGTGTCGAGCAAAACACTGCTAGGCATCGTAACCGCCTCTCAGGTTTCGCAGCCACGCATCAGTATCAATACCTTGCCACGTTTTTTTTGCTCTTTCACGAAGCGATCTTAAGTATTTTTCATCATACTTTGGGTTGTAATCAATAAGTTCTTTGAATTTTAACGAGTATATATCTATTTCACCAGTTTCAGAATGTTGTTTGCCTGTTGCACGAATTCCGAATGGTTTGTAAAGAAGATTTTCTTCTCGCTGTTCAAGAAATGATATTGGAGTTTCGATGCGAACGGTGCCTAATTCTTCGGTAACAATATGGATATTGGCTTTGTCTTTTCCACCGGCATTAGTTACTTTGCCATAGAAATAAAATTCGGCATCAGCCCATATTGCTTCGTTGCGCAGAAAGTTTGTCGTTCGATCAATTGTTAATTGCGAAGAATTTTCAATTGAAGTTCGAATTGTGAATGAATAATTCTTTTTTTGTGCAGTGTATTGAAATTCTTCAAATGCTTTTGCTGTTGGAGCATCAAGAAAATCAATATTTTGATTTTGTGAAATCAGGCCAAGCACAGCATTGAAACCGATGATATATTGAAGGGAAGTTTTAAATATATTTTTTACAGAACCCTCTTCAATTTTATAACTAACAATAGGTCTATCTCTTTTGTCGTTAGGGAATAAAAGATTTTCAGCTGATCCGAGCATTGAAATAATTTCTCGAATATCATAGCTATCCGGGGTCAACGGTATATTGCCAGTTGATCCGTTAATGCGAATTTCTATATAGCCGATTTTGTCCACAGTATAAAATGATTTTAGATTACAACGGTTGAATAATATCTTGTAAGAGTACTTTAATCCATAAGCAGTTTACGTTATTTTTTTGATAAAAAAAAGAGCGAAAAAATGAGTTCCATAGTAGATAACAGCAAAGATAATCTCTTAGTTTCGCACGTCAATAAACTGCTTGATAATGCTGAATTTAGCAGAATGGCGGTCGGGTATTTTTATCTTTCTGGCTTTGAAGCAATTAGAGAAAAACTGCATAAGATCAAACACCTCCGTTTGCTTATAGGGAACCGCACAAACCAGCAGACAATAGAAGAATTGGTGAAAGGACATATCAATAAAGAATTAACGGAGAACGAAATTCGAAAACAGAATTTGCTGAATAGCAAGCAGCGGAAACAAATTCTGGATTTGACGAAGAATGAATATTCGGAAGACCTTGCATTGATGGAACAGAACACCAAAAACGAAGATGGACTTTCGGCATTGTGGGAATTGATCCGTGATAAACGGATTGATATAAAGGTTTTTACGAAAGGAACTCTTCACTCTAAAGCGTATATCTTCGATCTGCCGGAACGAAATTATCTTGAGGGGATTGCAATTGTTGGAAGTTCAAACTTATCCATAAGCGGGCTTAGAAATAATTCTGAATTGAATGTAAAAGTAACGAACCCAAATGATTATAAAGAGGTCCGAGGGTGGTTTGATAAATTGTGGGATGAATCAGAAGATTTTAACGAAATCTTTATGAGCGTTGTGGAAGAAAGTTGGTTTAAGAAAGAAGTCACTCCGTACGATGTTTATATAAAAACATTATATAATCTTGTAAAAGAACGTATTGAAATAAAAGAACATTCTTCTTTAACCGCTTTTGACCAATCTAAACTTTATCCATTCCAAAAGGATGCCTACAATCGTGCGTTAACTATTTTAGAGAATGAAGAAACTGCATATAATGGTGTTTTTATTTCAGACGTTGTTGGTCTTGGAAAATCGTATATCGCAATTGCTCTAATGAGTTATTACTGGTCAATCAGGCAAAAATCAACATTGGTTGTTTGCCCGGCGTCGCTCAGAAAAATGTGGGAAGATTATCGGGATGAATTCCATCTCCGGTGCAAGATATTGCCCTATAGTGAGCTCTTGTATCAAGATGAAAACGAACAATACACATTGAATGATGATCCTGAATATGACGGTTACGGCGTAATTGTAATCGATGAAAGTCATAATTTCAGAAACCCCGACACACAACGGTATAAAATACTTGCTCCATTCTTGCAAGGAAAGAAAGTCATTCTTTTAACAGCAACACCCCAAAACAATACGGTTTGGGATCTCTATCATCAAATAAAGCTTTTTCATCAATCCGATGTAACGGATATAAGTATTACCCCAAATAACCTGAAAAAGTATTTCAACGAATACGATGAAAGTCCTGAGAAAATACAAGAACTGCTGCAACACTTTTTAATCCGCCGCACCAGAAGAGATATAATCAATTCCCCTAAATACACCGACTGGGTAAGTTTGAATAAATTTCCGGATAGAAAGCTTCACACGCTTGATTATAATATTGAGGAAACGTATTCCAGTGTTAAACAAAATTCAATTTATGAAGTATTACTTGATAAACTATTCAGAGAAAACAAAGAGGACAGATACCATTATTCTATTTATAACCTCACAGGATTTGTAAAGAAAAATCTAAAAAGTAAACGCGAGTATATTGGTTTGTCCAATACTGGCGAATGGGTAAGAGGTTTATTGCGTGTTTTATTGTTTAAGCGTCTCGAAAGTTCTGTTGAAGCTTTTTATCTTTCCATTCAAAGGATGTTGAACAGACATTCAATCTTACTCAAATCTATTGAATTGGGATTTATCATTACAGGTAAAGCCGAACAACTTGAGCTTTTTTTAGATGGCGGTGATGAGAATGCAGATGAAAGCAAGGTAAACAAATATAGTGTCGATGATTTTGAGATAGAAAAATTGAAATCAGCGATTAACGCCGATATTGCTATTCTTGAAAGTGTATTAAAACTCGTTGAACCTATATACCAAGATGAGAAGAAAGACAAAAAATTTGCAAGCTTCGTAAAGAATGTAATTGAAAAACACAAAGAAGAAAAAATTCTCATCTTCTCGGAGTTTTCAGATACGGTGCATTATCTTCATAAAAATTTACAAAGACTTTATTCTAAGATTCCTATTACAAGAATATCCTCACATACAGCAAACAGTGACGAGAAAGCAAACATTATTCGAAGGTTCTCTCCTAAGTCTCAAACAAAAGCGGGATTAGGCCAGTATGAAAAAGAAGTTCAAATACTGATTACAACCGATGTCTTAAGCGAAGGACAAAATCTGCAGGATTGCAGTATTGTTGTCAATTATGATTTCCATTGGAACCCAGTACGTCTAATTCAAAGAATTGGACGGGTTGATAGAATAGGAAGTGAAGCAGACACGATACACGTATATAATTTTCTACCGGATAGAAAGATTGATCACGAGCTTGTGCTAAAAGATAGAGTTCAAAATAGAATCAATGAGATACAGCAGATATTTGGTTTGGATAGTAAAATTCTAACTCAAGATGAAATCCTGAATGACAAAAGCGTATTTGCCATATACTCAGAAAAGGATGACAATGTTTTAGACGCCGAAGATAATATCACTACGATCTATGATAAAGCTGAACAAATACTATTCAAGTTAAAGAAAGACAATCTGGAAGAATATGAACGGATTACAAATCTAAAAGATGGAATTCGCACTGGAAGAAGTGCTATGTCAAAAGGGACTTATGCATATTTGAGTTCAGGAAATCTTCACAGGGTGTATTTGTTGACCGGTGGTAAGATTAATGAAAACGTAGGCGAGGTTTTAAGAGCAATAGAAGCAAAACCAAATGAGCCCCAAGCAGTAAAGATTGATACAATACATCATAATGAAGAATTAAAGAGAATCTACGATCGATTCAAAGAGGAATTGCGTAAGCGTCAAAGTGAAATTGAAAGCAATCAAATTACAACAGAACAACGTTATTTCTTAGAGCGATTACAAGCATCATTTAATTTATTTAACAACAATCCATTTTTGCAAAAGAAAATAGATGAACTTTATAATGTTTTTAGAAAAGAGATACCAGATTATGCAAAAAGTCAATTGCGAAGAATGCGAAAAGAGAATCCCCCTGACGATGTTCTTGTTGATGCATTGCAACGCTTGATTGAAACAGCAAGGATTCTTCCTTTTCAAGAAAAAGAACTTGAATCAGAAAAGATGATAGTAAGAACAATTTGCAGTGAAGGATTTAAATAATCACGAAATCCCTCATCGTCGGACACAGCGAAAAAATCTCAAACAAAATCAGTTTAATCTCGTTCCCAAACTCTGTTTGTTCAACGGACTTCTTCGGAGGGACCGATGTTTTCAAGCAACTCTGTTGCTGTTTTATTAAAGCGGAGCTTTGATGTGTAACGTTCCCAATCGGAGATTGGGAACGAGAACAAGAAAGAGCTTGGGAACGAGAACAAGAGAGTGGGAATGAGAATAAAGGATAAAAAATGCGGTTCATTTTATCTACACTATTAGCACTATGCTTTCTTACATCTTCCACAGAAGCCGGAAGAGGCGGAGGGTCTCATTCTTCAAGTTCGTATCGGGGTCATTCAAGTTCTTATAGTCGTTCTTCATCATACCAACGCAAGAGCACTTCCAGTTATCATCCAAGCTCTCACACGCGGTCATCATCATCTCATTACAAAAGCTCATCAAGTTACTCTCCAAGCTCAGCGCCACACCGAAGTAACTATTCTACAACAGCACCAAGAGATTCGCACGGCAAAATTAAACGGAGTGAGTCGGCGAAAAAAGATTTTATGAAACAATCCGGATATCCGCATGGGCGTCCGGGGTATGTTGTGGATCATATTGTTCCTCTTGCCAACGGCGGCTCGGATTCTCCATCGAATATGCAGTGGCAAACAAAAGCAGATGCGAAAGCGAAAGATAAATGGGAGCGAGGAGAGAAGCCGAGTGGAAAACGGAAGAGATAGAAGAGTGGTGACCCCACAAAAGCGACCCGCTCTTAATCTCCCCCTTTTCCCGCAAAAAGCGCGCAGGGGGAGAAACGCGCATTCCCTCCCCTGTAAGGGGAGGGTTAGGGTGGGGTCGTATTAACGAATATGAAGCAAAGTGATGTTGCCCCGATAAATCGGACAGTAGGTTAAGTAAAAGATGATTCTAGTTCATATTGCATCGGAGATCGATAACCGATCGAAGAATGTAAACGGTGTTGATTATAAAACGATTCAATGTAATC
>JAQUOA010000316.1 GCA_028749215.1 Bacteroidota bacterium
CTTTTTCTTTCACACCTTCTTTTATTTCCAACGGCGGTTCTGTTAGCGACGAATTAATTTTCTTCGGCGGAATCATTGGTTCTTCTTCAACCGTATCTTCAGGTTCTTGAGCTACAATCTTTTGTATTGGCAATTCCTGATCAACACGTTTCACACTGATTTCCGTTGCTGCTTTCTTCTTTTCTTCTTCACGCTGTTCAGCACGAATTACCTGCTGTTCCTTCCACGCATTCATTTTTGCACCGAACACTTGGCCAAGAGCGACAAAGAAATTTTGGATCCGTTCAGATGTCTTGTGAAGATCCAGATCGACAGCGAGTGTGAGTGTTACAATAGTGAGAGATACTGTCAGAATAATTCCGCCGGCAAGGCCGACGGATTGGCGAAGAATGGCAGCAAAGAATGCGCCAATGCTTCCATGCCATTCCGATGATAAAATTTCAGAAAGTCCGGTGGTGCGAAGAAGTCCAAAGAATGACGAGCCGAGCAAAGAAAGAATAATAACGTAATTGGTAAACATCACCATGCGTCTAATGTTGCCGTTACGCAGTGTTGTCCATCCCCATGCAAGAGTCAGTATCGGAATGACAAAAGAAAAAAAACCGACTGTGGAATTAATGAGAAGGTTTGAAATGATGGCACCAAGCAAGCCAAGCCAATTCGATGTTGTTTCAGCCTTTTGATGAATCAGTGGATCGTTGGTAAAGATTTTTAAAAGATCGGAGAAGCGAATGTCACCACTCATAGCATCGGGTGAGGAATACGAGACCATGCTCAATAATACCATCACACCTACGACAATAACAAGGAATGAAATGACCTGCGTGCGTTGTGTGGATTTTTTCGTGGAAGCGTTGTCCTGTTTTTTACGTCGTGGCAGAGACGGAAGAGGTTGTTCTTCCTGCTGTAATTGGGAAAAATCTTCCATTAGTCTCCTTTCCCACCTACCGTATCAATGCTGATCGGGACATGCGGTGTTGCCGGCACCTCATTCTTTTTCTTCAACTTCAAGACATTTCCGACGAGTTCGGGTACGGCATCGAACATATCAACCGACGTGCAAAATTCCAAGTCTTTTTCGAAACCGATTTCCATTAAATATTTTCCGTGATCGGATGCCTTCGCCATTTTGACAAGGCTTTTACTGGCATTTTTGTACAGTGCAAACGCTGCGACACCAGAATCGTTGAATTCGAATTCTTGATCGTCATCCATAAGCTGCTTGATAATCATTCCGGCACTCACGGCATCTTCGATACAAAATTGTGTCAACTTTCCGGCACAAAGAATATAAATGTCATCCTTAATTTCTTTAATGCGCTCTACAACGGCGGACACATTCACAAAGCCGGCAATCAATAAATTTTTTGCATACCGTGCTTTCCACATTGCCGGCGAACCGTTTGATGTGCACAGGATGATTGACTTTCCTTTCACCGCTTCTTCGGTGTACTCAAACGGAGAATTGCCAAGATTAAATCCTTCAATTATTTTTCCGTTGCGCTCACCACCTCGCAGCACAACATCACCGAACAAATTTCCTGAAACTTTTACTGCTGATTCAATAGTATTGACCGGAATAATTTCACGTGCGCCATTATTAAGTGCGGCAATTACGGTCGAACTCGCCCGCAGCACATCAATGACGACAACATTTTTATCCCGTAAAAACAGGTCGTCAATTTGCGACGGCGAAAAAAACACTTCTATCTTCATACAAGAACTCCCCTCTCGTAAACGACTGCTATTTTTTCTTCAAGAATGGAAGAGCAACAACTGTCGCATCCATCAACTTCCCCCGAATATCGATGGTGACCGTTGAACCCATTGCAGCATAATTCGTCGAAACATATCCCATCGCAATTCCTTTTTCAAGCGACGGCGCAAACGTTCCGCTGGTAACTGTACCAACATTTGTACCATTGACAACAATCGGATACCCGTGGCGAGGCACAGCTTTTTCTTTCAGTGTCATTCCGACAAGCTTACGCTTTATACCGTTTGCTTTTACTTTATCTAAAACATTCTTCGCAATAAAATCATTCTTCTGCAATTTTGTAATCCAACCAAGTCCTGCTTCAAGCGGATTGGTGGTTTGGTCAATATCATTTCCGTACAAGCAATATCCCATTTCTAAGCGAAGCGTATCGCGCGCTCCGAGTCCGATTGGCGTGATGCCAAATTCTTTCCCTGCTTCAAAAATTGCGTTCCAAATTTTTTCTGCATGAGATGCATCAAAATAAATTTCAAAACCCAATTCGCCGGTGTAACCTGTTCGGGAAATTGTCATATCAATTCCGGCAAGTTTTCCCTGCACAAAATGATAATACTCAATGGCCGAAAGATTCACGGAAGTCAGCTTCTTCAAAGTGTCCAATGATTTCGGGCCTTGTATGGCAAGAAGAGCAACTTCATCACTCTTATTTTCAAACTTCACATCGGCTGGACAATGCTGTTTCATCCAAGCAAAATCTTTATCAATGTTTGATGCATTCACCACTATCATGTAATCATTTTCTGCACGCATGTATATCAGCAAATCATCCACAATGCCGCCGTCGTTGTAACACATAGCAGAATACTGCGCCTTACCCGGCTGTAATTTTGATACATCATTGACCGTAATTTTTTGCAGGAAAGAAAGTGCGTTAGCACCTTTCGCAAAAAATTCTCCCATGTGCGACACATCGAAGACACCGACGCTATTGCGAACGGTTTTATGTTCTTCCATGATCCCTGCGTATTGAACAGGCATTTCAAAACCGCCGAATGGAACTATCTTTGCACCATATTTTTG
>JAQUOA010000317.1 GCA_028749215.1 Bacteroidota bacterium
TGTTTCTTGACGCACGACTTGCTGTTGCCCAACTGAAATTCGGAAATAAAAAAGAAGCTCAGCGATTATTGAATTGGATTACATCTCAATCAGCATTAAATTTTAATTTGATTCCTGAAATGTACGGAAAAGAGAACCCAACGTATGAAGGTGCCATCCCGATGGTTGGTTTTGGTGCCGGAGCGTATGTCATGGCGCTGTTTGATTATTATCAATAATACAACAACATTTCGTTGTTGGTAATCGCGGCTGACGTTCTTGAATATTATGCTTAATGAAGACAAACTTCGTGAAACACTTCACGACATCATCGAAGGAAAAATTGTTAAACGCTCGAAGCATGAGCTTGTTTTTAATGGAACCAATGTTTCAGATATTTTCATAGAGGAGCTTACCAAGAAAAATTTTTTGCCAATGACGGTGAATCATATTAAAATTGAAAAAGGAGAACGAGTTCCTGCTTTTCTTATCGAAGATCGAACGGCATATTTCGGCTGGGTATTTTGGGAAAAATTTACGGAACTCCGCTTACGAAAATTATTCGGCACCGTTCTTCGCAATACTAAAGGGGATTGGCTGATTCAACTCTCTTCCAACAGCACAACAATGATTTATGCAAATATTGTATTAAAGATTGAGATGGATATTGACCGACCATTTGAATGGCTATGATGAAATGTATTTTTCTTTTATGGGGTTGCACGTTCGTTGCTTTTTCGCAAGAGAACGGAGCTGTGAAAATTCTCGATTATCGGGTTACAGCATCCATGAATCCGGCCCAAGGAAAAATCACCGGCACTGCATCCGTATGGCTGCAGCCAATGCAAGATTCGGTGAAGAGATATTCTTTTCAGCTTCCAATAAACATTACCGCTGAAGCTATCCGCGATATTGATGGCGACAAGTACGATCATAAACGATTAGAGCTTCAAAACTCTTTGAATGAGTATACCATTGAACTTCCCTCCCACCTTACTCGCAAAGATTCGTTCTTTGTGCAGATTGAATTTGAAGGAATATTCGATACCGCTTCCACCTCTCCACAATTTGTAAATGAGCGGGAATTTATTTTGCAGTACACTGCTCAGCATGCGTGGCTCCCTGTATTCAAATCATCTTCCATACTCTCCGCAGAGCTGCAAATAACGATCCCCGACTCGTTTGCAGTTATCGCCGCCGCACAAGCAGATTCGTCTGCCGTATCGGATGGAAAACGAACGTTGACAGTTCTCTATTTATTTCCTGCGCAATTACAGGATGTTTTTTCGTTGTGCGGCTCCAAAGAAATTGTTGAGAAGAAAAGATTCACCACCGATTCTCTCTTTGCTATTTCTCTCTATACATCGCCGACTCGTTTTCATCAAACATTCGCCGATACTTTAGTTGCACAAATGATCGACGCTGCGTCGTACTTTGCCAAACTGATGCATAAGGAAGGGCAGCATGGATGGATGAAGTATGCCGTTCTTGGTGACAACTTCGTTGATAATCCTCCGCTTCTTTTTAGAGATTGTTTACTAAAAAGAAATTCACCGGCGTATGCTCACGTTGACTCTTCCATTTTCACGCAGTCAATTTCTAATGATTGGCTGTTTGAACTTGCCCGCAAATTTTGCCCTTCAACGACTGATTCCTCGGCAGTATTCCACGATGGTTTGGCGAATTATCTTGTCTCACGTTATCTCATGTCCATATCGCATAATCCATTGAATGAACATCGAGAGAGGCTCGACTTGATGATTCATGCGTTGAGCTTTTTCCCGGCCTCCCCACTGGGAGCAGGAAAAACGGCACAGACAAATATGACCGGTGCGCTTGCGTTTAAGGGACGCTATATTTTTTTAATGCTTGAACACATTCTTGGAAGAGAATCGTTTGACACTGTTCTGGCAAAAATGAATGAACAATATTCTGCAACCCCAATCACCGTGCAAAATTTTCAGAGCCTTTGTGAAAAAGAGTACGGTTCGCCGCTTGATTGGTTCTTTCAAGAATGGATGTACCGTTCAACCGCGCCGGAATTTGTACTGCACTGGAAGAACGAACAGACTCAGCGAGGAATGAATAATACAACGGTGACTATTGAGCAGCGAGGCGATCTGTTTTCCATGCCGTTACCGATTCGATTCACATTAGGGAGTCGGGTAATTTTTAAACGAATTTTTGCCGACAAGGCATTTCAAAATTTCACTTTTACCTTTCCTTCACCGCCGACGACTGTTGAACTTGATCCACAGTACACTGTGTTGAGATGGATACTGGATATCCGCATCCTTGCTCATGCCCGTTCGTCAATTTTCTATCGGGTCATCAACCATGATCTTGTATCATCTGAAAAAGAAGCAGAACTGGTACTTCAGCTTGATCCGAACAATACGACGGGAACGGCGTCGATGGCATATTTTTCACTGGCGAAAATCGCTGTGCTGAAAAACGATATGGAAAAAGGAAAAGAATTATTTTTGAAAGCAATGCAAGCTACGCTCAGATCTTCCGCCACCGAAGAACAGACAACAGCAAGTAATGAAACACGCCTGTATCAAAAATTAAGTTTCATCCGTTTTGCTAACATCATGGAAATGGAAGGGAAACGAAACGAAGCTCTGATGGTGTATCAGCGGGTCATTGCCGAAGGACAAAGAGAGCCGGTCGTATTTGCGCGTGCAATTGTTGAGGCGGAAAAATACCTTCGAAACAATTTTATTTCTGATGAAGCTCTGTGGTTTGGGCTTTATTGACCACTGCAATTATTCAATCATCCATTATCTCTAATGACATCATTGACGATTACCCC
>JAQUOA010000097.1 GCA_028749215.1 Bacteroidota bacterium
GAATTTTGCTCGGTGCCGAAGAATATCTTACCAAGCCGATTGAGATTGAAGAACTGCTTGCCCGTGTTCGTTCAATCTACAAAGTAACATTGATGGCAAGAGAGCTTGAAAAGGTGAAGAAACAATTTACCGCTATGTTGGTGCACGATCTGCGAAATCCTCTTACCGTAGTGATGGGAAGCATCGAACACATTCTTACGCAGTACTCCGTCGGTTCGGTGATTGATGATGACAGTATAGAAATTTTTGGCAACATTCTTTCTTCATCAAAGGGAATGCTGGAGATCGTCAATAATCTGTTAGACCTTTCAAAGTACACCGAAGGTCAAATGGTTCTCGAGAAAAAAGTACTGACCATCCACGAAATAATTGAAGAATCGTTGAAGCTGGTGAATCTGCAATTCAAACAAAAACAGATTGAGGTCGTGCTGAATTTTGACGATGGTGTGCCGAAGATCGAAGCTGACCAGGCAATGCTTGAGCAAGTGATGAACAACCTTCTTTCCAACGCGCTGAAATTTACTCCCAGCGGCGGCACGGTTACTGTTCATGTTGAAGCGGATGACGCCCAGCCGCAGCACGTCATGGTTTCAATATCCGACAACGGTATTGGAATTTCCAAAGAAGATCTCCCGACAATTTTTGAACAGTACAAGCAGGCTTCTTCCGCAAAGAAAGCGACGGAAAAAGGAACAGGACTTGGTCTGGCAATCTGTAAACTCATTGTGCAGGCGCACGGCGGCACCATCGGCGTAACAAGCGATGTTGATAAAGGAAGCACATTCTCTTTTTCACTGCCGGTAAAAAAGTAATTCCGCAAATACTTTCCTTGCTTCAATTTTTTTCTTCAAGTATTATCTCATTTCCACCGTCTCGTTGGAAACAGAACTTAATGTTTCTATTGTTGTAACCATTAAATAGGTTTAATCAATCTGATTTTTATAAAAATGTTTTTAAAATCAGATATTTAACTTGACTTTACTTAAACTGGTGGTTACATTTGCCATAATGGTTTTTTAGATTACTCGCTACTCGCTACTCGCTACTCGCTACTCGCTACTCGCTACTCGCTACTCGCTGTACATTAATATGTTCCAACGTTGGGGGCGTTGAAAAAAGCAATGTGATGTATTGTTTTTTGTAAAGTAAACGTTAGCCTGTGGAACAACTATGGAAGCAACAGACATCATATCAAGTTGTATTATTCAATAGAGAATCAACCATTGGAAATGATAAGTTCAAATTAGAACTATTTGGATTTCTTTTTTATATAATTTAATGCCGGAATGCTAGTGCTAAAATACATTATAGTGTTTATTTCTGCACTGTTGCTTTTTACCAATGCCAATTGCAAAAAAGACCCGATTACCGCAGATATAAAACCTCAAGATACCACCTCGCATAATTTTCAAATCATAAGGATCGATACCTTAGGAGATGTGGCTTCTGAAATATGGGGTGCTGATATTGACGATCAAAATAATATTTGGGTTGTTGGATTGTTCTCAAAACTTGATAGTACCGGTGAATTTCAACCAAACTCCGATAGCAATTACAATATGGCAAAATGGGATGGCAATAAATGGACTTTAATGCGAGCCATTGTGAAAGCTGCTGAATTTCCCAAAACTAATATTAACCAACTCCGAAGAATAAAAGTATTTTCTGATAGCAATATAGTTGTAAGCATTGGACCATTGGTTGGTTTTTGGAATGGAACCCTATGGAAAAGTATAGAATTGGGTACTAATGAATTATCTATCCATGATATGTATGTAAAATCAAAAAACGATGTCTATTTAGTTGGACAGCAAGGAAGAATTTTACATTGGGATGGAACAAAAGTAGAAACAATGCAGAGCAATACAAAAACGAGATTAGGATTCATTATCAGTGATGGTAAAAATTTGTATGCGTCAGGAAGCGGAAACAGTGGCTATTTAGATACTACCACATCGGTAATTCTCTATTGTGAAAACGGGCAATGGAAAGTTGTAAATGAATATAATTGGTTAAACTATAATCCACCCCCGCCCAATCAGTATATGGGAGGTATTGGCTCAATATTTAGGAAGACTGAAAAAAGTATTTTATGGTGCATGGGTGCCGATAATGGAATAAATGTTCTTTATAAGATTACAAATTTATCACCATTTCACGCTGAA
This sequence comes from Bacteroidota bacterium, assembly GCA_028749215.1. Classification (GTDB taxonomy): domain Bacteria; phylum Bacteroidota; class Ignavibacteria; order UBA10030; family UBA8401; genus JAQUOA01. Next base: position 2,166 of record JAQUOA010000097.1, read on the forward strand.
AAAATCTTTCGGGACGAACGGAGGGTAGGACTTGCATATTTACAAGGTAATGCAGATAACGATATTTTTGTTTGCGGTTTTGTTGATGGAACTATTGTGCATTACAACGGCAGCACATGGCAGTATTTAAACACGGGCGTGCAAAACAGGTTAACGCTCGATTTTAAAGTTAACGGTAATGTGTTTGTTACCGTAGGCATGACAAACGGTTTTTACTCCCGTGCAATTGTTGCCATTGGAAGGAGGTAAATAAAAAAACAATTAAAATAAAAACCCTTTAGTGTTGCGAGCACTAAAGGGCAAATGCAAACGAAAGCACCCGAATTGAGCAGAATAAACATATTCTGTAGTGTGCTTTTTTATGTTCGCGCAAAAATATAACGAAACCATAATATCTTTACAAGTGGAGAATACAATGAAAAAGCTAATATTAGCAGTTTTAATATTTATTGGTTGTTCCGTTCCCTTACTTGCTCAAACAACGGTGGGATATGTTAATAATGCAACCTCAGAAAATATATATCTTTCACCACATTATATCGATCCATGGGGAAAGCTATTATGTAATACTTCCGTGACCATCAAAAATAGTGATGGTAGTTTATTTGATGAACACAATCAATTTACATACAGCTATAATTTTCCTACGGGTGCACCCATGACTTTTATTTCAAATGGTGGTACTAACGGAGAAATATTCCTACAGGCACCTGCTATTTATGATAAAATCAAACATCACTATTGGGCTGGATCTTCTGGACTGTCTGTCTATCAAGGGTATAAATTGCAAACATCAATCTCCATTCCAAATCAGGAATTTCAACTTTCTGCAATGTATACCAAGGTTTATCCTTCAACAATTCAAGTATCAATGGATGGAATTGTTTTTGCAAATCAAGGCATTCAATTTAAAGATCCTTTTCGTTTCGTCTCCGGAGGGCAGCCAGCAAACTGGGATACATATAGTGGAACATTTACCCCTGGGAGTGGCAATTATGTCGCTTATGGTGGACTTCATTATGAAAACTTTACTTCTTCCCAAGCTAGGCCAGAGGAAAGTTTTTACCATGTGAAAACAGATCCGTCAAAAACAATAGACGGTTCAGCTAGCAATTTTGCGAATTGGACTACAACCAACGGACAAATTACATCACCAACCTCACTTGAAACAAAATTTACCCTTGATCCATCAATTGCAACCATTACTGCCAATTATAAAGGCAAACTTCGTACCGGACGTCCAGACTTAAGCGATACAAAAAACCAACGACGATTAGTTACGAATGGCGATTCATGGGTAATGGTATACGAAAGCATGGGGGATATTTGGGTAACAACATCGGGGGATGGTGGAACGAATTGGACACCTGAGGTTCGACTCAATTCAGCAATTGGAGGAGCAACAAATCCTACTGTGAGTAATTTTTTATATTACAACAATGTTCTTCCATGTATTCTCGTCGCATGGATAGAATCAAATATGTTACACTTTCAGGCTATTGAACTCATAGGTGGTTCGTTTAATTTCCCTGTGCATTGGGGATGGAGTTATTACGGAGATGCTATTCAAGATAACAACAACCATAAAGCGCTTAATCAGATTCCCGCGGCCCATGCAGGTGGCGGACCAATGTCGTGGACTCTACCTTCCTACGCCCGCCCCGTAGTGCAGTTGTCGCAAAACGGAAGTAACATTGAAATTCTTGTAGCTTTTGAAAAATACAATTCGGGAATATCGGCATTAAAGATGGTTGTGACTGATCCAACAACAAGTCTTTCAAGTGCATATTTGTACGCACCACCGGTTGGGGGTCCGGAAGTGGTCGTTTCTACAAATGCATCAGATCAATACCCGGTGATCATCCAATATTCTCAGATCTATGGATATCTGGGAGGAACGTACATCTTTTACCTTGCCGGTGGTTATGCGTCAGGCCGCGTCGTGGCAGGTTTTGATTACATTGGAAGACAAACCACACTTCTTCAAAATCCGAATAGTGACTACACATATTATTCTTTGCAAGGAGCATCCAGTCCGGCAAGCGGAACGTATGGATTGGTTGCAGAAGCACTCAGTTACGGAGGATACCAACACGTCGTCAATTTTTATTCTCATCCAACATACTATGGTGCCACGATACCCGGACCTAGTGTTGTTGCTACGAATATGGGACAACCATCATTGATGTTTGACCAATACAGTGGATTTAGCACGGGCTGGGGCGGTGCTATCACTATGAAATCAACAAGCGATAATAATTTTTATCAATATAATGGATCATTATCGCAGATTAATACGGGTGCCAGCGTTGCCGGGATTTTTACAAAAGAACAAACGTCGTATCCGGATAGAACATCAATGCTTGTAAAATCATCAACATCTCCGGCAACGATTGTAAAATATGCCGGCAGCGGATTGGCAAAAAGCGATGGAGTTGTGAAATCTATAACTCGTGCCGTGCGCATAGTAAAAGATGCTGGTGGTAAAGAGCAAAAGATTGCTTTGGATATTTCCAACGCCAATGTAGAGGTGATTGATTCTCTTGAACACGGAAGCGATGTTTGCGTTATTAAAGTGACTAACTGGGATAAATCTTTTATTCGTCAAGTCGACTCGTTAATTGCGCCGTTATCCGTATCAGTAAAACGAGACGGTAAAGCGGTTCGCTCGTTTGGTGCGTCACTTTGGCAAACAGTAGCACCGGCAAATCTTCCCGATGTGAGGGATGGAGATATCATCACGTTCTCACTCCCCGGCAAAACCAAGACGGCCGGTTTCTTGCTTGTTTCTTTGAACGGAAGTTTGTTGCCGAAAGAAAACAACGATGCCGCCGCTCTTATCCCGACAGAAAAAAATATCGGTGTTTATCCGAATCCGTTCAATCCCACGACAACATTCCGTATCAGTTTGCCGGAATCAAAACATGTTCAGTTGTCAGTTTATAACATGCTTGGCCAGAAAGTTGCCACAGTTGTGGATGATTTTATGCAAGCGGGATACAACGATGTGCGTTTTGATGGGAGCTCTCTTGCAAGCGGAATTTACATCTACCGCATGCAGATTGAGAAAGAAGTGCGTAGCGGAAAGATGATGTTGATGAAGTAAGTTGACGGTAATTGAAGATAGGGTCTGCAATGCCGGCGGATTCTATACTTTCTACACCTCGCAAATAATCGATTTTAATATAAGATTACAGGTTATAATTTTTATTTGACAAAGTTAAAATCTAAAATCCAAAGTGAAACATGCGAGGCAAAAAGACAATGTTCAATTGGTAAAGAAATAAATATTTTTTTTATTTAATTTACTTTTACATTTTGTTGCTTTAAAAACTTAAATATACCCACTTAATCACCACGTAAAAACTTTACGGAAGGATGGAAAATGAAAAACAGAAAAGACATTTTGTTAGTTTGTGTGATTTTTACGATCACGACCATGCTGGTTTATGCTCAAAAAAATGATACAAGTTCTTCACTACAGAGCATTAACCATAAAGCTGCTAAAGATTCTTTGCTGAATAAAGAATTTCAAAAACTTGGATTAACAGAAGAGAAACTCAGTAAACTTAAAGGAATTGGGATTGATGTTAGAGAAGATTTGTATCATGGTAAAGCAGCCAATGAAAAACTTGATGCTGCAATGCATGATCTAATTATTATAGGAAAGGTGTTGAGTATTGTTGATATGCCTAATTTGAAGTCTGTGCCATTCCATTCAAAAGTGAATATACAGATTCTTGAAGTATTGAAAGGATTAAAACCACAAACTGACACAATACAACTTCTGAGAGAAGATGGTCCAATTACGGACAGTTCGCCGGCTGTGCGAGTTGAAGTTGTTCCTTCTGCAAAATTTGTATTGGGAGAAACCGCGGTTTATTTCCTAAGCAACATATATAATGATTCTTTTTTAACATCTAGGTACAAATCTTATTTCTCAAATAAGTCGGCGGAACTTCCCCGTCAGGCATATTGGGTGAGACCACAATCTAAGCATCAGATAATCAATTCCAATGTAAAATATCATGAACGCGATATTCCCTTGATTGAATTTGTATCAGAAATAAAAAAAGTAGCGCAAATATTGGATAAACCTTCTATCAAATAAAATTAGAGGATAGGACAAATGAAAAATATATTTTATCATTTTTTACTTGTAATTTCTTTTTCCCTTTTGAGTTACTCACAATGTGATACGTACATTGGTGGTACTCCCAGTGTAAGATATTTTGGAGCGAGCGTTCTTTACAATTTTGGTGCTAGTCTATCCACAAATTATTATGCCCCAATTAACGCAGCCGCAAGCATATGGACTAATGCGGGATGTGGCGTAAGCCTTGTCTACAATGCATCCGTATCAAAAAATCTTATTTCACAAGAAGATTTGGGTTATTTTGGCTCAAATACAGATCTTGCAAAATCATATATATACCCAACTACTGATGGAAAAATTTACAGTAGTGATATGTTAATCAACAGTAATGTGTTTATCACATGGTACACAGGAGCTGATGCTAATGGTATACCTGGCAATGCATATGATTTGCAATCAGTTGCAACACACGAATTTGGACATTGGTTTGATCTCGCAGACAAGTATGATGCTGGTACTTGTGGGACATCAATTATGAATAAAGCACCACAAGGTGGCCCAAGAATGACACTACAAACGGTCGACAAAGATGCTGTAAGGGCAATCTATGGCGGCACCACCGGTGTTGAGGATTATATTTTCTTTTATCCAGTTCCACAACCATCTTCTACATCTTTTGCGCAAAATTCTTCATTGTCATATTCTGCAAGTTTTGCAGATGTATATCCATACGGTGATTATATTGTTGGAAATTATTCATGGAGTTTGTTAATTCAGCATGGCGAGGGCGATTACATTGCATCCAACGGAACAACAAATTCAATACAATCATGGCAATTTACTTTTGGTACATTACCTTATGGATATTATTGGTTAAGAGATGGATCAGGTAACGTCAAAGGCAGAGTAAAAGTGACCGGAACAGATAATCACGGTATATCGCACACAGCGTATTATGATATCACAATAGTTGGAGTGCCTTCTAATACTACCTCAGGAACATTAACGCACAATGAAACTTGGGGAGGGGAACATACTTTAATTGGTAATATTAGCGTACCTGCAAATATTACGTTAAAAATTTTACCAGATGCTATAATTAGATTTCCAAGTAATGCGTCACTTACAATTAATGGAATAATCAATGTCGCTGGTTATTATTTACATCCCATTACATTAACCTCTACTTCGGGAATTACTCCCGGCAGTTGGGGTTCAATTGTATTAAACGGTACGGGTGCATCTGGATCGAATCTCAATTATTTCAATATGTATTATGGCACTGACATTCAAGCTATTGGTGTACCAAGTGTAACAATTCAGAACTCCCATATTGAAAAAACAATCAATGGAATAGATTTCAGTGCGAGCAACGGATCGCTTATTTCTAATACGATAAAGAATGTGCAGGATCATGGAATAATAGCTAATAATGGTTCACAACCATCATGTTATCACAATACAATATTTAAAAGCTCTACGGATAATAATTATCATTCTGGCGCCGGTATTTTATTTAGCGGTGGTTCACATGATTATATCTGGAATAACGACATTAGAGGGTTTAATTGGGGAGTAGGTGCAATATGGGGGTCTTCACCACAATTTGGTCATCCGTCAAACGCAGGAATTAATAATCGTATCACCGATTGTTTAGCTGGTTTGGAAATATATGAAAGTAGCAATCCAATCGTTGGAATTAATTATTACAACTCAAGTTATTATTATGGTAATAGTATATATGGAAACGGTTTAGCCGCAGAAGTAACTTCCCATAGCACAGTTTATGCTCACAATGTTTATTGGGGCGGTTCATATCCATCTTACAGTGCTGATGGAACTTCATCTTTTTACTCATATCCCTATATACTATATACAGATCCGTGGATTAATATTCCGTTACCAAGCCAATCAATTATAAACCCTTCAGTTCTGGCACATAATATTTTATCGAAAACAGTTTCCATTGCATCTACAATTTTAAATTCGCCAGCCAGCAATGTAAAAGTAAATCATCTTTTTGAAGGTATTGCTTACCGTGAACAAGGAAAACATAAAGATGCATTCAATGTATTCGTAAAAATGATTACAGATAACGAGGAGCCGGATGCAGCACTTGTGGAATTGTATAACACATATTCAGATTCAACAAAAGATGATGTATGTAATTACCTAAAAATTGCATCTCAAGGTAAATTATCAATTGCTCCTCATTTACTTTCTACAATACATTTGCGACGCGGAGAAATTAATGAAGCAAAAGCAGTCAATGAAAGCATTATTAAAAAACATCCGAATACTGAAGATGCAACACATGCAATGATTCAACAGCTGTACATAGCACTATACCACGAAAAAGACTTTGTTCTCGCATCATCATTATTAACCGAAATTCAAAAACAAAAGAATGTCGATAAAAATATTGAAGTAAGTCTTGCTCAACACGCATTAGATTCATACGTTAATGCGGATAAATTGAAGAAGGGATCGAAAGCAGTAGAACAAGTTCCAAACAAACTTGACCTCATGCAAAATTATCCAAACCCGTTTAATCCTTCGACAACATTCCGTATCAGTTTGCCCGAATCAAAGCATGTTCAGCTGTCTGTCTATAACATGCTTGGCCAGAAAGTTGCCACAGTTGTGGATGATTTGATGCAGGCAGGTTACAACGATGTGCGCTTTGATGGAAGCTCATTGGCAAGCGGAATTTACATCTACCGCCTGCAGATTGAGAAAGAAGTACGAAGCGGGAAAATGATGCTGATGAAGTAAGTCTATGGTAATTAAAGATAGAGTCCGCTACACCGGCGGGCTCTGTCTTCTTTTTCACTGCCGGTCAAAAAGTAGTTCCGCAAATACTTTCCTTGCTTCAATTTTTTTCTTCGAGTATATTACCATCAGGTAAGACTCTATCCACCAACACTGTGGTTTGTGCATGCTCAACTATGTCTGGATTGCTCTCATTCTCATCGGAATATTCACGGCGGTGGGCAGAGATATTAATGACGATGTAACGAACAGATACCGGAACGGTATTCCGATCACCGCACAATTTGAAACGACAAAACGCAACACCTCCATTCACCCGACATACGACGGCGTTATTAACATTCCCGCAGCAGCATTCAATCAATTCTATAATATCACTTCCGTGCAAACTGATGTTCATCAATCCGCAACGCTTTCGATTCTTTCTTCGGGTGCGATGACGTTAGAAATTCCAATTACTGATACCTCGCCGTCATTTTGGAAAGAGATGGCAAAAGCTGCCGGAGGAAAAGATAAATTACTGGCAGAGGTACGACAGTTTGATGTGAAGGAAAATCCCGGCTCCATTATGTTTGTGATGGAAAAAGTGCGGTTCACAAAAATTAAAGCGGTGACAAGAGCGGCAATTGACTATGCGGATACCGCCGTGACAATTTCCCTCGGACTGATTGGCGTGATGGCGTTGTGGCTTGGCATTATGAAAGTAGGCGAAGCTGCCGGACTGCTTATTGCACTCACAAAAATAGTTGCGCCGATTACGAAACGATTATTCCCCGATGTGCCTCCGGATCATCCCGCTGTTGGTGCCATGATTATGAACATTGCCGCCAATATGCTGGGACTGAATAACGCTGCCACGCCGCTCGGTTTGAAAGCGATGGAAGAGTTGAACAAATTAAATCCGAAAGTCGGCACGGCAACGAACGCCATGTGCACATTTCTTGTTATCAATACGTCGGGGCTCACGCTGATTCCCGCAACAGCTATTGCCATTCGCGTAGGACTTGGTTCTGCCGATCCCGGAATTAT
>JAQUOA010000318.1 GCA_028749215.1 Bacteroidota bacterium
CTGATTTCGCAGGAACCAGATTGTCCTGTTCCTGCCCGCTGTTTCCCCATTTTGCCGGATACGTTGCAGTTGAAGCGACTTTGGGTGATGTGTATGTCACTTTAACATTTACGTTCTGTGACGGATTGGATGCATACGTGTTCTTTACTTTAATTTTATAGAATCCGGTTGCCGTCGGCGTATATGTCAGTGTGAGGTTCCCGGTCCCTGCCGCCGTACCAACGATTGAACCGGCATTGTTGTAAAGATTCATGGTTAAATTTTTTGCGGTGTTCGTTGGAAACAAGTTGACCGTAATGGTTTGGTTCGCTTCATCAAAAACTCTTCCTGCAGTTCGTAATGCTGCAGAATTTAGAGGAAGTGTACCTCCTTGCTGAAGCGAACTTGCATGAGAATCTCCAAGATCATCCGCCATTTCCCATTCTTGAGTTGTTGAACGCTGTGCCGGACTGAAACCGCCGGTTATTCCCGCCGGTCCCCAAATAGTGTACCCGCGTCTGAGATTTGTACCGTTGCATGGAGGAGTCCAGATTGTTATTTTTCCCGCTCCATCAACGAAAATATCGTTAGAGTTTGCACCGGAATAATCGTGAAGCTGTGTGCCGGGGGCAAAATTGGTCTGAATGTACGCGTTCTGCCAGTTGTTCCAGCTGTTGTTCACGCCGATGATTGCTTTGCCGCTCCTTTCGATGATTAAATTATTTGTTGCCTGCCAGCGGACAAGATACGAACCCGCTTTAAAACTGAGTTTCTGATGACACCAAATGATATTGGCAACAGCATCGCGTAACGGAAGATCGGTGGTGCTTGTCGGAAGATGCGAATACCGTTTGGATGTTGTGGCAATGTTAAAGAGATCTTCAAAAAAGATTTGGGGCGAACCGTCGACTGCGCACGCAACAGCGTACGCCGCCTGAATGCGTCCGTCATTCGGGTCGATGTGCGGTGCGAGTTCGTTTCCGGTATCCCATCCCGTAATGTTTCCATTGGCATCTTTGATCGGGCGGAATGTATCGTGATTATTCACGAACGGAACTGTGCGGTAACGATTGCTTTGCTGTGAGCCGGGAATGTTTGCCATGTTGTACGCATCGCCGGAACTGATGATTCCGTACAATGCACCGCGGAATCCGAAATCGAATGTGCCAACGAGGTCTTCCGTACTCCCGTTGCTTGTTTTCACATTAGTGATCCATGTGTCTTCGTCAGTTGTGCTTCCGACAACTTCACCTACGGCAAACATATTGGCTCCGCCCCCCGCCCAGCTGGCATTGTATTTTATATTCCACAAGAAATCCTGCGTTGCCCACCACGGAAAATGTTTCGCCGCATCAAGGCGCACGCCGTCAAAACCGGATTGTTTCTTGTACCAAATGAGCCAGTTCCTTGCATTCGTGCGCATGTAATCGGAAAATTGTGCCGGATTGTACGTTGCATTCGAGCTTTGACCGTACGCACCTGAGTAATAACAAATATCGGGACCAAACCACGTCACACACCAGTCGCCACTTGTGCTGTTATGTGCCGGGTTTGCATGAAAATTTTCCCAATTTGCAGACCATCGTCCCGAGCGTGCAAGATAATTTGCCGCTGATTCATCTGTAGCCGGCGTGGCGTACGAAACGTACCGAAAATTTTTGTACAGATTTCCGTCATTGTTCGCCGATGCTGCCGGATCCGAACCTCCCGATCCGTCAGCAGAACCGGCATCATCCATGTGATTCAGTACAATATCCTGAATCACATCAATGCCGTTCGCATGAAGAACTGCCACCATGCGGAGGTATTCATCTTTTGTCCCCATTCGTGTCTTCAAACTCCCCTTTTGATATTTATCCCCAAGATCGTAGTGATCAAATGGTGCGTAACCGACACTGCTGGTGCCTGCATTTTTTATTGAAGGCGGAATCCATACTGCATCAATTCCAATATCACGCAAGCGCGGAGCAAGGTCAGCGAGATAATTACACCAGCCATTCGGATAGTTGTTGTTCCAGTAATCCCACCAAAAACCTTCAAGAACAACTTTGCCGTTCCAGGGATTTTGTGCAATAGATAAGGAGAGAAGAAAAAGCAATAAAGCAACAGCAAGAAACAATCTGCGTAGTACTAACATAGGGGAGTCCTCCAAAAAATTGTTGGAATATGTTTAACCACGTGAGGCAGAAACGAAATACAGGTGTGAGTATAGCTAACCAGAAATCAAAGGGCAAGAAAATTCTTACATTGGAAGCGATTTTTTATGGCAAAAATGGAAGAAACGTGGAAGCGGAGAATTTTGTCTAATTTAAGGACTCTTTTGCAATTTGGCAGGGGGGTGTTGACATCGCCTGTCACAAATAAGTTTCCGATCAAGTTTTTTCTTTAATCGTCCATGATTCTGATACGTGCAAATATACAAAATACAAAAGTGGGATTACTAACAGCTTTTATTGTTCGGCAGTCTTTTTTAATTGTTGAAGCGATTCCTTCAGCGATGCGGATAATTTATCCTTGCCAAAAAACATGCTGATCATAAAACCGTCGAATGATTCTTCCGTCCGCACAATTGTTTTTCCTTCTTTTTCTTCCAGCCGGTAGATATGCGCGGCTTTCGCTATAGAAGCTGTGCCTGACCATCCGATTATTTTGTTCTTTTCTAAGAGAGCTATTGTAGAATGAATATCTGTTCCGTCATTTATCCAGTCAAATCGCGTGTCAATTGCCAGCGGGCCGTTGAGTTTTGATACTGTCACATTCGGCACCCATGTTGTCCAATGATCAATATCGCTGATCAGGTTCCA
>JAQUOA010000098.1:0-6057 GCA_028749215.1 Bacteroidota bacterium
GATGCCACGTTTCTAAGATGCACGATGTGAAAGCTTTTGACTACAAGAAAATGTGGGAACAAATCAAACATCCACTACCGGCAGCTAAAGGATAGTCATGGTGCAGAAAATTTTCATCGCGCTTGCTCTTGTTGCAGTTTCTGCTTCAGCTCAATTTATCACGGGACGAACGACCACGTCGTTCTATACGTTTCAAGGACGTGATACCGCATCAGCAAAACAAACGTACATGCGGGCGTATGAAAATATTTACCTGAACATTGCAAAAGATAATATCAGTTTTAATACGAACGCGATGGTCTCGAATGATTTCGGTTCAACCATCGCAACGGATCCTGAATTACGAGTCTCCTCCTTAATGGTGAAGGTGAGAAACATTGGCGGTGCTGTGGATCTTTCTGCAGGCCGCCAATTTGTTTTTGCAGGCCCCGGAACCGGATTAATTGACGGTGTCATTGGTTCTGCGCGCTTCATGGACAACATGTTTACCGTTACCGGCTATGGCGGAACAAATGTTTCTCATACCCGTGATATCCGAAAACAATGGGTTGGCAACAACGGATTGTTCGGCGGACAGGTTGTCGTTGCTCCGGTAGAAAACGGGAGTGTCGCATTAAGTTACATGAACAAGCGAATGATTCGTACACCGTACACCGCCGTTCGATTAGATTCGTTATTCAATCCGTACATCATCGTTATCAACAGCCGCCCATTGGCTGAAGAACTAGCATCGATTGATGCGGAATATGATTTTTCTAAAGTTGCATTCCTCCAAGCCAAATCGGATTACAATTTTCTTACCAAGGATATTTCGCGAGTGGAAGCATTTACCAGAGTGACAATTAACGATCAGCTTGGTGTGACGGGAGAATATATTTTCCGGGAACCGCGAGTTGCCTTTAATTCGATCTTCTCGGTTTTCAATACCAACACAACACAAGAGTTGGAAGGCGGTTTAGAATACCGCCCGTGTCAAAAAACTTTCGTGTATGCCCGCCTTGGCAATGTGCGCTATGTTGATGACAACAGTCAGCGGCTGGTCGTCGGCGGTTCATACGATTTTCTCTCCGCAACATATACGCAGAATTTTGGATATGCCGGCGAATTGAATGGAGTATCTCTCCAAGCAGTGTATCCGTTAGGTGATAGAACATTTACGCCGACGGTTGGATTTGGGTATGCATCCTATAAGCTGGATAAAAAAGATCCTTCAAGCACCGTGGTGAATGCAACTGCGGGAATGGTGTACCGTCCGCTGCAGGCATTCTCAACTGACATGCAAATTCAATGGATGAATAATCCGCAGTACAAAAGTGATATGCGAATTTTCCTGAAAGCATCTTATTGGTTCAACGAACGAATGAATTGGTTCTGATGAAAAAAAATCTCTATATCGCCGCAGTCGTGCTTTCAATCAGTGCACTAATCGTATTTGGACGCGGACGTGCCGTTGCAAGCGAAGATCATCAACTTGATAAAAAACAGCTCATCAAGTTTTCGCATCAAAAACATCTTGGCAACGGCGTTGAATGCTTGCAGTGCCACAAAGCCGATCTCAGCGAAAAATCTTCGGATCGTATTTTGCCAACGCATGAAGAATGTAAAACATGCCATGAACAGGAAGTGCAAACACCTGATCAATGCAAGTACTGCCACGTTGGTGAAGCACCGTATCTTCCGCTTCCAAAATCTCCAAGAGAAATTACATTCAATCATAAAAAACACATTGCTGATCAAGGGCTGAAATGCGAAACATGCCATCAAAATCTTGACAAAGTAGATTTTGCGAACGCACAAAACCTTCCTTCGATGTCGACATGTGTTTCGTGCCATAATAATGTGAAAGCAACAAGTCAGTGTGAAAACTGCCATACCAATCTTGCATCGTTGCGTCCCGCATCGCATAACGTAACGAACTTTAAACGCGAGCATGCCCGCATTATGAACTTGCGTAGCTTCGATGCAAAATGCCAAAATTGTCACACAGAACAATCGTGCGCTGAATGCCATGACGGAACGAACCTGACGACATTAACGCCGAAAGAAAAGACGGGGATGCTTGCTCCGAGAGTGTCGGGCACAGACAAACCCAAAGCACTTGTAGGCGAAACAGTGCATGGATTGAATTACCAATTTACGCATGGCATTGATGCAAAAGGAAAAGCGAACGATTGTCAGACGTGCCATCGCAGTCAAGAATTCTGTGCAGATTGTCACATCAACGGCAGTGCAGCGTTGGGCGGCGTTGTTCCTACAAGTCATGAAAGAGTTGGATTTACAACAATTGGTGTTGGTTCCGGCGGAGGGAAGCATGCTCAGCTGGCAAAGAGAGATATTCAAAGCTGCATGTCTTGCCACGATGTTGAAGGTGGAGATCCGACATGTATTACGTGCCATATCGATCCTGACGGAGTGAAAGGGAACAATCCTAGAACGCATGCCGGCGGATTTATGAAAAGTAATCGCGGTGATTGGCATGATGATATGGCGGCAAATTGTTACGTGTGCCATACAGACCCGAATGCAAAACCAAATGGAAAATCTGGACAAGGTTTCTGCGGATATTGTCACGGAGCAAAATAAATGTTTATGAAGAATACAACACTCCTATATAGTCTTATCATCTCGCTTGTAGTGTTAATCATGGGATGCAGCGAAGTTAGTGATAATAACAGCAAACAAGAATTTCATGGTGCGGGTTTTGTCGATCCGGCGTCGAAAAATTTTCACGGTGAATTGATTAAAACAAGAAATTACGATATCCAGGGTTGCAAAAGCTGTCATGGTTTTGATTACAACGGCGGCATCGCTGAAAAATCGTGCACCTCTTGCCACAACAAACAAGGTGGACCGGAGAACTGCATGACATGTCATGGAAGTGTGAATCCTGCACCCCCTAAAGATTTGTCTGGCAACACATCTCCGACTGCTCGCGGAGTAGGAGCGCATCAAGCGCATTTGATCAGCGGAACATTGGGTGCTGTAGTTGCGTGCACAACGTGTCATGTTGTTCCGTCCAAAATGACGGACGCAGGACATATTGATACAACTCCTCACGCAGAAGTGCGATTCGATTCGACATCAATTTTTTATAAAGCTAACGCGGTCTATAACAATACTACTGGCACATGTGCCAATACGTATTGCCATGGAAATTTCAAAAACGGAAATGCTCAAACAATGACATGGACTGATACGACTGCCACAGCGGTTCAATGCGGAACATGTCATGGAGATGTGACAAAAACTATATTGGCGGAAAAAGCTTTTCCAAAATCTGGTCATCCGACAATAAGTGCAATTGTTTCAACAGAGTGTGTCAAATGCCATTCTGCTGTTATCGATGCAAATATGGCAATCATCAATCCAGCAAAACACATCAATGGCAGGATTGATTAGCGGCAAGAGTTGACTTATCACAACACAATGACGGTAAGTCATTTTAATAAAAACGAAATAATAATCTTCATCAATGAAAGGAGCGTTATCACAGTGAAATATCTTTTAACTGTTTTAATCGCACTAAGTTTCTTTGCTTTACAAGCCTGCGAAGGTCCAGCCGGACCGGCAGGTAAAGATGGTTCACAGGGACCTGCAGGACAGAATGCAGGATTTGTGTACTTCGAAGGATTTAAAGACAGCTTACGTTGCCAAACATGCCACACTGCTGATTACGATACGACATATCGTGTTGTAACCAAGAAAGTTCAGTATGAAATGTCGGGACATCGTGAACTTGGTAATTACGATCGTAACACGACACAATGTGCAGGATGTCATACCAACGAAGGATTCTTTGAACGTTACAACAACGGTTTTGCAAACGAAACGTTCAACATCAACTCTCCATCTGGCCCAATGGTGAAACAAGGATATCCGAATTCTTCACCCGTTGGTTGCTTTACTTGCCATTCACCACATAAACGAGGTGATTTCTCTGTAAGAGATAATAACCAAGTAAACATTTACACCTTGCTAAAGAATCAAACGACAAAGGTTTGGAACAGTACGGGCGAATCAAATTTGTGCGTGAAATGCCATCAACCGCGCATGACTTCAACATTCTTAACATCTGCTCCGTATTCATGGCAGCCTGATCCGAATGCCGCAGCAACAGATACAGCCAAAATTTATACATCACGCTGGAACAATCACGTCTCAGGTGAACAATCTCAAACATTACTTGGCTTTGGCGGATTTGAGTTTGTTGGCGGAACATATCCGAGCTCACCGCACAAAGATAAAGTTGACGCAAAAGGACTTGGATGCGAAGATTGCCACATGGCAACACCAATTGGAAACAAAGGTGGCGGACATACATTTAAGATTGGCTACACTCCTGAAGGATCAACAACCGAATCGTTTAATTTTGCAGGTTGCAATAATACAGGTTGTCACTCCAGCAATCCTATCACCGCAACCGGTGCAAAATGGAAAGGTGTACGTGACGAGATCGGTGCAAAGATTACCCAGTTAGGTTTGTTGATGATGGATACGACAATTACAAAGAAATGGTCATTGCCGAAGAGCGGTAAAGCAGTTGCATGGGTTAGTTTGACAACCGATGGTACAGACACCACTTGGTCTGTCGCCAATGCTTCGTCAACAAGTCCATTGAGAATACTTCCTGCCGTCAAAGCTGGCGCTCTTTGGAATTTCCAGCAGGTTGTTAACGAAAAAAGCAAAGGTATTCACAACACTGCGTATGTAAGAGCATTACTCGATGCCTCTATTGCAGAGTTGAATAAATAAGTTTTTCCCTCCTCTCTAAAAACGAAAGCACTACCTCCTATATCCGATCCGTCTCGCACCCGCGGGACGGATTTTTTATTGTAAAGTGTCACATTCACGTACCGTGATCAACGTGGGGGTGGTTTGTAATTACATTGTAATTTTTTTATAATTCACTTAATTCAGTATGCATCGTTCTCTTTCTGTCATTGCTTTCATTGCCTGTTTCACATTGGTGTATTCTCAGCATCAAACCGTTACTATTTTGGTGATCCCTGAGAAGAGCGGAAGGGACAGCAGTCTGAATATCTTTATCGCCGGGAATAAAAAAGAATTTGGAAATTGGAATCCTTCGGCTGTTGCGTTGAACAAACAAAATGATTCACTCTGGAAATTTGAAGCATCCTTCGACAGCGGGGAAGTAATTGAATTTAAATTAACTCGCGGCTCATGGCAGAACCAAGCGATCTATGACCGTACTATCATTCCTGCAAATACAATCATTAAAGTAAGAAAAGATACCACGATCATGCTCCGTCCTATTTACTGGAATAAACAGCTTTTATCTTCCGGATCTGAAAAATCCATTCGTGGCAAAGTGAAATATCATCGAGGACTTGCCGGTGCCGGTCTTGCATACAAACGTGATGTCATAGTATGGCTCCCACCGTTGTACGAAAAAAACAAAGCGAACCGATATCCTGTGCTCTACATGCACGACGGGCAAAACATTTTTGATCCTGCAACATCTTTTACCGGAAACGACTGGCGTATTGATGAAGTGACTGATAGTTTGATTCGGTTAAATAAAATAGAAGAAATTATCATCGTCGGGATTTACAACTCTCCCGATCGTTTGCCTGAATATTCTGATTCACCGCTTGGCACAGCCTACATGAAATTCATTGTTGATGTTCTTAAACCACTGATTGATTCCACGTATCGAACCAAACGGGAGAGAAAATATACGGCAGTGATGGGCTCGTCTATGGGTGCATTAAGTTCGCTTCTTCTTGGATGGAAATATCCCAACGTGTTTGGAATGATTGGCTGCATGTCCACATCGTTTTGGTACGATAACGAAAAAACTTTAAAAGATATCCGCAGCGACACTGGTGCAAAGAAAAAGATTAAGATTTATCTTGATTGCGGCGGGCGTGAAAAAGAGTTGTTAAGCGGTTACAAGCGTATGACCGCTATCCTCAAAAAAAAGGGATATAAAAAAGGGAGAGACTTTGAATATCACCTCGAAAAGAACGGAGCGCACAGCGAAGTGTATTGGGCAAAACGTGTATGGCGACCGCTTGTATTTATGTTTGGGGGGAA
>JAQUOA010000098.1:6157-10040 GCA_028749215.1 Bacteroidota bacterium
ATCGAAAGCAACGAATCCAATCCATCCAATGCTTTTGTTTTAATCGGCACGCCAATGACCGGAAGCGGAGTATGGGAGGCGGACATTCCGGGTAAGTGTGCGGCACCGCCGGCTCCTGCAATCAGAACTTTTAACCCTCGCTTTTGAGCCGATGAAGAATAGGCTGCCATAAAATTCGGAGTGCGGTGTGCAGACGTAATTTTCATTTCATACGCGATGCCGAATTCATCCAAGATGTTTGCCGCTTCTTGCATAGTTGGAAGATCCGAATCGCTTCCCATAATGATACCGACGAGTGGTTTTTTCATTATAACCTGATCTTTTTTTCTGTTGCAGTTATTTTTTTCAAGAGATAATTTTGATCATCACCGATAATTGTTATGTGTCCCATTTTTCTCCCTTCGCGTGAATATTCTTTTCCATAAACATGCACGTGAAGCATTGGATCTTTCAATGCATCCTGATAAAAATTGCGCAATTTTTGCGGATGTTTCTTGCCAAGCAGATTGATCATCACCGCATATGGTTTTGTCATCTCCGTTGATCCAAGAGGAAGCTCTAGAACAGCGCGGATGTGATTTTCAAATTGGGATGTTGTGCATGCTTCAATGGTATAATGTCCGGAATTATGTGGGCGAGGCGCCATTTCATTGACGATGATTGTTTCGTCAGTCGATAAAAATAATTCAACGCCGAAAAGTCCAAACCCTTTTACCGCTTTCACGGATTCTACAGCGATCTCTTCTGCTTTACGCAATAACTTTTTTGAAATCGGTGCCGGCGCAATCACCGTATGGCAAATGTGATGTTTCTGAATTGTTTTAACGACGGGGTATACTTTTATTTCGCGCCTGGTGCGCGCAACCATGACGGCAAGTTCCATCGAAAAATTGATGAACGATTCTGCCATTAAGTTGGTATGACGATTTGATAAGTGTTTCACCCCTTCTGCATATTCTTTTTCTGTTCGAATCAATGCGTTGCCGTACCCGTCGTAACCCATTTTGCGGGACTTAAGAACGAATGGTTTTCCGACAATGGAAGAAAGTTCTTTGAATGAATGGTGCGGTTCAACGGCAATAAAGCGCGGGACCGGAATTCCATTTTGTGATAATGTCTCTTTTTGAAGCAGTTTATCCTGAATAAGGGCGATGGTTGTTGACGATGGCAAAACTTTTTTCCCGAGTTTTTCAAGAAACTCAAGTTTATGGTGATCAACAAATTCATTTTCCAATGTGATAACATCGCAATGTTCCGCAAATTTCTTTAAATGCGTATCACTGTCAATCCAGCCGACAAATTCATTGTGCGTCAGCTTACCGGCGGGCGACCGAATTTCTTTTTCCATAATGGTAACATCAAAACCGAGGCGTGAAGCAGCCAATGCTGACATCCGTGCCAATTGTCCACCGCCAAGAATACCGATATTAATTTTCTTACTCAAAACATTCCTTTTTATTCAGTGCATGGTCAATGTAGCAGTAAATGTATGGGTAATCAAGGCAAGAAGAGTCCGAGTGTCTGTCGTTCAATATCTGCTCACTCAACGATTAAATTTTTGAGGCGCTTTCTCCGGCAACAAATCCCGTAGAAAAAGCTGCCTGTAAATTGTATCCGCCGACAGGTCCGGCAACATCTAAAATCTCTCCACAGAAAAATAAACCTTTTACCAATTTTGATTCCATTGTCGCCGGCTTGACTTCACGTAAATCAATGCCGCCGGCTGTCACTTCACCGCCGTCCAGTGGAATTTCTTTGACTGTGCCGATGCTGCAGTTCTTTAGCGTCTCACTCAGCGATCGTCTTTCTTGTTTTCCAAGCTGGTGAAGTTTTTTTATTTCATTAACTTTTGCTTGCTGTAAGATATGCGGTCCAAGCTTTTGTGGAACGAATTGCTCAATGAGCGTCACTGTTTGTTTTGCACCGCTCTTCATTGTTTCTGTTAAAATCTTTTGATCTATTTCTTCGATAGTGAGTTCTGGAAAAAAATCTACACACATGGTGATGAGATTTCCCTTTTCAAATTCCACGTATGCTTTTCGACTTACTTCCAGCGTTGCTGGCCCTGAAATACCGACGTGAGTAAAAAGTATATCGCCGCCCCATTGCGAAATAGTAGTTGTATTTGATTTTGCCATTAACAGGCAATCGCGAATTGGCGTTCCTTGCCATTCTGCAGGAGGTTTTGGCAAAAGGAAAATGGGAGCAAGAGCGGGACGAATTGGAACAAGTGCATGTCCCAATTGCATCGCCCATGAATACCCATCGCCCGTTGTGCCTGTTTTTTGAAACGAGGTACCGCCAACGGCAACAATCACTGATTTGGTTTCAAGAATTTCTTGATTGACTTTCACACCGTATATTCCTGACTCATCTTTCAAGATTTCCGTGACGGATGAATTGAGACGAATGTCAACGCCGGCTTTTTCCATCATGCGGCGGAGAGCATGCACAACGTCTCCCGCTTTGTGACTCATCGGAAAAACTTTTCCGTTATCGCGTTCGTACGTTTCAACACCGTATTCTTTCAACTGTTGTAACAGGTCGGTGTTAGTGAAGGTATGGAAGGCATACTTTAAAAATCTCGCTTCATTTATTTGGAATTGCTGACGGAGCGTTTCCACATTACCGCCATGGGTAATATTGCATTTTCCGCCGCCGGAGATGAGGATTTTAATTCCTAGTTTTGAGTTTTTTTCAAGCAGGATAACTTCTGCGCCAAGCGAAGCGGCTCGCCATGCGGCAATCATTCCCGCAGCGCCTGCCCCTATAACAATTGTAGCCATTTTGTTTTTCATTACGTCTAATATAATGAGATCTTTACTCGTTTGAAAAATTTCAAACCGTTGATTCTCTCTCCATAAAAGAGTATCTTTATGCAGATTTTTAAACTTACCGGCCGGTAAGTTTAATTTTTTGCAGAGGTTCCTTTTTTTACAAATAAACGGGGACAAGTTTTGGCTAAGGGAATGGCCCGCACGACTGGCCTGGATAAAAAACTTCAAGAGCAGCTTCAAAAGAACGGTCCGATTCCGCAGCACATTGCCATGATTATGGACGGCAACGGACGATGGGCGAAGAAACGCGCACTGCCGCGTGTTGCCGGTCATCATGAAGGAGTCAATTCAGTCCGAGACATCGTTGAAGCATGCGGACAAGTAGGGGTGAAGTTTCTGACGCTGTATACTTTTTCCACCGAAAACTGGAAACGCCCGCAGGACGAAGTTTCTATCTTGATGCGGTTGCTGTTAAGTTCTCTTCGAGACGAGTGCGACAATCTTCACAAGAATAATGTGCGGCTGAAAACGATAGGAGATTTTTCAGCATTGCCACAGGATGTTCAGGATGAATTTCTTGATTCCATAGAATTGACAAAAAATAATACCGGGCTGACCCTGATTCTTGCTTTGAGTTACAGCGGACGGTGGGATATTGGAAACGCCATGAAACGGATCGCAGAAGAAGTAAAATCAGGAAAATTGCGGCCGGATATGATTACTGATGAAATTATTTCTAAAAATCTTTCCACCAAAGGCGTTCCCGATCCTGACCTGCTGGTGCGTACCAGCGGCGAACTTCGAATCAGTAATTTTTTATTGTGGCAGCTGGCGTATTCCGAGATGTATGTTACCGATACGCTCTGGCCTGATTTTCGCCGGAAACAATTGTACGAAGCCATTGAATCGTTTCAAAATCGTGAGCGGCGGTTTGGTTTGGTGAGTGAACAACTCGATGCGGCCTCAAATTCTACTTCCAAAAACTACGTGCGGCGATTGTTAAAAAGTGTCTCAGGTCTTTAATAATACAAAAGGTACAGTGAAAAAAATTATTCTCACAGCAGTCATCATGTGCGTCGGCGGATTGCTGTTTGCACAATCGAACA
>JAQUOA010000002.1 GCA_028749215.1 Bacteroidota bacterium
GGACGTTTAGCGATTGATGAAGAGATGATGCAAGAGGTGGAGAACATTAAATCCGCCGTGAAGCCGAATGAAATTCTCTTCGTTGTCGATTCGATGATCGGTCAGGATGCTGTCAATACTGCAAAGGCGTTTAATGACAGACTGAATTTTGACGGTGTTATTCTCACCAAACTTGACGGCGATACACGAGGCGGCGCGGCACTTTCCATTCGTTCAGTGGTCGGGAAGCCGATTAAGTTTGTCGGCGTTGGTGAAAAGCTTGATGCACTTGAACAGTTTTATCCGGATCGCATGGCATCGCGCATCCTCGGCATGGGCGATATTGTTTCCCTAGTAGAAAAAGCGCAGCAAACATTCGATCAGAAACAAGCTCAGAAGCTTCAAGAGAAGATCGTCAAGTCGCAGTTCACACTGGAAGATTTTTACGATCAGCTGCAGCAGATTAAAAAGATGGGGCCGCTGAGTCAGGTGATGTCCATGATTCCCGGAGCGAGCAAGCTTGGGAACGTGAACGATGTGGATGAAAAAGAATTGAAGTATGTGGAAGCGATCATTCTTTCCATGACGAAAGAAGAGCGGCACAATCCGAGCATCATTAACGGATCGCGAAGAAAAAGAATTGCCAACGGAAGCGGGACATCTATTCAGGAAGTGAACAAACTGCTGAATCAGTTTACGCAAATGCAGAAAATGATGCGTAATTTCACCAAAGGGAAGAGCTTTGCCAATATGGTGGGGCAGCGGTTCGGACGATAAGAGTTTAAATCAAAATCAATTACTATATTCATAGCAGTAAAAAGGAGAAATACAGTGGCAGTAAAATTAAGACTTCAACGCGGCGGAAAAAAGAAACAGCCGATCTACCGCATCGTAGCGGCAGATTCGCGCTTCAAACGCGACGGCCGTTTTTTAGAACGCGTCGGTTCCTACAATCCCAATACCAATCCGATGACCATCGATGTGAAAGAACCACGCATCATGTATTGGCTTGGAGTCGGTGCAACCCCGACAGATACCGTTCGCAACCTCCTCAGCAGAAAAGGGATCATGTTGAAATGGTACCTGAAGAAAAAAGGAAAAGACGAAGCGACCATTACGTTGGAATTTGAAAAATGGCAGGCAGTACAAGAGTTGAAGCTTCAAAAAGAAAAAGAACGCAAAACACGACGCAAAGCGGCAAAGAAAAAAGTTGCAGCAGCTCTTGCCGCGCCCCCGGCAGCGGAAGCTCCCGCACAAGCGTAACGCAGTACGTGCAGATTTCAACCGGTGTAGTACGGTTATGCAACTAGTTCCGGAAGATGTTGAGTCGAGTTTCGCATCACGATTCTTACAGTAACAAGATATAGCGGTACAGTAAGATAACATTCAGGCTTCTCACCCGCCAGCCCGGCGACGGACTGGCATCAGTCATAGGAGGCAGATATGCGTGAGTTTCTCGAATTCATCGCCAAACAACTCGTCGACAATCCTGATTCTGTCCAAATTGCAGAAGAGGAGAAAGAGGGTAAGGTTATCTTTAAGATCAAAGTTGCCCAGCCCGATATCGGGAAAATTATTGGCAAGCAAGGGCGGACAGCACAAGCAATGCGTGTTTTGTTGAGCGCTGTTGCCGCAAAAAATGGAAAACGAGCGATACTGGAAGTTGAAGACTAACACAGCGGAGAGCCTTCGCGCCATTGCGCGAATAGGGAAAGTTTTTGGGGTGCGTGGTGAAGTAAAAATTTTTTCATACTCACGCGGTCTTGATGAGTATAAAAAACTTCCAAAGCTTTTTGTGGGGAAGAATGAATCGTCTGTGGTTGTGTATGAGATTGAAAGCGTTAAAAACCGCGGCGATGAATTGTATGTGAAGTTGAAAGGGATCGATGACAGGACACAGGCTGAATTAGTGGTCGGTCAGTATCTGTTTGTCGTGGAATCCGAAAGAAAAAAACTTCCAAGCGGAAAATTTTTTCACGATGAAATTGTCGGTTGTGTCGTGGTGGATGAACAAGGGAAAAAATTCGGAGTAGTGAAAGATGTCCAGCAATATCCCGCTCATCCGTTGTATGCTGTCGCCACGAAAAAGGGTGATGTCTTAATGCCGGCGGCGGGTGATATTATTCAATCGGTAAACATCAAACGAAAAGAAATAGTCGTGCATCCTCCGGAAGGATTGTTCGACGGTGAAATGGCAGAGTAAGAAGGCTGTGAGTATTCGGATTGACATTATTTCTGCCGTGCCGCAGGTGTTGATGAGCCCAATCAACGAAAGCATCATCAAGCGGGCACAGCAAAAGCAGTTGGCAGAAATTGTCGTCCACGATCTTCGTTCTTTTACACATGATAAACATAAGATCATCGACCAGCCTCCGTACGGCGGAGGCGCAGGAATGATCTTGAAACCCGAACCGATCTTCGAGTGCATTGAGTGGCTGAAGAGTGAGCGCACGTATGATGAAGTGATTTACGTGACGGCAGACGGCGAGCGATTCGATCAGAAAATGGCGAATCAATTTTCGCTGAAAAAAAATGTCATCATTCTCTGCGGCCACTATAAAGGAATCGATGAGAGAGTTCGTCAGGAGCTGATTACAAAAGAAATATCCATCGGTGATTATGTGTTGACGGGCGGAGAATTAGCGGCGATGGTTATTGCTGATGCTGTGGTGAGATTAATTCCCGGCGTGATCAGCGACGGGGAATCAGCATTGACAGATTCGTTTCAGGATGGGCTGCTGGATTCTCCGTATTATACTCGTCCGCCTGAATTTCGCGGAATGAAAGTTCCGGATGTGTTGCTGAGCGGTGATCACAAAGAAGTGGCAAAGTGGAAAGAAGAGCAGCGGAAAAAGAAAACTGCAGAACGAAGAAAAGATTTGTTGAAATAAGATGCATCGGCACGTCGTGGAGATTAAAATTTTCCATGACGGATTTGAAAATAGAAAATAACAATACACAATCAATCATCGTCCCGTTTTGACGGGACAACATTAACGAGGTAGGTATGGATAAGATAAAATTAGTAGAAGCGGCATTCGTGAAAGCCGACGTTCCAGAGTTCAAAGTCGGCGATACATTGAATGTTCATGTGCGCGTAGTTGAAGGCGACAAAGAACGTATTCAGCAATTTCAAGGAGTGGTTATCGGCCGCCGCGGCGAAGGAATGGGAGCAACATTTACCGTGCGTAAAGTATCCGACGGTGTCGGCGTGGAAAGAATTTTCCCGCTCAACTCTCCGCGTATCGCAAAGATTGAAAAAGTCAAAGAAGGCGGAGTGCGCCGCGCCCGGTTGTATTATTTACGCGGCCTTGCAGCAAAACAGATCCGACAAAAAACCGGAAACAATTAGTGAGTATGACTCAATTTCGCATTGGTGCCTTGCGAGATCTGTATCATCAACTGCTGTACGATATGTTTCAAAGTTCCGTTTCGACAGAAGAAAAGATTCCGAGTCGAGCGGAACTTTTATTTGATACAGCTCCCGCACATATTGAACGGCTGATGAATAACGAACTCGACGCCGCTTTTATTAATCCGATCGATTTTGCGTTGAACAGCTCCGATCTTGTGGTATATCCCGCGGTCTGTGCTGCGACTTCCGGAATGAGCGACATCGTGCGACTGTATCTGCGTGAAAAAATTAAAACAATCTCGTCCCTTGCGGTGAACACTACGTCGGCTTCTGAAGTCGTTCTTGCCCGTATTGTGTTGACAGAAAAGTATGAAGCAGCACCATCAATTGTACCGGTTGCAGGCGATATCCCATCCATGCTGAAAACTTCCGACTCAGCCTTAACCGTTGGAGACGATGTATTGAAAACGAAATGGAATGGACCCTTTATCGATGTGGTGGATGAATGGACCGATATTACGGAACTTCCGTTCGTGCATACTTTGTGTGTGAGCCGCAATGATAAATTTATTCCTGAGTTGAATGCACTTCTCGCAGAATCTCTTGCCCAAGGGAAGAACAATGTAACAAAAGTAGCGCTTTCCGCATCAGCAAAGATTGGTATTGCTGCCGACGACCTCCTGGATTATTATTCTTCCATCTCATACACATTCAACGAAGAGCTTCACGCAGGGTTAGACGAATTCTTTCGTATGGCTTTTTACCAGGGAATGTTAAGTGATATTCCTGAAGTATCGTTTGGGGAATAAGAAATTCAATAAGACTCGATTAGATTTTAAAATCTTACTTCAAGTTGAAACTCTCCATTTTTCAGCGTAATTTGACTCAATGCTGAAGACTCTCCTCATTAAAAACTACGCACTCATCGAAGAAATTTCGGTCGAATTTTCTCGCGGTCTTACCATCATTACAGGCGAAACAGGTGCAGGGAAATCTATCTTAATAGATGCTTTGGGGTTACTTCTTGGTGAACGTGCCAGCACTGAAATGATTCGCACCGGCGCGGAGAAAGCAATTGTTGAAGGTGTGTTTGATGTTCAAGGCAACGACCGAATGAAAGAGATCCTTAGAAATAATGAAAGTGATGCTTCGGATGATATGGTGGTGCGCCGCGAGATAAATTCAAAAGGACAAAGCCGCTGTTTTGTGAACGACTCTCCTGTTTCCGTCTCCCTGTTAAAAGAAATCGGCGATGTGCTTGTTGATTTGCACGGACAGCATGAACATCAATCATTGCTGCGTGCAGAAACGCACATCGATTTTCTGGATGATTTCGGCGGTTATCAGAAAGAGATTGAAGAGTATCGCATGTCGTATCGAGTGCTGGTCGATTTGACGTCGAAGAAAAGAAATTTACAGGACCAAGAAGAGCAGTTGAAAGCAAAGAAGCAGCTGTTCGATTTTCAGATCAAAGAAATTGATGCAATCAGCCCACAGGCAAATGAAGAAGAAGCGCTTGAAGCTGAATTGAAGATTTTGGAAAATTCCGAAAAGCTGAATGAGTTGACAAGCAGTGTTTACCATCTATTATATGAAGCAGAAAGCTCTGTGCGAGATGCACTGGTGAATGCGCGAAAGACGTTGGAACAGCTATCCGGTATTGATGCTTCTTTTGAAAATTCTGTCAGCGAAGCAAAATCTGCTGAAGTAATTGTCGATGAACTTTCGAAATTTGTGCAGAGCTATCATTCCCGGATAGAATTTAATCCCGAACGCCTCGAAGAAATACGCGAGCGGCTTGGCGCGCTGTCACTGTTGAAGAAAAAATACGGCGGCACACTCCATGCCCTGATTGCGTACCGGGCGAAGATTGGTGAGGAATTTAAATTTGCAGAAAATTTTGAATCAGAAATTGCCAAGTTAGAGAAAGAAATTGCCGGTGCGCAATCTGAAACAGGAAAGAAAGCAGAGACTCTTACTCAAAAGCGAAAAGATTTCTCGAAGAAGTTAGAAAAGGCAATTCTGGAAACACTTTCGGAACTTGGTATTGCAAAGGCAAAGTTCTCAGCGATAATTCAACAGCGTCCAATGGACGGCGCGGCTCACACGGCGGTGGTAAAAAGCGGCAATGGCTTTGTTGAAGCAACGAGTAAGGGAATTGATCATGTTGAATTTTTTCTTTCCACGAATGTGGGAGAGGATGTTAAGCCGCTTGCCAAAGTTGCTTCCGGCGGTGAAGTATCACGTATCATGCTTGCGCTGAAAGGTGCACTAGCGGCTTCCGATAAAACACCGCTCCTCATTTTTGATGAAATTGATACGGGCGTGAGTGGAAGGATCGGACAAGCCGTCGGATTGAGCTTAAAAAAACTTTCAAAACACCATCAGGTTATTGCGATTACCCATCTGCCGCAAATTGCAGGATTGGCGGACACACATTTTTCCGTTGAAAAGACAGAAGCAAATAAAAAGACATCAACCAGATTGCGGTTGCTGCAAAACGAAGAGAGAATAAAAGAAGTTGCAAAATTATTGAGCGGGGAAAACATTACAGAAGCAGGGCTAAAATCTGCCCGCGAGTTAATGGGTATTAAATAGCTGTTGGAAGTTAGCCATTGGTAATTAGCGAATTACGATGAGAGACTTCAGAAAATTAAAAATTTGGATTCAGGCAATTGAAATCGTAACAAAAGTATATGCTTTGACAGCAAAATTGCCAGATACGGAAAAATACGGATTGAAGTCCCAAGTTCAACGGGCCGCAGTTTCCATTCCTTCAAATATTGCGGAAGGAGCAAGTCGTGACAGTGAGTTAGAGTTCAAACGCTTTTTGGAAATAGCCATTGGTTCATCGTTTGAAGTTGAGACTCAATTAGTTATAGCACAAAATTTAAAAATGTTAAATCAGGATGAGCTTAAGGAAATATTTTCGTTGATTTCCAGTGAACAAAAAATGTTAAACAGCTTAATCTCAAAAATAAATATCGGTAAACCTAAAAAGCCAAACGCAAACAGCTAATATCCAAAAGCTTTATTGTGTTATGTTAATTCGGAATAGTTAAACATGCCTCTTCAAATCTATAACTCACTAACTCGAAAAAAAGAAGAATTCAAACCGATTCATGATAACATTGTGAATATGTATGTCTGCGGCCCGACGGTGTACGGACTGTCGCATCTTGGTCACGCAAAAAGTTACGTGTCGTTCGACATCATTTTCCGGTATTTACAGTACCTAAAATATAAAGTGACATATGTTCAAAACATTACCGACGTCGGACATCTAACGGATGACGCCGATGAAGGCGAAGATAAAATTGCAAAGCAGGCGCGTGCTGATAAATTGCATCCGATGCAGGTGGTTGAACTTTATACTCGCGAATATTTTGCCGACATGGACGCATTGAATATTTTGCGTCCAGATATTTCACCGAGAGCGACCGGACATATCCCTGAACAGATTGAAATGGCACAGAACCTTCTTGCAAAAGGATTCGCCTACGAAGTGAATGGCTCGGTTTATTTTGATGTCACGAAAGACAAAGAGTACGGAAAACTTTCCGGCAGAATTCTGGAAGAAGCTGAAAGCGGGACGCGCGTTGATGTAAAATCAGAAAAGAGAAATCCCGCCGACTTTGCGTTGTGGAAAAAAGCGGATCCGAACCACATTATGCAATGGAGTTCTCCGTGGGGCAAAGGATTTCCCGGCTGGCATCTTGAATGCTCGGCGATGTCGATGAAGTATCTCGGCGAAACGTTCGACATTCACGGCGGTGGACTGGATAATCAATTTCCTCATCATGAGTGCGAGATCGCGCAGAGCGAATGCGCAACGGGGCACCAATTTGTGAAATACTGGGTGCACAATAATCTGGTGACGGTGTACGGGAAAAAAATGGGGAAGTCGCTCGGAAACTTCATCACGCTGAAAGATGCTTTCAAGAAATACGATCCATTGCTGATACGGTTTGCTATTCTCCAAAGTCATTACCGCAGCACGTTAGATTTTAGTGAGCAAGGATTGGAAGGAGCGGCGAAGGGATTTGAAAAATTGCGCAATACGTTTAATAAATTAAAAGAAGAGATTGAATTTCAACAAATCGCAAAGAATCCTGAAATGTTTGACAGGACGAACGAACTAACACAAATTGAAACAGAATTACAAGCAGCAATGGATGATGATTTTAATTCACCGCGCGCAATAGCAGCTTTATTTGAATTGGTTTCAAAAATCAACACGTGGTTACAACCCGGAGGTAACCCTTTATTAGAAAATTTACGTCGTGCATATCTATTGTTTGAAGATTATGGTGAAAAAATTTTAGGTCTGCTTCCAAATAAAAACGTTTACACCGAATCCGTAGAACCACAGTTGATGGAGTTGATAATTGCCATTCGGACAGAATCACGCAAAACCAAAAATTTTGCTATCTCAGACAAAATCCGTGACGACTTGAAAGCGGCGGGCATTGTACTTGAAGACGGTAAAGATGGAACAACATGGAAAAAGATTTGAAAAATCGCAATCTTGTATTGAACTTCTTTCACTTCACTATCTTAGGGAAGACCATGAGAAAATTTTTTGTCATTTGTCTGTTAGTATGCTCACTCACATCATTGGTGGTCGCCCAAAACACCGCCGGCGATGCTTCAACCATTGAGCCGCGCTATATTATAGATACGCCGACAGCCGGATTGTTGAAACGAGGTGCCTTCTCGTTCGAATCAAATTTCTTTCAGGATGGCGGAGTGATGTTTGGATTGTATGCCGGTGCCCTTGATCGGTTAACATTTGGTGTGTCCTACGGTGGTGTTGGTATCATCGGAAAAAATGCTGCCAGTATGCAGAAACTTCCCGGTGTGATGCTGAAGTACCGTTTGTTTGAAGAGTCCGTAGCGATGCCCGCAATCGCTTTCGGCTTTGATTCGCAGGGGAAAGAAACATACATCGACAGCCTTGAGCGCTTCACGATTAAATCGCGCGGAATTTTTATTGCCGCCAGTAAAAATTATTCGATGCTCGGCTTCTTAAGTTTCCACGGAGGTGTGAACTGGAGCATGGAAAAGAAAGACGGTGATAAAGACATGGATGTATTTTGTGGATTGGAAAAATCACTCGGACAAGAATTATCTCTCCTTGCCGAATACGATTTTGCATTCAACGACAACAACAATGATGCGTATGGAAAAGGATACGGATATTTGAATGCCGGAATTCGATGGTCGCTTGCCAGCGGTTTAACGCTTGGGTTTGACCTTAAAAACATCGTAAAAAATCAAAATAACGTGACTTTTGCAAATCGGACTTTGAAGGTGGAATACATTCGCACCTTTTAACCAAGACATTCGTAATCTTGATGATGAAAGATGCTTAACTTGACTCTTGTCGATTAATCCTGCAATATACATTTGGTGTCTAAAAATACAGACGGGAATGATACAGTGAAGCGTGATGTTTATAGTACTAGAATGATGAGGAGGTTCGCCATGAAATCTGTGCTGAAAAAATATTTACTTGGTGTTGCTGCGTTCGGTGGATTAATTTTTTCCGGATGCTATACTGAAGTTTCGACCCTAGATAACGATCATCAACAATACGCCTACACCGATGAATCGGATACCACGGTGACCGATAAAGATGTTACCATCAACAACAATTACTACCTTGATGATGATTATCGCCAGTCGCGTTTCAGATTGTCCTTCAATTATTACTATCCAACCTATCAGCCGTCGTGGATAGCAGGTTATTATTATTCGTATTACGATGATTGGAATTTCGGATGGCATCAACCCTTCTATTATAATGATTGGTGCTACAATCCGCATCCGTATTGGTATCATAGTTGGTACTATGATCCGTTTTATAATCCGTACCCGTACTATTATTATCATACACCAGGATATGCTTATGCACCGCCGTCAAACCCCGGTCGTATCAGAAATAATGGACCGTCACGCGATGCTGCGAATCCGAATGGTCGAACCAGATCGAATCCGTCAATTCCTTCTCCGGGAACTGCCGTAGCAACAACATCGCCAACGCCGAGAGTGAGAGAAACAGCAAGAGACAATGATGCACAACCGGTTACGACACGCCGGCGCGCTGAAGTGCCATGGTGGGAACGGGTAAACAATGAACAACAACGTACTCGGGATAACGAAGCCAGAAATTCAGGTAACGCTGTACGTCCGGGCGAGCGACAACGAGTTGATTCCGGTCCAACTCAGGGGACGAAAAGCGGTGATGCTCGACAGAATAACCGGCGCAGAGAAAGTTCACCGGCATACTCGCCACCGGCGCGGCGAAATAATAGTGGCGATGCAAAGCCTGCCGAACGACAACGCGGACGGCGTGAACAATCGTATTCACCACCGACACAAAATAGACAACCGGCGTACTCACCTCCACCAAGCAACACCGGTGGTCGGGGGCGGGGCGGTGAAAGTTCTGGCGGAGGGGGAAGAAAGAGAAGCGAACGATGAACACAACAAAAAAAATATTATGCACGTCAGTTTTGTTTGGCGTGATAATTTTTGCTGGATGTTATACGCAGTTAATGACACCTCAGGAATACACAAAAGAACGCCGGCAAACTGTGGAGACTCAAGTTGTGCAATCTGAGAATTATAATCATTGCCTTTCGTGTCATTCAAGAGAGGAACTTGACGATCGGTACATCGACTTAAAGTATTACGGAATTCACACAGTGCATGATGGTATTCCCCTCGATCCGATTGCATGGAACGATCCTTACGCTTCGCCGGGGTATATTCCCGAAATTGAATACGGCTGGCCCCGGCCGAATAATATTCTTCCCTGGTGGTTGCCGCCTGCAGCGAGCGTGACAGCAACAACACAAACTGAAACTAAAGATCGTACTAGAACTGCCGGCGCAACACGCGATGCTAATGATCGCACAAGGCGGTCAGAACCAATTTCAACGTACACACCACCGTCAACTCCGGTTGGAGGAACGTCGCCGTCGACACCTTCGCCGGCAGCAACTGTTGCGCCGCCGAAGCAAACGCAGCAGTCTGCCACAACAAATAGTACCGGACGAACCAAAGATTCCACATCAAACACCAATAGCACATCACGCACTCGCGACAGCGGTTCAACGCGAGATGATGGTGATAGACATCGATAATATTTCTTGGAGAAGGATTTGTATGAAGAGCTTGCAGAAAATATGGCTTTCACTTTTTTTTATCATGACAGTTTCGTATTCGCAATTTACGGAAGATGCACTTCGTTATTCACAGCGCGGCGATGGAGTGGGTGCGCGAGCGATGGGAATGGGTAATGCGTACATCGGAGTTTCAGATGATTACAGTGCCGCCGTCTGGAATCCAGCTGGACTTGCACAACTGCGCAGATTAGAATTTACCGGGGGAATTTCAAATTACGGTTTGACTAACGATGCTTCATATCTTGGGACGAAAACATCAGACAATACCGCGGCAACATCTCTTGATAATTTAGGATTTGTTTTCCCTTTCCCAACGGAGCGCGGAAGTTTGGTCTTTGCTGTCGGCTATAACCGTCTTGTCAATTACGCATCGGTTGTCTCATTCAATGGATTCAATAGTCAAAGTTCTATCATACCAACGCTGTATGATTCAGATGTAAGATACGATGTTCCGTTTAATACGAATCTTACAAATAATTATGGATACACCGCCATTCAGGGCAATGTAAATCAAAGCGGCACGCTCAAGGAAAGCGGGCGTTTAGGTCAATGGTCATTTTCCGGTGCCATTGATGTCGAGGAAAATATTTCCATCGGTATTTCATTGAATGTCTTGAATGGTTCGTACAATAGTACACGTAATTACCTAGAGGCAGATACAAAAAATATGTTTAATAATGCCTCTGCTAATTTGCCGATTGATTCTGCGTACCTTCGCTTTAATAAATTTTATTATGATAGTTTCCTGCACAGCGACCTGAGCGGAGGCGGTGTGACTTTTGGTGCCATGTATCGATCGGATGTCTTTCGAGTTGGTTTAATTGCAAAATCACCAACGTCTATTACTATCAAAGAAACATACAGCTACGCCGGACAAAGTGTGTTCGACAATGCTGGGACTTGGCAGCCATATTATGATTCTTCAGCCAGTCGTTGGATTACGTCACCATATACACAGCACTCTACACCTGAAACACCAAACGAGTATGGCATAAGTTCTCCCTGGACACTTGGAGGAGGTTTCTCTTGGTATGTTGTACCGCAACTTCTTCTTGCTGTAGATATTGAACACACAGATTGGACCCAAATAGAGTGGAAAGATAATGCAGATTTGGAAAAAGGGAATATCGACCTTCAAAAAAATTTTCGAGCGGTGACAAGTTACCGGGTAGGTGCCGAGTTTGATATTCCAAAGACCGACGTGCGTGTTCGAGGAGGTTACTCGATGACACCGTCCCCGTATAAAAATGATCCAAGCTCGTATGGACATACATTGATCACCGGCGGTGCAGGTATCCTTCTGCAACGCAATGTTGTGCTTGATGCCGCTGTAGCGTTTGGTTCATTTAAATCCTTCCAATACCAATACTCTGGGAATACTTCTCGCACGGACGAATCAAAATCTACGACGCAGGTCAATGTAACGCTGGGATATAGGTTTTAAGCCATTTCTCATTGTAGAAACTAAAAAACCATCCCGATGAATTGGGATGGTTTTTTTTGTTGTCTTTCATCGTAACATTCAATAGTTTTAATGCGAAGAGTCCTTTTTACGTGAAGAAGGAGAATTTATGTTCGGCAGCAAACCGCAGGTCAATACAAAAGCTCAGGAGCAGAAAGAGAAGATCTCGAAGCACCTTCGCGCAGCAGATGAATTTTTCCGCTACAACCGTTTTGAAGAAGCTCTCACACAAATTGATTTTGTCTTCTTGATCGACCCAAAAAATGCACTGGCACGTTCTTTTAAAGAGCGCATTATTATGATGCAGAAACGTGCACAAGGGGCATCCGCGAAAGAGAATCCTGTAGCAATGTCTGAAGAACAAAAACAATCGGCAGTGGCGCAGTTACTTGCTTCGGCTGATGAAATGATCCGCAATAAAGATTATAAACGTGCTTTAAACTACGTTGCCGATGTGTACAAAATTGAACCTCAAAATTACTTTGCAAAATCATACTCTGACCGTATTGACATGCTCATGCAGCAGCATCAACAGGAAGCGGCAAAAATTCTTAGCTCGACAACATCTCCGTCTCACACCGATCAGACCGGGCAACAATCCGTGCACGGGGCGTTTTTTATGTACCGCGAGTTGATGAAAGAAGTATGGTTCGACGGGAAAGTGACACCGGAAGAAGAACAGGAATTAAAACGGGTGAGAGATATTTTTAATATCACCAATAAAGAACATTTTGAAATTGAACGTGAAGTAAAAACAGAAGCCTACATTGAAGCACTTCATCTTGCATGGAAGGACGGAGTGTTGACGCAAAATGAACGGCAGGTGCTTGAGCTGATGCGTCAAAAGTACGGCATTTCGAGCGATGAACATCAGCTTGCTGAAAGCAAAGTACAGGAAGCAAAAAAAGGAACACCGACGAAAGCCACCATCCTTATTGTTGATGAAGATAAGGACCACCGCACCGGATTGACGACATACTTTACAGAACGGAATTACCAAATTTTTGCCGCGGCAAACGTTGAAGAAGCTTTTCGATACATGGTCAAACAATTTCCGAACATCGTTCTTACCGACATCATTTTTTTCTCAAGCAAGCTTGACGGATTTTCACTGTTTGAAAAAACCAAAGAACTTTCCACCATGCAGCACATTCCATTTTTCTTCATGAGCAAAAAGAGAGATGAAAAAATTATTCGTGCGGCAATGCGAATGGGATTAGATCTCTACTTCTCTAAACCTGTCGATCAAGAACTCTTGCTGGCAGCAATCGAAGGCAAACTGCGCGTGAAGTAGTTTCCCGCCCCACGTCATACTCTTGCGACAATATTTTTGTTGATTGATCGTCTCATTCTTGGAGCGGAGACATCATTTGCCTCATAGTTGAC
This sequence comes from Bacteroidota bacterium, assembly GCA_028749215.1. Taxonomy (GTDB): domain Bacteria; phylum Bacteroidota; class Ignavibacteria; order UBA10030; family UBA8401; genus JAQUOA01. The sequence continues at coordinate 13,376 of JAQUOA010000002.1, forward strand.
GCCGGCACGCCGCTAAAGCACCGAACAAAAATCATCAATCTTATCTACCACTATGAAACGTCAATTTATAATTTTTTTTAGCATCGTCTTGACGATCTATGCCGTGATCCATTGGTATATTTTTCTCAGAGGATGGAATGCTTTTGCTCTGCTTTCCGAATATAGAGGATGGATATTAGCGGCCGGAATTCTTTTGGCCTCGGCATTCCCTGTCGGACGTATACTCGAACGGTTTACCTTGTCACTGTTCAGCGAAGTGATCGTGTACATTGGTGCCGTGTGGCTGGCGGAGATGGTGTATCTGTTTCTGTTCATTGCACTGGTTGATATTCTTCGTGTCATCAATTTCTTTATTCCATTCTTTCCCTCCTTCATCGTCCAACACTATCAACAAACAAGTTTGTGGGCTGGAGTTATTGTTCTGTCACTCTCCTCTCTTATTACGGCAGGAGGATTTATCAATGCACGATTTCCGCGGATAAAGATCCTTCACCTTGCTACTCCAGGAAAAAATTCATCACAAAAAGAATTGAATATTGCCGTTGTATCCGATATTCACCTTGGTACCATCATGGGGAAAAATCGGCTTGGTTATATTGTTGATAAAATTAATTCACTTAATCCCGACATTGTTCTTTTGCCCGGCGATGTTTTTGATGAAGATATTGGAAAGGTGATCAAGAATAATCTTGGTGAAATTCTGCGCACGATAAAATCCAAGTACGGAACCTATGCTGTGACCGGCAACCATGAGTACTTTGGGGACGCCGAACAGGCGGTGGCATATTTACGAGCACACGACATTACAGTGCTGCGCGATGAAGCAGTGAATATTTCCGATGTCGTTACCGTCATTGGAAGGGAAGATGTGAGTTCACGATCAATGAATGGAAAACACCGGAAGTCTCTTCAGGACATTCTTTCATCCGCCCAACATCATCTTCCCACTATCGTTCTCGATCATCAACCGTTTCATCTTGAAGAACCGGCAGAGACGAATATTGATCTTCAGCTTTCGGGGCATACCCATCACGGACAGCTGTGGCCTTTTAATTTTATTACCAACCGCGTCTACGAAGTAAGCTGGGGATACAAAAAAAAGATGAACACACACATTTATGTTTCATGCGGCGCCGGTTCATGGGGGCCTCCTGTCCGGACCGGCAACAGGCCGGAGATTGTCAACGTGCGGTTGAGGTTTGTGTAGAAAGTTGGTATTATCGGTAAACACTTTCTATGAAATCTCCAGACATCATTTCTGCAATCGTCCGGCAGCTTGAAGAATCCTACCATCAGCAGTCGTGGCATGGAACAAATCTGCGCGGCTCAATTCGCGGCGTACCATTGACACAGGCTCTGTGGAGGCCTTCACCGAATCGTCACAACATTTGGGAAGTGGTCGTGCATTGTGCGTACTGGAAGTACACTGTCCGCCGGCGATTAACGGGTGAGAAGCGCGGTTCATTTCCATTGAAAGGAAGCAACTGGTTCAAACGTTCACCCGATGGAACAGAGGAACAGTGGAAGAAGGATGTTCGTTTGCTTGAAGAGATGCATTACCTGCTTGTTGAAGAAGTGAAAAAACTTTCCGCTTTTGATCTCATCAAACATACTGCTGGCAGCAAGTTTACCAACTTACAAACCATCACCGGTATAGCAATGCACGATGTGTACCATGCAGGACAAATTCAGCTATTGAAACGCCTGCAAAAATAGTGTATAAATTTTTGATGCCCAAAAAAATCATGAAACAATTTTTCAAACCCTCGGTTAACTGGCTTCTTATATTTATTCCACTCACCGTTGCGGCTGAATATTTTTTCCATTCTTCGCCAACGGTGCTTTTTCTTTTCTCCTGTCTTTCAATCGTGCCGCTGGCGGGATGGCTTGGCAAAGCAACTGAACATCTCGCAGAAAAAACCGGCGAAGGGATCGGCGGTTTGTTGAACGCCACATTCGGCAACGCCGCAGAATTAATTATAGCGCTCATGGCGCTCAACAAAGGATTGTACGATGTTGTGAAGGCATCAATTACCGGCTCCATCATTGGCAACCTGCTTCTTGTGCTGGGTGCGGCATTTCTTGCCGGCGGAATAAAACACAAAGTACAGAGATTTAATCCCGTCGGTGCGCGCACCATGGGGACAGTGCTCACACTCGCTTCCATCGGGCTGATTGCGCCGGCGTTGTTTCACTATTTTGGCGGAAGCAATATAGCACACCGTGAATCAGATCTCAGTTTTGAGATTGCGGTCGTTCTGTTAATTACCTATCTGCTCAGCCTCCTTTTTTCTTTAAAGACTCATAAACAATTTTTTGTGGGAGAAGCGGCTGAAGCAGCCGAAGTGAATGAAGGAAAGCACGGCTTGTGGAGTACAAGAAAATCTTTAATGGTACTCGCCGGTGCAACATTGTTCATTGCGTGGATGAGCGAAATTCTCGTCGGTTCGGTTGAACTTGCCGCTCACGCCATGGGAATGACAAGCATCTTTGTCGGAGTGATTGTTGTAGCGATCATCGGCAACGCAGCGGAACACAGCACCGCGATTATGGTAGCAATGAAAAACAGAATGGATCTGAGCGTTGGCATTGCGATCGGAAGCAGCGTACAAGTGGCATTGTTTGTTGCACCTGTGCTCGTATTTTTGAGCCGTATCGTTGGCCCGCGCCCGATGGATTTAGTGTTTACGCCGATCGAGATTCTTGCGATTGCGCTTGCGGCACTGATTACAGAGCAAATAGACAGCGACGGTGAAAGTAATTGGTTTGAAGGAGTCCAGCTTATTTCCGTCTATATTATTTTTGCGTTGGTTTTTTATTTTTTACCGGCATAAACAATTGTAAAGATAATCCAGCCTCTTTTCTCCGTAGCACTTCTGAACTTTTCAGATTTATTCTTGGAATTAGTACCATATCATCGTACCTTTCCACAGCCGCAAAATGCCTCACATGACCTTGCGAATGCCTATGAAAAAACTGATACACTCTTTCCTTCTGATTGTTTTCTTTTTTTCCGCAGCATGTTCACAAGTGTTTCCTTTAAAAAGAGAAGCCCGTGGTGCATGGATCGCTACCGTTGCCAACATTGACTGGCCAAGTTCAAATTCAGCCTCTCCTGCAGCACAGCAAGCCCAACTGATTTCTATTCTAGATCAACTATCAGCCGCCGGAATTAATATTGCAATTTTTCAAATCCGCTCTGAATGTGACGCCATGTACCAATCTCCATATGATCCATGGTCGTACTGGTTGACAGGAAGCCAGGGGACTGCACCGAATCCATTGTGGGATCCTTTACAATTTGCTGTGGAAGAGGCACATAAGCGAGGAATGGAATTGCATGCATGGTTTAATCCATATAGAGTTGAGCGATCTGCCGGCAACTATGCAGCGGCGGCGACCCATGTTTCAAAAACACATCCGGACTGGGTATTGCAGGTCGGCAGCGTAAAATTTTTAGATCCCGGGTTAAAGGAAGTTCGCGATTACGTTTCCAAGGTAATTTCCGATGTTGTGCGGCGGTATGATATCGACGCTGCTCACATGGATGATTATTTTTATGTGCAAGGAGTTTCGACTCAAGACGACAGTACTTTTGCAAATTATCCTCGTGGATTTATGAATCGTGGAGATTGGCGGAGAGATAATGTCAATCTTCTCCTCAAGCAAGTCTATGACAGCATTCAAGTGATAAAGCCTTGGGTGAAGTGGGGAATCAGTCCAGCAGGAATTTGGAGGAATGGCGTTCCATCAGGAATTATCGGCAATGATAATTACAGCGTATTGTATTGTGATCCGGTTGCATGGATGGCGGGAAAATATATCGACTATCTTGCCCCACAGTTGTACTGGAGGATTGGAGGCAATCAAGATTTTACATTACTCCTTCCTTGGTGGAACTCAGTTTCAAACGGGATACAAATTATTCCGGGGCTTGCCGCATACAGAATCAATACTTCCAGTTTTGGTCCGGCAGGTGAAATTGGTAATCAAATTAGGTTTGATCGTGCCGATGGTACAACAGTGGCAGGAAATTTTCTTTACACAACAAACAACATAACTGGCAATCTTGGCGGATTAACCGATTCGTTGAAAAACGATTTATACAAATATTCCGCGTTGGTTCCGCGAATTGTCGGGAAAGATTCTCTGGCTCCAAATCCTCCGCTCAACGCACATTATGGTCGTTTCGGAAATTCTCCCATTGCCGAATTGCAGTGGGATGTTCCATCTAAAGCATCAGACAATGATACGGCTTCGATGTATGTGATTTATCAAACAGCAACACCGACTGTAACACAAGCGGAGATTGATAATGCACAAAACATTGCACGGCTGACGAGTCAGAAATTTTTCAATCCATTGCAATCAAAGAAAACGGAAAAGAATTTTGTTATTACCGCACTGGATAAAAATAACAACGAGAGCTCAGCAAGCACGGTTGTGTCAATTTCCGGCGTTCCTGTTCAACCCTTGTTAGCATATCCCGCAGATAATGCACACGATCAACTTTCAACAGTCAACGTCGGTTGGAATTATGCCGAAGGTTCGAGCGGCTATATTGTGCAGATAGCGTCTGATTCAAGTTTTACAACACCGCTGGTCACCACCGGCGCGTTTTCTGATTCGACATGGCAAGCGGCAAATTTACCAGGGCAACAATACTATTACTGGAAAGTGAAAGGGACAAATCTTGTTGGCGACGGAGCATACTCTATTACCAGAAAATTTTTCACAGGAATCCCGGCAACGCCGATGTTATTATTTCCGGCGCATGCCTCACTCAACCTCGAGGTCGATAGTGTGAAATTTACATGGAACGCTGCCGGTGCATCACAGACGTATCGTTTTCAAATTTCCACAACAACAGATTTCATTGTCAATGTCCTGGACACGACGATGTTGGCTGATACGAATTTTACGGTTCGAAATCTGAAGTCATCCACGATCTACCGATGGAGGGTCAACGCAGCAAACGCCGTCGGCGCAAGTTTGTGGTCGCCTATTTTCGGATTTAAAACAAAAACAGTTGTTTCGGCGGATGAGTTTGCTGAGGTGCCGATGAAATTTGAGTTGAGTCAGAATTATCCGAATCCGTTTAATCCGGAGACCAACATTCGCTTTTCGCTGACTGAAAGCAATTTCACCGTGCTGAAAATTTACAACGTGCTTGGAAGTGAAGTGGCAACATTGGTGAATGAATCCATGCCTGCAGGCACTTACACGGTGCCGTTCCGTGCCGAGCAATTAGCAAGCGGAGTTTACATTTATCGCATAATTTCAGGCAATTTTTCCGAAACAAAAAAGATGGTTTTACAAAAGTAACAATGAATATTTATGCAACATCCTGAAATTTTTTCTGTTGTGTTATCATTAAATTTTTGTTACACTCATGTACTATTTTTATAGCTTTCTATTGTGCAGAAGGCGCTTTTCTACAAGTAACGATCCCACCCTGCTGAGTAGAAAGTACAACGATGATCATTGACCCTCGAAATCAACAATCCTTTTTGTTAAAGGAGATGAATCCGTGAAACGTATTGCTACTCTGTCTCTGCTTCTCAGCATTTTTCTGTGTGCATTTCTCATTGCCGGAACGACCGGCAAAATTTCCGGTATTGTCACAAACGTGCAGACCGGCGAACGTCTGCTTGGCGTTAATGTGTTGATTGTTGGAACGACATCGGGTGCTTCAACCGATCCGGATGGTTTTTTTGCCATTGTGAATGTGCCTCCCGGAGAATATTCGGTTCGAGCATCATCACTTGGTTATACCGCTATTGTACAAACAAAAGTTCGCGTCATCGTCGATCAAACCACCGAATTGAATTTTCGTTTAAATGAAGAAATTGTAAAAGGCGAAGAAGTTGTCGTCATTGCTCAGCGGCCGGTGGTGCAAAAAGATGTGGCAACAAGTGTGGCGAATATCTCATCAAAAGAAATTGAAAGCCTTCCTGTCACGACAATCAGCGGCGTGGTTGGATTGCAGGCAGGCGTGCAGGCAGGGCTGGTCATCCGCGGGTCAAACAATGCTGACCAGACAGCATTTATTGTTGACGGGCTGACGCTGCGGGATGAACGAAACAATAAACCGTACTCCGCCATCAGCTTAAGTTCAGTTCAAGATATACAAGTACAGACCGGAGGGTTCAATGCTGAGTACGGAAACATCCGATCCGGAGTGGTGAATGTGATCACGAAGGATGGAAGTCCGACGTTGTATACATTTTCCGCAACTGCGCGGTTGAGCCCGCCGACGGCAAAAAATTTCGGCGGTTCAATTTACAATTCTAATTCGTACTTCATGCGTCCTTTTCTAGACCCCGCCGTGGCATTTACGGGGACAGGAACAGGCACAGATCCAGGCGCGTGGGATAAGTGGACGCGTCAGCAGTACAGACCGTTTGTCGGTTGGAATGCAATCTCGCAAGCTTCACTTGCCGACAACGATCCAAGGAATGATTTAACTCCGGAAGCGGCGCAGCAATTATTTAAATACATGCATAGAAAACAAGGCGATATTACAAAACCTGATTATGATGTTGATGCAGGTTTCGGCGGCCCCGTTCCATTCGTCAGCTCCATGCTTGGCAATCTTCGTTTCTTTGCATCGTACCGCCAGCAAAAAAGTATGTACATGATTCCTCTTTCACGCGAAGCGTACGAAGACTATAACGGTCAAGTCAAGTTCACTTCTGATATTACGACTACGCTCAAACTAGCCGTGCAGGGGATGATGGGTCAGCAGTTAGGGACAACGGATAATAATTCGGGTAATTCCGGATTGATGCAGACAGCAGGAGATATTGCGACAAGTTTAAATAAAGCCAACTATGGCGATCTTCAAATTTACACCAATGATTATTATGCTCCATCGACAGTAAAAATGACCAGCCTCGGAGGCAAGGTTACACAACTTCTTTCAGCAGAGACATTTTATGAAGCAAGCGTCAATTACGTAGGATTTAAGTACGACACCAATCCTGGCAGAGCTCGTGATACAACAAAGCGTGTTCTTTTTGGCAACGGCTATTACGTTGATGAAGAACCATTCGGCTATATGCAGCAAAATAATGATTACTTCTTCACCCCAAGCTTTACCAACAAGTACGGTCAAAGCGGGTCGCGCGATACCAGCAGGATTTCTAACACCACGGTAAAAGTGGATTTTAACAGTCAGGTAAATAGATACAATCAGATTAAAACCGGTGTTGAACTTGTACTTTCCATGAATAACTCGAACTACGCATCGGTCAACAGCGTGAGCGGTTCCAAAACTGTTTCACAGTGGACCACCTATCCCTACCGCGCTTCACTGTATGCGCAGGATAAATTTGAATATGAGGGGATGGTAGCGAATTTTGGAGTCCGCATGGATGTCTCGAATCCGAACGGCGATTGGTATATTTATAACCCCTATGACAATTCGCTGTTTGGCGGTCAGTCGTTAAATCTCGATAAGCTGTTGGTCCGCACACGCGTTGAAAAGAATGTCACATTCAGTCCCCGCCTTGGCATCGCATTCCCGATCACTGACTATGCAAAACTCTTTTTCAATTACGGCCATTTCCGTTCCATGCCTCAGCCGGAAGATTTGTTTTTGGTACGGCATGATCCGGTCAGTAAAAGTGTCTCCCGAATTGCCAACCCAAATAATCCTTTGCCAAAAACGATTGCGTACGAATTGGGGTATGAACACAGTCTCTTAGAGGAGTACCTCATTCGTGTTGTGGGATATTATAAAAATGTTTCAGATCAAATTACACAACTCACCGTGCTGGGATCAAAGGTTAATTACACGGTGTCGACTCCGAATTCATATGAAGATATTCGCGGATTTGAAGTAACACTTTCCCGCAACCGCGGTGAATGGATAACCGGATTTCTTAATTATACGTACATGGCACGTTCAACCGGCCGGTTCGGATTTCGCCAAATATCACAAAGCATTACCGATCAAAATAATTACGAGGCAATTCATACCGACGAACTATACCAAACAAAACCGGTTGCTCAACCGTTTGCCCGCCTGAGTGTCGATTTCTTTACGCCGGCAGACTATATGCAAAACGAAGTAGGAGTAGGGGGCGTAGGATTGTTAAACGATTGGCGATTGAATATGACAACAAATTGGAGTTCGGGCGCTTACGATACATGGACAGGAAATGTAAGCAGTTCGCTTCCGGACGTGAGAAATAATGTTCAATGGAAAGACACGTATGGCGCCAATATCCGGTTGAGCAAAAACTTTAAATTTGGTGCCGCAAATGTCCAGCTGTTTGCCGACATCAATAATATTTTCAACATAAGAAATTTTACAGGATCGTCTGACGGCGGTTATGGATTTACGAGTGTTGATGATGAAAACAGCTATTGGCAATCGCTGCACTTACCGAAAGAAATTGTAGAAGATCGCTTTAACTACATTAACATTCCCGGCAGCGATCAACCGGGAGAGGTTCGAAAAGATGGTGCACCGTATGTTCACATAGAACCGGTCAAAACTCTCGCCGATGCAAATTATATTGTTTCTACGGCAATTTATTGGGACAAGTCTACCGGGAGATATATGGAGAACAAGGGGAGCGGTTGGACCGAAGTGAGTTCATCTCGTATGAAAAAAATTCTTGATGATAAATCATATATCGATATGCCTAACATGGATTTTCTGGTATTTCTAAATCCCCGCGATATTTTTTGGGGACTGAAAGTAACATTTGAATTTTAAGCAACGGTGATTATGAGGATACTATGAATTATAAACGTTTCGTTGTTATTGCTGCGGTAATGCTTCCATCATTTGTAATTGCTCAAGAATCAAATACATACAAGTGGATGACAGTAGGATCACTTCATAATTTGTTTTCAAATTATGGCTCTGAAATAGAAACAGGAAGAACCGGAAAAACCGCCGATCAGGCGGATGGATTGCGGTGGCCTGCCCTGTATCGTACGCAAGATATGCAGGCGGCAAAGGCCATTTGGATTGGGACAACAAATTATACCGATGCAAAGGGAACTTTTGTTCATAAAATAGTGCACGTTGGCCCGCGTCCAACCGCAGGCAGTTATGCCGGCGAAACTTTTCCTGTTCTTTTCAAAATGACCAGCAAGTACGATCCTCCACTGGTATATGTTGACGGCGTGCAGACGTACAACACCTTGGTTGAAAATGATGACGTCGATCCCACAATGAAATGGGATCGAATGATTGATAATGTTGACAACACGCCAATTGGTTTGACGATGCATAGAAAAATTATTGCCTTCGGACAGCCATACCATGACAATTACATCGTGTACGATTACACCTTTACCAATACCGGATTAATTGACGATAAGGGAACCAAACGGGCAAATGCAACCTTGAACAATGTGTACGTCTATTTTTTAAATCGGTATGGAATCAATAGGGATGTACAGCCGGTCATTGGAGATCCTGTCGCGTATGGGAAAAATTTAGTGACTGATTTCCGCGGCGATACGACGAACCCCGGTCCGGCAAAATATTTTTCGACCAATACCGATAATAACGATCTGCGTGTTGGATTTGCTTGGCATGGGTATTATCCGGGATTCACCGGAGGATATGATAATATTGGGGGACCAATATTTAAACAGGCCACAGGACACGTTGCCGGCGATACCGTTGGAAGATTGGGTGCGTACCAATTTGTAGGATGGGCAACGCTCCACGCAGACAAATCTCCAAGCGATACCTCAGATGATACTAAGCAGCCGTCAACAACTTCGTACGAAGGATCGGATGGACAATATGTAAGTGCCGGAAGTATTGACCAGTATAATCCGGCTGCCATGGACGGGCAATGGGCGATGATCACCAAAGGCCATGTAATACCTCGCCATGCCGATCTATTGACTCCAACAACTGGTGATCCCTCTTTAGGTAATTCAGGCGGTCAATCAATGGCAGTTGGTTACGGTCCTTACACTATCGCACCATCGGAGAGTATTCATATTGTTGTCGCCGAGCTTGCAGCTGGTTTATCCCGTGATGCATCGATCCAAATTGGAAGAGCCTTCAAAGCAAGTTCGTCTGCACCAATTACGTTTAATGGAGTTACAAAATCTAAAAATGATTGGGTGTTTACAGGAAAAGATTCACTGTTTCAATCGGTGAGACGAGCGCTTGCGAATTACCAAAGCGGCTGGAATATTTCTCAACCGCCTCCGCCTCCAACAACTGTCAATATCTTCAGCAGAGCAAATAAAATCCATATGGAATGGTTGGTTCCAAATGATCCTAAAATTGACGGATGGGAAATATGGCGGGCTTCTGCACAGTACGACAGCACCTATTATAAAATTTGGGAAGGCCCCGCTAGTGCGACCTCATACGATGATACCTTGGGCAGATTTGATGTTGCGTACTATTATTACATAGCGTCAATCGGTAAAGCGTCGGATAATACCGGTGTTGGAAACACGCCGCTTGGCAGATTAACGAGCAGTCGGTATTATACTCAGACGTACACCCCCGCTTATCGCCGGTTAGGTGCTTCATTGGCGCTGGTGAAATCTAATATCAGGATTGTACCGAATCCGTATAACCTGGGAGCCGATGCGCGAAATTTATTATTTCCCGGTCAGCAGGATAAAATTGTGTTCAAAAATATTCCTGGAATTTGTACCATAAAAATTTATTCCGAATTGGGTGAATTGATCAAAACGCTCGATCATACCAACGAAACAGGGTCACAGGATTATAATTTAACGACATCGTCTAATCAAATTATTGTGAGCGGCATTTACATTGCCGTGATCGAGACACCCAAAGGTGAACGAAGCATCCATAAATTTGTTGTCATCCGGTAAAAAAGTTTGGACTTGCGTATGAAAAATTTACTCGTCGTATTATTTCTTGCAGGAATCAGCCTCTTTTGTTCTTCCTGTGTCAAATCAACTTCCTCGGACAAATATGATGCTGTGTGGAAACCGTATTCCAGTACGATATGGGCCAAGCAATCGGCAGGCATCACAAATTTTGCCGCGGCCGATGGGGGCTGTAATTTCGATGCCACCATTACCACCGCCAGCATAGCCGATACAGTATGGCTTATTCCGACCATGTACAATATTTCAAATATCGAATCTGGGAAAAATCCGCTGTTGACCATATCGGCGAGTGTATCTTCAAATCCGGATTCAATGAAACTTGACAGTGCCCATTATACGTATTTTCAATTTGGAAGACTCGACGGAACGATACAAACATTCGGAAAGGACAGCGTACGCACGCAGCCGAGATCGTTTGCTTCAAATACTCTGTATTCATACGCCCCCAGTATCCGTCCTGATTCTTGCAGCAGGCAAATGTATATACAAATAATCTTACACTGGAACAGCTACTCTGGCCCGGCGGTGCTTGATACGTTGAAATCGGCAAAAATATCTGTTCAGTTGAAAAATATTTCGTTTGCTGTTTCCGGTATCGATATTCTGAAATAAGTGTCTCTCAATAGGCAGGTTACTATGAAAAAATATTGTACTCTTTTCCTTCTCGCGGGCGTTACAGCCTTGGCTGTCGCGCAAAATAACAAACTTGCTCAAACGGGTTTGAAATTTTTAAACGTTGCAACCGATCCCCGGGCTGTGGCAATGGGAGAAGCAGTGACGTCGGTGGAAGGAACATCGTCGGCATTGTTCTTCAACCCTGCAGGATTAGCGCGTTTGCACTCATCGGCACACGCAGAATTTGGAAGCACGCAATGGATCGCCGATATCAAACAGATCTACGGCAGTGTGGCGATCGCAACACCGAACAATGATTACGGGGTGTTCGGCATTACATTTCAATCCGTGGATTATGGTGCCATACCGCGAACAGTCTTTGCCGATAATGCCGACGGCTATATGGACATGGGTACATTTTCTCCAGCAGCGTTATCATTAGGGATCGGTTACGCCCGATCGTTAAGCGATAAGTTTTCTGTGGGGGGACGCGTAGCGTACAATATGCAAGACTTGGGAGAAGGTTTCAACACTATTGATGCCAACAGAAATCCTATTGCAACAAAGAATAGAGTGGAAGTACTGTCATTTGATTTTGGGATGTTCTATAAAACAGGTTTTAAGAGTTTAAATTTTGCCATGAGCGTAAAAAATTTTTCCAAAGAGGTCAAATATCAGCGCGAAGGTTTTCAACTGCCGTTGATGTTTCGCATTGGTGTTTCGGTCAATGCCATGGATTTTATTTCAGAAGAACAGACTGCTGATCCGTTCTTAGTTTCTGTTGATGCCAACAATGCACGCGATTATCCGGAAACCGTTAACCTTGGCGGTGAATATGTTTTTATGAAAACATTCTCGCTTCGGGCAGGATATATGTTTGGTTATGATGAACATAATTTTACGGCGGGGATTGGTGTTCAACAAACGATTGAAGGATTCGGCGTAGGATTGGATTACGCCTACACGCCCTATGGAATTTTTGGAACCGTCAATCGATTTGCAATACAAATGTATTTCTAATTTAATCTTGCGAAGATAATTGTATGAAAACACTACGACTTTTTACGGCACTTCTTGGGGTGCTTCTTCTTGCGATCTCAAGTTGTACAAAAGATGCACCGTCAAGTGTGTATAATCCTAATACTAGTTTTGGCGGGCCGCCGAATGTAACCACGATAGTACCTGAAAATGCTCCGTATATTTTAGGCGGCTTAACAACCATTCTCATCAATGGAACAAATTTTGGGACTGATACATCAAAGGTTCATGTCTTCTTTAATAGCACCAAAGTATCACTGTCTTCGATAACGGCTACGCAAATTAAACTTTTAGCTCCTTTGATTATCCAAGACTCAATTCGAGTCAGGGTTTCAATTGATGGTTCAGATAAGTTTTCCGACCTTAAATATGTCAGCATCCGGTCTGTCATGACTCTTATCAAAGATATCGATACGGCAAAACAGGTACCGAATGCAATCACATTCAACAAGAACGGAGATTTATTTGTTTCGGTCGTGACGAGCGCAGGGGTAAGTGACGGTATTTATCAATTGTCATCGGGTGGAGGAAGTTTGCAGTTTGCGACCAAGGGAACCGAGTCATATTTTAGCGGATTAAAATTCCGAGGGGATTCTCTCTATGCAGCGCGGCGTGCAAACAGACTCGTTTCACGGAACACTGTGAACGGAAGTATGAATATCTTTACAGCATCATTTCCAGCGGCAGCTTTGCCTATTAATATTGAAGATTTTGATTATGATCAGCAAAGAGTTATGTGGGCAGCCGGAAATACATCGGATGGTGGAATATTGAGAATAGATTCACTAAAAAACGTCAAAAAATTCCCCTTCCCAGGAATCATTCATTCTGTGCGCGTCTTTAATGGCGCGCTCTACGTTAGCAATGAATCATCAACCGATTCAACGAAGGCGGTGTACCAAATTCCAATGAACACTGCTGACACCAGCTTGGGAACAGCTGTAAAATATTTCGATCTTTCTGCGACAGTTGGAAATAAAACGAATATAGTATTTGGTATTACATTTGACAGTCAAGGAAATTTATACGCTGGGACAGATGCACCTGCCGGAATTTATGTTGTTGCAACGGATAAATCCGTACAGCCTTTGTACAATAGTTTGGTTGGCCCAAATTGTCAATATCTGGCATGGGGAAACGATTCATATTTGTACGCTGTTCGAGTGAAAGCATCATCAACAAGCCGGCCGACAGGATTATTTAAAATTGATATGTTAGGAAAAGTCACCGCACCATATTACGGTCAATAAGAAACAAAGCGTCACATAATCCACATATAAGTTAATAATAACAGGAGGTAACAAATGAAAAAAATTTTTCTTCTTGCTGCAGTTTTTCTGATAGCCGTGTCAGTAGCATCAGCGCAGTATGTGTACGACTCTACGTTCACCAAGAATGCGGCTGATAGTCTATTGATTGTTTCAGGAAATGGACTTCATGGTGTAGCGGTAGATCCAACTGGTAATGTGTGGACCGTCAATTACAATACATACCTTAAAGGAGACAGCATAACAGATCCGTCAACAAATGTAACAAAAGCTTTTTTGCGTCTGAATATTTGGAAACCGGATGGAACACCAGTATCTTTTTCACCTTTAAAAATACTAAGCGGAGCTGGAGTAACTGATACGTTGTATAAAGGAAATAGTGGACGGGGACTTTCTACTACTCCTGACGGTAATATCTTGTTTTGTTGGTTCAACAACATATATCTTCTAAACTATAAAACCGGTGCTGTAATTAAAAAAATTGTGGCAACGTATACCAATGGTACCACAGCCGCAGCTGCTGATCTTTTGGGAGATATATTTGTTGGTCCAGTTTTTAATAATCAAGGCCCTCTGCAAATGTTTGACAATACCGGTGCCAAGTTAGCTAATGTTACTGATACCACTCGATTTTTTTCTCGCACACTTACTTGTTCAAGAGCGGGAGATAAAGTCTATTACGCAGGATACACTTCACACAGTATTATTCGATATACGGGTGACCCATTAGGAGGGTTTACAACAATTGATACATTACTGAAAGGCTTTGATTGTGAAGCTATTGCTCGCAGTGGAAAAAGTGATTTAATTTGGGCATCAGCCGGTTCAGGCAATGATTTACCGAACAGATATGGGAACTTAAAAACTTCTTATAGTTCTCATACTTGGTATTTGTGGAATCCTACTACCAATGCAATCAAAGACAGTATAAAATGGAATGGGTTGAATAGTTTTACAACTGCAGATAGTGCTGCTCTTCGTCCGAGAGGTGTATCAACTTCAACCAATGGAGATACAGTGTATGTTGTAATGTTTGGGGCAAAAGCTGGAATGTATAATATTCAACGCTTTGTAGGACCAAAGACATCATCGGTTCAGCGTGAGGATGGTATTGTTGCAACAAATTATACTCTTGCTCAAAACTATCCCAATCCGTTCAACCCGTCAACTAAGATTAAGTTTACATTGGCAAATTCTGCATCTGTCAGCTTAAAAGTATATGACGTGTTAGGCAAAGAAGTGGCAACACTTGCTACCGGTAATTATACAGCCGGTGCATACTCCGTAGATTTTGATGCAAAAAATCTTGCTGCCGGCATGTATATCTACACTTTAACGACATCCAATGGTTTCTCACAAACCAAAAAGATGCTGTTGTTGAAGTAATTTTACCCAAAGGAAAATCTTTGAAAACCCCGCACAATGCGGGGTTTTTTATTTTTATTGTAATCTAATATCGTGCTGCTTGAGACGTGTATATTTATTTCACCGATGAATTGAAAGCCGAATATAGACAGAGTCACAATTTAAACCTCACAGGTTTCTAAAACCTGTGAGGTTTATGTACAAATAAATTGAGTTGTGATGCTCATTACTTGAATTGATACTCGCTCATTTATTGGCTATATTTTATTATTGTAGCATAAAAAATATAGGAACGATGACCACTTTTACACCTCAACGAATAGACCAATTACTCAAAACTGTAAAAAATAAACGCGTTGCTATCATCGGCGATGTGATGATTGACCGCTATGTGTGGGGGACCGTTTCACGCATTTCACCTGAAGCACCGGTTCCCGTAGTGGAAGTAGAGAGCGAATCGACGCGGCTGGGGGGAGCGGCAAACGTTGCCAATAACATTACATCTCTTGGCGCAAAGGCATTGTTAATTGGTGTTGTGGGAAATGATAATAACGGAAAAGAGCTGCGTCTGTATCTTGAGAAAGAAAATACTTCTTCAGAAGGTATCGTCACTGATCCGTCGCGTCCAACGACCGTAAAGACTCGTGTTATTGCACACAGCCAGCATGTTGTGCGAATTGACAGTGAAGAGAAAAAAGATATCGGCGGTGAAATCCAAAACAAGATTATCAGCATCCTGGAAAAAAATATCAGTGCCATAGACGGAATCATCATTGAAGATTACAATAAAGGGGTGGTGGTGAAAGAGTTGATCCACCGGATAACGGAGCTTGCACGAAAAACAAATACCGTCATCACCATCGACCCGAAGTTTAATAATTTCTTTGAGTACAAAAATGTGACGGTGTTCAAACCGAATAAAAAAGAGACAGAAGAAGCGCTGGGCCGGCGATTGCAAACAGACGATGATGTTGTTGCCGCTGGGAAAACACTTCTCGAAAAACTGAATGCTCAAAATGTCCTCCTTACCCGCGGCGAAAAAGGAATGAGCGTGTTCGAAAAATCAGGCAGTGTCACACATATTCCTACCCGCGCTCGTCACGTCGCGGATGTTTCCGGCGCGGGTGATACCGTTATTGCCACGCTCACGGCCATGCTCGCAGGGGGTGCTACCATGCAGGAAGCTGCATCGCTGGCAAATTATGCCGGCGGTATTGTCTGCGGTGAAGTTGGTATCGTTCCGATTGATCCTGCCATCTTACGTTCAACCATTCTCGGGTAAAAAATGGGCAATGTATATACTCATTCGGAATTAGTTGAAAAAAGAAATCAATGGAAGCAGCAAGGTAAAACCGTCGTGTTTACTAATGGTGTGTTTGACATTCTTCACCGCGGGCATGTCGAATATTTGACCTCGGCAAAAAAACTTGGCCATATTCTTGTCGTTGGCGTAAACACCGATGCTTCGGTGAAACGAATTAAAGGCCCGCTTCGTCCAATAGTGAATGAACATGACCGCGCATTTGTTCTCTCGCAGCTTGTCTGTGTTGATGCGGTATGTTTATTTACTGAAGATACCCCGCTCGAACTTATTTCGTCAATTGTCCCCGATGTGCTGGTAAAAGGAGCCGACTATACAAAAGAAACCATTGTCGGCAGAGATGTTGTTGAGCGCGCCGGAGGTACAGTGCGCACGATTGAATTTGTGCCTGATCGTTCTACATCAAACATTGTGGATACTATCGTACGCCGGTTTTCAAAAAGTAAGTAATGACGAAAAAAGTTTCAAAAATATTTTTGTATTCAATTCTAACCATTGTTCTGCTGCTGGCAATCCTTGCCGGCTATACCCAAACCGGTTTGTTCCGTAAAAATCTTCGTTCGACGGTGTATGAAATTATGAAGAAAAACCTGAATGCCTCTGTATATATTGGAGAAATTCACGGCAATATTGTGACCGGGTTGAGCATTGATACGCTTATGATCTATGTTGATAATGCACCGTTTGTAGAATCAGGGAAGATTGCCGTTGAATTCGATCTCTACACTCTTTTGGATAAAAAAATCAGCATCGATTCTGTCCGCATTGAAAATCCGTCAGTCCATTTATTCCGATGGAAGGACGGGAGCTGGAATACCGATCATCTTGCAATGGCAACGTCGCCAAAAGATTCGACACCGTCGCCGTGGAAAATTGACGTACGGAAAATTTCGTTGGCCAATGCTCAGTTCTTTCTTGTCGATTCTACCGGAAATGTTGCTTCTGCAACCATGATTAATGGCAGGAAGGTGATGAATTATTCCGACCTGAGTCTGAAAAGTATCAACGTCGATGCGAATGGGTATTACTCATCCGAAAGATTGCGGGTACACATCGGCAATCTCTCTTTACTTTCGCCGAATGAAGATTTTATTTTAAACAAGCTGTCGGCAGATTTTGTCTACACCAAAGATTCAACCCGTCTCAAAGCATTAACAATCCGCACGCCTCATTCTGATATTTCGTGCGATGCCTCTCTTGCAGGATTGAATCTTTTTGCGGTGAAAGACCTCAAAGAATTTCAAGATACTAAAACACGGCTGGTACTCAGCTCATCCACAATTGCTTCGCGCGATATTCAAACATTTCTTCCTGAATTATATTTTTTGCGCGGTCCGGTTACACTGGACGGAACTTTTCAAGGAACATTTGAGCAGCTCACCATAAAAAAACTTGAAGCGGTATTCGGCAAAACCGCACTTCATCTCACCGGATCTATTTCCAATATTCATGATCCGAAAGAATTACGATTGAATATTGTCTCAAAGCAAAGCCTTGTGTACTCGCCCGATGTCGCCGAGCTGCTTCCGTATTTTGGAATTCCAAATTATCCGCAGCTTGGTCTGCTCGCGATGGATTTTCAATTTGTTGGTAAGCCGCTCGATTTTATGGTCATCTCAAAAATGAAATCAGCAGCCGGTACGGTTACCGTTGACGGCGAAATGCTGATTACGGAAGACAATATCCATTACAAAGGACTACTGGCAGGAACTTCCGTCAATCTGGAAAAAATATTTACCGCATCGGAATTTGCATCGCGATTGAATACGAAAGCGTACATCGAAGGAAGCGGTACTTCCATTGACAAACTCGATGCCCATGCCCGCGTAGAAATTGATTCCTCAACCTTCCGGGGAATTTCTGTTTCTTCCGCTTCTCTTGAACTGAAAGCGAAAGAAAAAATTGTCGATGCATCCCTGGCGCTGATGTCACCCGACGGCAACATTCGGGCTACCGGAACGATGGATTTTCAGCATCCTGTGCCGGCTTACACTGTTTCAACAAAAGTGCGCGGATTAAATCTTGCGCCGATTTTGCAGGATGATTATTACTCATCACGTTTGTCGTTCGATCTGACGCGGGAGGCGGATGCGCTGAATGTTTTTGATGGCAATTCCAGTACGAATGTTACCATGCTTCCTTCGATGTTCAGAGAATATGCTATGGACAGCAGCAGGGCACGGCTTGATGTGATGATGGATTCAACACGGCATCGGAGTATTATGGTGCAATCACCGGTTGTGGATGGTGATTTTGAAGGAGTGTTTACGGTAAAAGGGTTTTTGCACATCCTGCAAGCAAGCATTAATCAATTCAACGAAGTCTATACGTATCAGAGGCGTATTGTTGATTCGAGTTTTGTCATCTCACAAAACACCGGTACACCGGAGGGATTAAAGGATACGCTCTTCAACACTGTTCAATACACGCTGCATGTAAAAAATCTATTGCCTGTTTCGGTATTTTTCCGGCTTCCGATGTTTGATGCAAAAGGTTCTGCTGTGGGAATTTTGAAAGGGGACAATCATTCAGCATCGTTGCAGGGGACAATGGAATTGGAGCGCTTGACCATTGAGCAAGATTCAACACTTGTTCAAGGCAGGAATGTGTCAGTAGCATACAACACTCAGGATATTCTTCAACAAGTGCGGAAGCATTCTCTTCCGTTGAAAGTTGAATTACTGTCGAAGGCGGATGAACTTTCTGTCAATCGGACAGTTTTAAAGAATCCTGTCTTCGATTTCACGATGAATGATTCCTCCGGCACCTATAAAGCATATACAGATGTTGATACGACAATTTCGTTTGGGTTGGAAGGGAGTATGGCTGTGCATCACGATGCAGAGAAATTGGAGGTTAAAAAATTGATGATGCGGTACCAAGGGTACCAATTGGAAAATCAAGGACCGATTGCCGCTACATTGGATCAAACAGGAATTTCCGTTGACTCTGCGTTGCTTGCCCACCGGGATCAAACCCTTTCTGTGAAAGGACATTACGGCTTTCACGGAGCCATTAATGTCGCTGCGTCGCTTGCAAATTTCGAATTTTCAGACCTCCATTATTTTCAAACATCACCTGATACAAGGGAAAATATGATGGCATTAGGCGGGATAATTCAGGCAGATGCAAAACTATCCGGAACGGCGGCTGATCCGCAGTTTGTTGTGACAGTAAAAGGGAATGATCTTTCGTACCAAAAATCTTTGTTCGGATATCTTCGAGGTACCGTTGAATACGCTGACCGCATTGCGGCGATGAATGTTGAAATCTTGCATGGTGCTGATACCGCATCAGTTCGCGATGTGGAGTTGAAAGGAAATGTCCCCATTGATCTGCAATTTGGTTCAGCGCAAAACCGTACCACTATCAAAGGGTTGGATGTGGCACTTACTTCAACAAATTTGCAGCTCTCTGCTCTTGATCCTTTTATTCCCGAGCTTAAAGAGATGACGGGAGTTATTCGAAGTAAAATTCACATCACCGGTTCGCTCGCAGAACCGTTGTTCCAAGGATCGGCTGAATTGGATAACGGCGGTTTTGTTCTTGAAATGAACGGTTTACCATACTTAGCTGCCGGTACAGTAGAGTTTAATCAAAATAAAGTTTCATTTCCCAAATTTATAATTACCAATACAGCGGCAGATTATTCTGATGGTAAGATGGCTATTGGTGGATTTATCCTTTTAAAAAGTTTTGCTCCGGAAGAATATCATTTGCATGCAAAAGGTGAACTGCTTGTTCTCAGTGATCGGTCAAAAACAGCATCCTCATCATTTTTTGGAACACTCGTTGCCTCAACAAGCAGTGACAGCTTACTATTTGACGGCACATTTGACCGCTCGCGGATCACCGGCGTCGTTTTCATTCAGCAAGGGTCGCTCACATTTCCCCCGACACAACAGGCATTATCTTCTGCCTCTTCCAGTTTTAATATTGTCGATTTTGTCGATGATACTACGAAGGCCGCTGTTGACACTACGGTAGTACAATCGTTATTACAGCGGATTCAACAAATCACACTTCTTCATAAATCTAAAAAAACATTTTTAGATGGATTCGGTTACGGGTTGACAATTCAAACCCGCGGTGCTATTCGCGTGAACATGATTTTTAATGCAAATGCGGGCGCGTATGAGGAATTGTATGCCGAGCTGAACGGTAAATTGATTCTCACAAAAGATGAGAATGGGGTCCAATTGAAGGGCATGATCAATGTCGGCAATGAATCGAATTATACATTCTATAAGAAATTCAATGCAAGCGGAGCTATGACATTTGTCGGAGATCCGCAAAATCCCCAGCTTGATATTCTTGCAGCCTACGAAGGAACGCATCTGGATAAAGATAATGCAACGAAAGAAGACCGCGTCGTTGTAACGTTGAAAATTTCGGGAACACGTGCTATTCCAATTCTAAAAATAGGACTCAAGATCATCGATCAAAGCGGAAAAGAAACTGAACGTACGGGTGATGTTGAAAATGATGCGATTTCGTTCCTGCTGACGTCGTCTCCAGGCACACCGGGAAAATTCCGAGACGAGTTAACGGCCCAAGACCGAAACAGAATCAGTGATCAGCTGGCATCGACGATCGGCGGAACGTGGATCAACAGTCTGTTATCGGGATATGTCATGGGATTCGTTCAGAAGAACAAAATTCCCCTGGTGAAATCATTCGAAGTACGCCAAGTTGGTGCTGATCCGGATATACGTATTGGCGCTGAATTTCTTGATACGTACATCAATGTCGGCGGAAAAGTATTTTCCGATGTCAACAATACGAACTTCAGCCTCCAGGTTCCTCTAGGCAACAGGCAAAAACGTAATTTTATGCTTGAGGTAGAAAAGAAAACAGAAAGTTACGACTACAGTCTTCAATCGCGCACAACGCTTGGCGCGCGCATTTATTATCGCTTCACCTTTTAATGAATCCAATGAATCGTTCCGATTTTCACGCCAAAGTACTGTCGTACCTCGATAAGCATCCTCACGAAGGATTCAAATCACGCCAGCTGAAACGCCGATTGAACATCACCACCGATTATGAATTCGAAACGCTTCGCGATGTTCTGCATAAAATGGTGAACAAGGGTGAGTTAGCGTGGACAAAAAATCGGGGATACCATCGTGTAAAAACTGCATCCCATGGAATTGTGGGGACCATTGCAATGTACAAACAGGGCTTTGCTGTTGTAACGACAGAGGGAGGAGAAGAAGTGTACGTGGATAAGGAATCGTACAGCACGGCACTGAACGGCGATACTATTGAAGTAGCATTATTGGCGGCTAAAAAGAAAACAAAAAATATTGAACAGCGCATTGAAGGAGAAGTGGTGAATGTTCTTAAGCGCGCGCAAACTGAGTTTGTGGGTACGCTGCAGCGAAGTCAAAATTTCTATTTTGTGCTGCCCGACGATGCAAAAATGCCGAGAGATATTTATGTAGCAGGTGAAGCTATACAAGATGCTCGTTCCGGGGATAAAGTGTTGGTGGAATTGCTTGAATGGAATGATCCGGCGAGGAACCCTGAGGGTAAAGTAATTTCGGTGCTGGGGAAGGCCGGCGATCCGTTTGTGGAACTGCAGTCGGTGATTAAAGCGTTCCGCTTGCCGACATCGTTTCCTAAAAATGTAGAGCATGAAGTTGCCGGTATTCCGAATACACTGCCGCAGGAAGAAATAAAAAAGCGCCTCGACTTACGGAAAAAAATTATTGTCACCATCGATCCGCACGATGCAAAAGATTTTGACGATGCGTTGTCGATTGAGAAACTGGATGATTCAACCTATCAGCTTGGAGTCCATATTGCGGATGTGAGCGCGTACGTGAAAGAAGGAACGGAGCTTGACAAGGAGGCATATGCCCGCGGCACGAGTGTGTACTTGGCCAACCAGGTCGTTCCCATGCTTCCCGAAAAACTTTCCAATGCACTCTGCAGTTTAATGCCGAATGTTGACCGCTATGCGTACTCGTGCATGATGACCATAACCGCTACCGGAAAAGTGAAAGAGCACTCCTTTGCACGAAGCGTCATCAATTCCAAACGGCGCTTCACCTATGAGGAAGTTGAAAAAATTCTTGACGATAAAAAAGGAGACTTTAGTGCAGAGTTAACCTTGTTGTGGACGCTGGCAAGCACGCTGCGCAAGAAAAGGATGAAGAACGGCAGTGTTGATTTTGATTCCCCCGAAGCGAAATTTCGGTACGACGAAAAAGGAAAGCCGGTGGAAATTCTAATAAAGAAAAGATTGAAAAGTCATCAACTGGTTGAAGAGTGTATGCTGCTGGCAAATCAAACGGTCGCACAGCATATTTCTCCCGTAAAGAAGAAAAATGAAATTCAGCCGTTTGTGTACCGTGTTCACGATGTACCGGACCCCGACAAATTGCGCTCTCTTTCACAATTTGTGCAGCAGTTAGGCCATCCATTAAACATTACCGGCTCTGCATCGTCTAAAGAATTGCAGAAACTTCTTGAAAGCGTTAAAGGTACAAAAGAAGAAAATTTGATTAACGAAGTGGCGCTTCGAAGCATGGCAAAAGCGATCTATTCGCCTGATAATATCGGTCATTATGGATTAGCGTTCGATCATTACACGCACTTTACTTCGCCTATTCGCCGGTACCCGGATTTGCTGGTGCATCGCTTGCTGGATGAGTACAGCCGCGGCATCAGCGAGTCGAGAAAAGAATATTATGCGAAGCGATTGAAAGAGTGGTGCAAGCATTGTTCGGACCGCGAGCGCGTTGCCGCCGAGGCTGAACGCGAATCGGTGAAGGTGATGCAGGTGGAGTACATGAAACAGCACATTGGAGATGAATTTGAAGGAATTATTTCCGGCGTGATGCAATTCGGCATTTTTATCGAGATCAACGATCTGCTGGTGGAAGGATTGCTGCATGTGCGCGATATGGACGGTGATTTTTATTCGTACGATGAAAAACAGTATGCGCTCATTGGTGAACGAAAGGGGCAGCGCTACCGCCTGGGTGATTCGATAATTGTAAAGGTTGCCAAAGTCGATCCCGAACGCCGAAAGATTGATTTTGTCCCCGCAGAAATTGATATTTCTATTACAGAGAAGAAAAAGTCTAAACGGCGCCGGCACTAATTTTTTTGCTGCGGTGTTCATATAAGGAAGAGTTATTGATGAGGAGCTTATGAAAAAAGCAGTGGTGATCGCGTTGTTGATGGTGATGAACATTGTTTTTGCACAAGAAGGAAACTTCGGCAAAAATAAAGTTCAGTATAAACACTTCAATTGGTCGTACATCCAGACCGATCACTTTGATATTTATTTCTACCAAGGCGGAGAAAAGATTGCAAACTTCACTGCCGCTGCCGCAGAATCTGCGTACACTTCTATCAGCAAATCATTTCGCTATCAGCTCAACAACCGCGTTCCGATTATGGTGTACAATTCCCACAACGATTTCCAGCAAACCAATGTGGTGGGTGAATATTTAGAAGAGGGAATCGGAGGTGTCACGGAATTGTTTAAGAACCGCGTCGTGCTTCCGTATGAAGGAAGTTACCGTCTGTTCCGCCACGTCATTCACCATGAACTTGTGCATGCGGTGCTCAACGACATGTTTTACGGCGGATCTATTCAGTCAATTATTTCAAACAACATTCGTATCCAGCTTCCGGCGTGGATGAATGAAGGCCTGGCGGAATACGAAGCGCTGAAATGGGATATTAATTCCGATATGTTCATGCGAGATGCAACCATCCACACGTACCTTCCGCCGATTGAATATCTTGGCGGATACTTTGCGTACCGCGGCGGGCAATCGGTATGGTTTTATATCGCCAACAAGTACGGCGACCAAAAAATTGCCGAAGTACTGCACCGCGTGAAAGGGGCGCGCAGTCTCGATGCCGGATTCAAGTCGGCAATAGGGCTGACGGTGAGCGAGCTTTCCGAGCGCTGGCAGAAAGAACAAAAGGTGATGTACTGGCCCGATGTGGCAAAACGTGATGACCCTGCGGATTTCGCCACACGGGTTACCAATCACGTAAAAGAAAATAATTTTTATAACACCAGCCCGGCAATTTCTCCGCAAGGCGACAAGATTGCCTTCATTTCGGATCGGGATGATTATTTTGACGTGTTTGTGATTTCGACAATCGATAATAAAATTAAGAAAATAGTTGACGGACAGCGGACGAAAAATTTTGAGGAGCTGCATCTGCTTACGCCAGGGATGTCGTGGTCGCCCGACGGGAAGAAAATTGCACTGGCGGTGAAAAGCGGCGAGCATGATGCCGTCTACATTATTGATGTTGCCAGCGGCGACGAAGAAAAATTGGAGTTCGATCTGGATGGAATTTTTTCAGTCGACTGGTCTAAGAAGGAAGATAAGATCGTTTTTGTGGGGAACACGTCGTATCAATCCGATATTTATTTGTACGATTTGAAAACCAAACAGCTAACTAATCTGACGGACGATATTTTTTCCGATTCCGACCCTGTGTTTTCGCCTGATGGAAAGACGGTGTACTTTGCGTCAGATCGGCGCGATTTCGTCAATCCGCTGTACCATCCGGAAAATTTTAGAATGGCGCGGTTCGATTATTCCCAACTCGATATCTATTCCATGGATCTATCTACGAAAGCCATTAAGCGTGTTATCGCTTACGATGGAAGCGACGAAACAGCGCCTGTGTTCTCTCCGGATGGAACAAAAATGCTTTACGTCTCGGACAGGAACGGCATTAGCAATGTGTATGAACGGAATCTTCGCACGGGTGAAGACAGGCCGATTACGAATTCTATCACCGGTGTGTATCAACTTTCACTTTCGGCCGATGGGAACAAGCTGGCATTTTCGTCGTTGACTCATGCCGGATTCGATATTTTCCTTCTTAAAACACCCTTCGAAAGAAAATTGACGACTGCAGAACTTGAACCGACAGAATACATTAAACGCCAGAGACTTCTTGCACAAAAGAGTGTTGATTCTGCTGCCGTAAAAAATTTAACCGCTTCAGCGCAGGATACCGCCAGCGTGTATGGGGAGAACGTTCACATCGATTTCAATAACTATGTCTTTTCCGATGAAGCCGCACGCGAACATGAACAGACCTATTATACACCGGGGAAAGAAAAAGATATCGCCGTTACCAATAATTTGGATGAGGACAGCAACTTCATCGTCAACAAGTATAAATTAAATTTTTCGCCCGATATTATTTACGGCAATGCCGCCTTCAGCACATTCTACGGCGTGCAGGGAACGACCATGATGGCGTTCAGCGATATGCTTGGCGACCACCAAATTTATTTCCTGACAAACCTGCTTCTTGACTTGAAGAACAGCGACTATGTGCTGGCGTATTATTATTTACCCGACCTGATTGATTGGGGTATTCAAGGGTACCACAGTGCGCGATTTTTATATATTCAAGATCCCAATAACGGCGGTGTCTCGTTATTTCGTTTCCGTACGTGGGGTGTCGGAATTTCTGCGTCGCTGCCTTTAGACAGATTCAACCGCCTTGAAGGAACATTAGGGTGGATGAATTTGCTGCGAGAAAATCTTGATTACGTGAGCGATGCTCAGCAGAGCCGGGAGTTAATCATTCCGTCGCTCAGTTATGTTCACGACAATACGCTGTGGGGATATACCGCGCCGAACAATGGAACCCGATACAATATCAACGCCATGATCAGCCCGAAACTGGGATCGGCATCGTTGGATTTTCAAACCTACACATTCGATTACCGCACGTACACGAAATTCTGGGGTAACTATTCATTCGTGATGCGCTATTCCGGAGGTGCGAGTGTCGGGAAAAATGCGCAGCGATTTTTTATCGGAGGGACGGAAGGATGGATCAACCGTGAATTTGAAAACGGGGGTATTCCAATTAACAATGTTGATGACTATGCGTTCCTTGCGCCGGCGCTTCCTCTGCGCGGATACAATTATAATGTGAAGAACGGAACAAAATTCGGTTTAATCAACTACGAGCTTCGGTATCCGTTCATTCAGTATTTAGTCACGGGCGGCTTGCCCATTGCCTTTAACAATATTAC